>NZ_JBHEMO010000050.1:0-13909 GCF_046262535.1 Jatrophihabitans sp. | reverse complement strand
GGCCGCCGCTACCGCGAGGACGGCTGTGATGACGAGGACGGGCCAGGTGGCCCGCGAGGGACGTCGCATGATCACCCGATCATGCCCAAGCAAGATGTGAGCAGCTACGGCGCCTGGGCCGCCGTGGCAGCAGCGCGGTAGACACGGCGGGCCGCCTGGTTCCCTAGGCGGCCCGCCGGTGTTGTTGTTCAGAATTCTGTCAGCTGAGCGTCACCGCGGTGTCATCGACGACGAACGACGTCTGCAGTGACGAGTCCTCACTGCCGCTGAACGACACCGACACGGTCTGGCCGGCGAGCGAGGAGAGACTGAACGACTTCTGCACATATCCCGTGGCCTTGTTGAGGTTGGAGTACGTGGCCAAGGTCGTGCTGCCCGCCTTCACCGTCAGTTTGTCGTACGCCACCGACGTGGTCGTTTCAGCCGAGTCGATGTGCAGCCAGAAGCTGAACGTCGCCGAGCATCCGGCTGGAATCGTCACCGACTGGCTGAGCGTGTCGGTGTGCGCTGAGCCGTAGCCGTCCATCCAGGCCTTCCAGCTACCCGAATGCGCCGGCTGGGACGTGGAGTTGTCGACCACCCCTGCCGTCGCCGTCCACGGAGCAGCGGTGCCGGTCTCGAAGCCCGGGTTGCCCAGCTTCTGGCCCGGGCTCGCGCAACCGCCACCGGCCGGACTGATCGTCCAGGTGAACGAGGTGCTGCCGGACGCATTGGTGCTGTCCTTCGCGGTGACCGTCGTGCTGAACGTGCCGGCGGCCGACGGCGTACCGGAGATCAAGCCCGTCGATGCGTTGATCGAGAGTCCGGTCGGCAGTCCGGTCGCCGAGTACGTCAGCGCGGCCGAAGCGGAATCCGTCGCCTGGATCTGCAGGCTCTTCGCCGTGCCGACCGTCCCCGTCTGATTGCCCGGGTTGGTGACGGTCACGGTGTTGCCCGTGCTGGTGCCGCCGACGATCGGATGCGAGATGGCGCAGCTGTTCGTGTCGTTCGACCACGACGCCTGCTCGGCGAACGTGCCGGTGGCGAAGGTGATGTTGGCCGCCCCGCCGGTCTGCCCAGCCGCGATCCAGGCGCACTCGTCGGAGTTCTCCTGCTGGTAGTACGCGCTGCTGGTCTGGTGGTTCGTCCACCCGCCCGCCGGGTTCTGGTCGGACATCATCTCTTGCCACTCGTGGCCGAGCGTCATCGTGTAGCCGTCGGTGATGCCCGAAGCGCCGCTGTTGATGAAGTGGGTGCCGCAGCTCGAGCCCATGTCGATGTTGTACGGCTGGTTGCTGAACGCGATGTCGCCGTAGGGGGACGAGACGCCGACGTCACCGTTCCAGTCGTGCCACGCGCAGTAACCCTGCGTCGGGCTCTGGTAGTTGTCCGGGTTCGTGCCGTGCGGCGAGAGGATCACGTAGTACGAGTCGCGGTTGGCGGCGGCGGTCGTGTTGCCGAAGTGCGCGGCGGCGCTGACCGCTTCGCTGCCGAGCTGAGCCGCGGTCGCTCCGGACGGCGATGCCTTGGTGTTGTCGTACCAGACGCCGGACAGCACACCGCCGGCCTGGTACGGGATGAATGCCGCATTCGAAGGGCAGCTCGTTGCGCCGGCGGCGACGTTCGGGCCGTCGCACCACTGGGTGAGGTCGGCCGACCACAGCTCGTTGTTGGTGCCGATGCCATTGAACATGTTCTGCGCGGCCTGGGCCGCGCCGTTCGTGTCGCCGGAGAAGCTGCTGACACCGTTGGTCGTGGTCTGGGTGCCCCACTGGGTGCCGTAGAAGACGAGATAGACCTTGGAGTGACCGCTCTGCACGCCGATGCCGTCGACGCCCCCGCCGTAGGCCAGGGTGCGGGCACTGGTGGAGACGGCGTTGTTGTGCAGCTTCTCCCAGCCCTGCATTTTCGTGTTCAGCTCCCGGGTCGGAAGGACCCCGTGACGGTAGGAATGGCCGTAGGCCGGCGAGTACGGGTTGCGTACTCCGCCAGTCGGGGCGGCTCCGGCCGATGCCGGAACGGACAGGGCGGCAGCGATCAGCGCCGACGTCCCGATGAGGACGGTCAGTCCTCGTGTACGGACCTTCAAAACAACCTCCTGGGTGGCGTACCGATCCCCGCTAGTTCAGGGTCCGGCACAAGTTAGAACCGCTTCGCGCAATATGAGGTGGCGGTGAACTCGCAAGTACTGCCGTGGCAGGAAGTTACCGGCGGCCCGGGCTAACTACCCTGGGCCAATGACCCGCCCCCCGGAACCAAGGTCCCGACTGACGCATGTCGACGGGCGGGGCGAGGCCCGCATGGTGGACGTTTCCGCCAAGGACATCAGCGTGCGTGAGGCGCGGGCGGCCGGTCGGTTCGTCACCACGGCCGAGGTCATCGCTCTGCTCCGTCGCGACGGTCTGCCCAAGGGTGACGCCCTGGCGGTCGCGCGGATCGCCGGCATCGCCGGTGCGAAGCGCACGCCCGACCTCGTTCCGCTGTGTCACCCGGTCGCGCTGCACGCGGTGAGTGTCGAGCTGGAACTCACCGACGACTCGGTGGAGATCACGGCGACCACGCGTACGGCCGATCGCACCGGGGTGGAGATGGAGGCGCTGACCTCCGTGGTCACGGCCGGCCTCGCGCTCTACGACATGGTCAAAGCGGTCGACCGGTCGGCTCGGCTGACCGATGTCCGGCTGCTGGCCAAGTCCGGCGGACGCTCCGGCGAGTGGGCCGCCGGGGAGGCCTCATGAAGGCGGCGGTGATCACGTGCTCGAATCGCTCGGCCACCGGCGAGCGCCCGGACGACAGCGGAGAACTGCTGGCCTCGATGCTGGGCGCGATGGGTCACGAGATCGTGCTGCGCCGGATCGTGCCCGACGACGTCGAGCAGATCCGCGAGGCGGTCGCCGATGCACTGGCTGCTGATGCGCGAGCCGTCGTGACGACCGGGGGCACCGGGCTGACGCCGACCGACGTCACCCCCGAGGCCGTGCGACCCCTTCTCGAGCGGGAGATCCCGGGCATCGCCGAGGCGCTGCGTTCGGTGTCGCGCGAGAAGGTGCCGACATCGGTTCTGTCGCGGGGCGTGGCCGGAACGATCCGGGCGACGCTGGTGGTGACGCTGCCCGGCTCGCCGGGGGGCGTCCGGGACGGGATGGGTGTCTTGGCGCCGCTCCTCGAGCATGCGGTCGATCAGATGGGCGGCGGCGACCACCGGCCGGGAGGCGGGATATGAGCGAGACCGGAACGACGCCGGGCAGCGAGGTCGATCAGGTCGTCCGGTTGGTCGGCGTCAGCGATCAGCCGTTGACGACCGAGCTGCACGAGGCAGCGGTCGACCATCCAGCGGCCGGCGCCCGAGTCGTCTTCTGCGGGGTGGTGCGCGACCACGATTCGGGCCGCAACGTCGTCGAGCTCGAGTACGAGGGGCATCCGACGGCCGAGAAGGTGCTGACCGACATCGCCGAGCGCTTCGCCGCGGAGCCGGATGTCCTGGCCCTTGCCGTCAGTCATCGGATCGGGATGTTGGCCATCGGCGACATCGCGCTGGTGGCGGCGGTCTCCAGCGCACACCGGCGGGAGGCCTTCGAGATCTGCGCCCGCCTGGTCGACGAAGTGAAGAGCACCTTGCCGATCTGGAAGCGGCAGGTGTTCACCGACGGCACCGACGAGTGGGTCAACTGCCCCTAGGGCTTGTCGGGGTCGAGGGCGTCCTCGAGCTTGGACGAGACCGCGGAGATCTTGTCCGTGTACTTGCCGCTGGTCGCCTTGTCGATCCGCTCGGCGGCGGCACTGACTCCCTGGGCGGCGATGACCGCAGCCTTCTCGACGAGTGGGGCGGCCTTCTCGGCCAGGTCGACGGCGACCTCCTTGGCCTTCTCGATCGCCGGGCCGGCGGCTTGGGCCGCCTGACCGGCGAGCTCGGTCGCCTTCTCGGTGAATTTGCTCGACTCGACCATGTCTGCGCCTCCGGCGTCGGTACGGGATCGTGCGAAGCCATCAAAGCACTCAGCTGCTGCAGTGGGCAGACTGGTGTCATGCCCGATGACCAGGACGACGCTCAGTCGGAGTCGGAGTCGGAGTCGGGGCCGGAGCCGGGGCCGGGGCCGACGGCCCGGCCCGCGGAGCGGCACGAGCCGGTGCTGCCTGACGTCTCGAGCGATGAGCTGGACGTGGGTTGGGGTGACGAGCCGTCCGAGCGCGACGACGAGTGGTATCAGCGCGAACGGCCGCCGCACCACGAGTGACGGGCGTCAGGGGCGCGGTCGGGGGTTCGGCGCGCCACCTCCGCCCTGCGCGGCCAGCAGGTCGCGGATCTGTTCGAGCAGCAGGACGTCCTCGGCCTTCGCCTCCGGTTCCTCGACCCCCGTGGCGAGCCGGGCCGCGCGCCGCTCGGCCAGCTTGTTGAGCGGCATCACGACGAGGAAGTAGATGGCGGCGGCGATGATCAAGAACGAGATCAGGGCGTTGATGAAGTCGCCGTAGAGGAACTTGCTCTTGTGAACGGTGAAGCTGAGCGTGCTGAAGTCGGGCTTGCCGCCGATCGCCGCGATGAGTGGCGTGATGAGGTCGGCAACCAGCTTGTTCACGATCGCGCCGAACGCTGCGCCGATCACCACGGCGACAGCCAGGTCGACGACGTTGCCGCGCAGGATGAACTCTTTGAAGCCCTTGAGCATCTCGTCCTCCGAGTAGGAAACCCCGTCGACGGCGCGCGCCGCCAGGGTGGCGATGCTAAGGCGGATCGGCCACGACTGCGAATACCTGCCCGGCGCGGTCGCGGGCGATTTGTACGGCGGCGGCGCGGTCGACCGCCAGCACCACCTCGGCGTCGGCCTCGGCCGTGCGGGGGAGTACGGCGAGGACGAGCGCGTGCGACGCGACCGTCGCCACCTTCGGCGGCCCGGTCGGCGCGGTGTCCGAGTCACCAGGGCGCGGCGTCTCCAGCAGGTCGAGGTGATCGCCGGGGCGGACGAGGTCGGCGGCGCGCGGATCGTCGAGGGGCACGGCCGCCGCGACGGCGCCGCGGGCCAGACCGGTCGTCAGCCCGTTACCCAACAGACGCGTCGAGGTGACCGCCTCGCCGGCAGTGACCGGTCCGGCGAGGCGACGACCGATCAACGCGCCCGGTGCGGCGCGCGCGCCCGCCGGTCGCAGGGACGGCGGCCACCGGGCCACGCGGAGGTCGGCGCCGGCGATGCGGTGGCCGGCCGGTAGATCTGAGGTGCTGACGACGACCGACACCCATCGCGGGGCCGGCGCGGCCGCACGCTGCGCGTGCGCACCCATCGTGCTGGCCAGAGCCAGGATGAGACAGAGGCCGGCGGCGCAGAGGCGCGGCGTTCGGCCGAAGCGAGGGAGCATTCGGCGTACGGAACGGAGCATGCCGCCACGTTAGGAAGCGGGTCGGCCTTTCGCGCCGTGCGACCGGTCCCTGTGGACGACCGTGCGCCCTGTGGACAGCCCGGCCGGGGCTGTCGCCGTGGTGTGTCAGGCGGACGCGGCCGTCTTGCCGCTCGTTGACGATGACGACGACGAGGAAGAAGAGCTGGAACCGCTCGACGAGTCGGATGACGGGGAGGAGGACGACGAGGAAGGCGTGGACGCAGTAGCCGGCTCCTTCGACTTGCTGCCCGAATCCTTCGAGTCCGACGCGGAGGACGACTCGCTCGACTTGCCGGCGCCGGCGCGGCTGTCGGTGCGGTAGAAGCCTGATCCCTTGAAGACCACGCCGACGGCCGAGAAGACCTTGCGCACGCGGCTGCCGCACACCGGGCACTCGCTGGCGGCCGGGTCGGTGAAGGACTGGACCAGCTCGAACTGGTTGCCGCAGTCCGCATCAGTGCACGCGTACTGATAGGTGGGCATGCGGTCCTCCGGCGAGCTCGGTCAGGGTGCCGGGCGCGATTTCGCCCGTTGGCACTCTCAGCTTACGACTGCTAACGATCGAAACCGATATCGGTATTCCTGTCCAGCCCGACCCAGCCCGCCGGGGCGACGACCGCCGCCACCGGGACGTCCCAGTCGTCGCGCGGCAGTCGATCGACCAACTCGCCGTCGAAGAGCAGCGCCGCCACGACGGCATCGGGGGCGCAACGCGCGAGGGCGCGGTCGTACGAACCGCCCCCGCGGCCGAGCCGGGTGCCGTCGCGCGCCACCGCCAGGGCCGGCACCAGGACCAGTCCGGCCGTCGCCACCGCGTCCAGCCCGAGCGGCTCTCCGCCACCGTCGGCCGTCCACATCGTCCAGTCGAGATCCCTGTCGGGCAGCGTTATGGGCACCAGGACGCGGACGCCCCGGGCGCTGAGTTCGTCGAGCAGTTCGACCGAACCCGGCTCCGTTCGCAGCGGCACGTAGGCCGCGACCACATCGATGCCGGCGACGCGCTCGAGCACATGTGCGCGCACTGCGGCCCGGGCCGATTCCAGGGCCGCGGGATCGCGCGCGCGCCGGACGGCCGACAGCTCGTCGCGCAGCGAGCGCTTGTCCGGTCGCCTCGCGTGGTCCACCGGGCAATTCTGGCCCCGTAGTCTCGAAGGATGACGAGGCACCGCGTCCGGAAGGCGCTCATTCCTGCGGCGGGTCGAGGCACGCGGTTTCTGCCGCTGACCAAGGCGGTACCGAAGGAGCTCGCGCCGATCGTCACGACACCGGCCATCGAGCTGGTCGTCACGGAGGCGGCCCGGGTCGGCGTCGACGAGGTGCTGTTCGTCGTGAGCCCCGACAAGCACGGCATCGCCGAGTACTTCGAGCGCGACACCGAACTCGAGGCGGCGCTGGAGCAGAAGGGGGACGCGGCCGCACTCGAGCTCGTCCGCCGCGCCCCCGACCTCGCGAGGTTCACCTTCGTCGACCAGAAGGACCCCCGCGGGCTCGGCCACGCGGTCGGTCACGGGGAGCAGTTCGCCGACGGCGAGGGGCTGGCCGTCCTGCTGCCCGACGACCTCATCGACGACCGCGACCAGCTGCTGGACACGATGCTGAACGTGTACAGCGAGCACGGCGGCATCGTCATCGGGCTCATCGACGTTCCGCGGTCGGAGATCAGCAAGTACGGCAGTGTCGCCCTCACTCCGGACAGCGACCCGGAGGCAGAGGTCGTCGCCATCGTCGAACTCGTCGAGAAACCTCCGGCGGAGACCGCCCCGAGCACGCTGGCGATCATCGGGCGGTACGTCCTGCCACCGGAGATCTTCGAGGCGTTGCGCGCGACGCAACCCGGCGCGAAGGACGAGATCCAGCTGACCGACGCGATGCAGCGGCTGGCGCACGACGGTGTTCCCGTGCACGGCGTTGTCTTCCGCGGCCGGCGCTATGACACGGGCAACGGGCTGGACTACATGAAGGCCGTCGTCCAGCTGGCCGGTCGACATCCCGACATCGGATCCGACTTCCGGGCCTGGTTGCGGGAGTATGAGCCCGAGGACGGCTGAATCCGTCCGCGCGATCAGGGGCACTGAGCACGCGAGGAGAGTTACTGGTGGCTGACGACGATCGCCTGCGGACGGTCGACGAGCACCTGTCGGTCGTGCTGGACGCCATCGGCTCCATCGATCCGATCGAGCTCACACTGCTCGATGCGCAGGGCTTGCTGCTGGCGGAGAACATCAGCGCCGACTTCCCGCTGCCGAGCTTCGACAACTCGGCGATGGACGGGTACGCGGTGCGGGCCATCGACACCCGCGACGCCACGTCGGCCGATCCCGTGCGCCTGCAAGTCGTCGGTGACGTGGCGGCAGGCGCGAAGTCGCGTTCCGGGATGGGCCCCGGCCTCGCCATGCGGATCATGACCGGCGCGCCCATCCCGGCCGGTGCCGACGCGGTGATTCCGTTGGAGGACACCGACCGCGGCCTCGCCCGCGTGGCGATCAACCGGCCGGCCCGGACCGGCGAATGCGTCCGCCGCACCGGCGAGGACCTCGCCGCGGGCGCTCCGGCGCTCGCCGCCGGCGCCGCGTTGGGGCCGCAGCAGTTGGCGTTGTTGGCGGCGATCGGCCGCGACCGGGTCACCGTCCGGCCCCGTCCCCGCGTCATCATCCTGTCCACTGGCAGCGAGCTGATCGAGGTGGGCCACCGTCCCGCGTTCGGCGAGGTCATCGACTCGAACTCGTACATGATCGCCGCCGCGGCGAAGGATGCGGGCGCTGACGCCCGCCGGATCGGGATCGTCGCCGACGACCACGCCAAGCTGCTGGACACACTCGAGAACCAGCTCCTGCGCGCCGACGTCCTGCTGACCACCGGTGGCGTCAGCATGGGCGCCTTCGACGTCGTGAAGGAGGCGCTGTCCGACCTCGGCACCGTCGAGTTCACCAAGGTCGCGATGCAGCCGGGCAAACCGCAGGGCTTCGGGCACCTCGGCAACAAGGTGCCGATCTTCTGCCTGCCAGGCAACCCGGTCAGCAGCCTGGTGTCGTTCGAAGCTTTCGTGCGGCCGGCCATTCGCAAGATGCTGGGCAAGCGCAGCCTGCAGCGGGCGACGGTCCAGGCGGTCGCATTGGAGGGCGCGCGTAGCCCGCACGGCGTGCGGCAGTACCGCCGCGGCGTCCTGCATCGAGAGGCGGGTGGCGGCTACGGCGTGTCGTTCGTCGGCGGCGCCGGTTCACACCTGATTGCGTCGCTCGCCCTGTCGAACTGCCTCGTCGTGGTCCCGGAAGAGGACACCGAGGTGGTCGCCGGCTCGCAGGTGACGGTCATGCCACTGCTGCTGTCCAACCGGTAGCCGTCCGGGACCGCGCATGACCAAGATCCCGGGCTGGCCGGCGACCCCGTCGACCGGACCGGTGCTGCTCCGCCCGCCGCGGCTGCGTGACGCGCGGGCGTGGAGTGAGATCCGGCTGCGCAACGAGAAGTGGCTCGAACGGTGGGAGCCGACGTCCACGCACAGCTGGGACGAGCGCAACTCGGTCGCGGCGTGGCCGGCGCTGCACTCGGCGCTGCGCTCGAGCGCCCGCAAGGGCCTGATGCTGCCGTTCATGATCGTGTACGGCGGCCGGCTCGTCGGCCAGCTGAACGTCTCCAACATCGTGCAGGGGGCGCTGCGCTCGTGCACGGTCGGTTACTGGGTGGATAGCGCAATGGCCGGCCGGTCGATCACGCCCACCGCCTTGGCGCTGGCGATCGACCACTGCTTCGGCCCGGCCGGACTGCACCGGGTCGAGGTCGACATCCGGCCGGAGAACGCGGCCAGTCTGCGGGTCGTCCAGAAGCTCGGCCTGCGGCAGGAGGGCTTCTACGAGCGCTTCCTCGACATCGACGGCGGGTGGCGTGACCACGTCGCCTTCGCGGTGACCGTCGAGGAGCTGGCCGGACGCAGCATGGTGTCGCGGCTGCCCGCCTTGCCGCCGGATCCGGCCTGGCGCTGAGAACGTCCCAGCCCGGTGATCACGTCCCGTCCCGGCGTCCCCCGGTGCGCTGCGGAGGGAATTGATCACCGGGCACCGGCCCTCCCCTGCGCCGCGGGTTCTCAACCTCAAGTCGAGGTTCCTGGTCGACACGCCGCAGCGCGTACGACGGTCCGGGCGTTCCCGTCACTAACTTGAGCGGCAGCGTGTTACTGGTGTGACTGGAGGTGCTGGATGTTGTCACCGTTGATGACGGTCGCCGTCCTCACCGTTCTCTGGCTGATCGTCGTCGTTCCGATGGTGCTGCGCCGCTCCGACGAGCGGCGCCGCGAGCGGTCCGTGGAGGGCTTCGGCCGCGCGATGCGCGCGCTGGGCCGCCGGGCCGGCACGCCGGACGAGGTGCGGGCCGAGGTCTACGTCCCGCGGCAGAACCGCGCCAAGCTCGCGGCCCCCGACCGCCGCCCCGTGCCCGCCGCCCAGGAGGCGCTGATGTACCCGCCCGACCGTTCCGAACTGTCCGAGGTCCGCGCGCAGATGCTGGGCCGCCGGCGTCGCTCGCTCGGCATCCTGGTCGGCGGCAGCGTCGTCTTCGGGCTGCTGGCAGTGGTCATGGGCGGCGCGATGTGGCTGCTCGCCCTGCCCTTCCTGCTCGGCTTCACCGGCTACGTCCTGTTCCTGCGCAATCAGGCGCTGCGTGACCGGGCCCGGCGCGAGAACCGGCAGCTGCGGGCATCGGCCCGCCGGCCCGCCGGCTACGACGCCACCGAGGAGATCGCTCGCTTCGAGCAGGCGCCGGAGTCGATCGTCCGCATCGACGACGACGACGTCGAGCTGATGAGCATGGACACGATCGACCTGACCGGGCTCTACAACGAGGAGCTGGCTCCGGCCGCGGTCCAGCGGCGCGCCAGCTGACCGGTTCCGGCTGATAACCTGATCGACGGCCCTCGGGCCGTCCCGTCAGGGGCTGTGGCGCAGTCCGGTAGCGCACCTCGTTCGCATCGAGGGGGTCAGGGGTTCGAATCCCCTCAGCTCCACCAATTGCGGTGTCCCGCGACATGAGTCTCACCTGGGTCGCGACATGCGAAGCGTCAGGCACCACGCTCAGCCCGCGGATTGGGCGGCCCGGTAGTCGAGAACCTGTTCGGTCGGTGCGAGACCGGCTTGCAGATCGATGCCGTGAACGATTCGGATGTGCTCGCGGAACCAGCTGTCGAATTCGCTGTCGGAATCGGCGAGCCCTGCTAGAGCGGCGGCGATGTCGTGAGCCTCGATCACCACGACGACGACGTCTCCATCGGGAGTGGCCTGAATCCACACCGATTCGCGCGTGATGCCGTGGCGACGGCGCGAGGCCGCATGCTGCCCGCTGCGCTCGCCGTGCCAACAGGAGTGCATGGTGCGGCGGTCGAGATCGGTTTGGCCCGGCAGGACCGGGATTGCAAAGGCGATGGATGTCGCGGACTGGGTGGTCATGTGATGCCTCCGAACGAGTAGGGATTCATAGGTTCGCGGTGGTTGACTCGATCGGCCATCCCGCCGGACCTGGGATATTTCGTGCACGTGGCTTGCACTCTCGCCGGTGCGGATGAACAGTTCTGCTGTGGCGCAGTGGGACGCGGACCGAGTGGTCGAGGACGTGCGCCGGCTGGGCGGACGCGGGCTACCGCTCGCCGAACTGCACCGGCAGATCGGGGCGCGACTGCGTCGCGCACTGCCCTTCGACGCCGCATGCTGGCATGGCCTCGACCCGGACACGCTCCTGCTCACTACCGCGAACCCCGAAGAGCTCATCGCCAACGGGTTCCTCAACACCGACTCCGAGCCGCGCGCGGCCCAGGCCGTGCTGGCGAGCGAGTACCTACGACCGGACGTCAACGCCTTCGCCGCGCTGGCCCGGCGCCGCTCACCGGTTGGCGTCTTGAGCCAGTCGACGCGGGGGCGTCCGCAGCACAGCGCGCGCTACCGTGAATTTCTGGCCAAGTGCGGTACGCCGCACGAACTGCGCGCCGTGTTCGTGACTCGCCAGCGCGCGTGGGGATGCGTCGTCATCCATCGCAGCGAACGGTCCGGCGATTTCGGCGACTCGGACGTCCGGCTGATGGCGGAGCTGTCCGGCCCGATCGCAGACGCCCTTCGGCAGTCGGTCCGCCTCTCGGCCGCCCGCGGCGGCGACGATCCTCGGGCACCAGGCCTTGTCATCCTTGGCCCCCGCAACGAGCCCGAATTGATCACCGCCACCGCCGAGCAGCTTCTGGAAGACCTGCGCAGCCTCAGCCCTGCCACCCGGCAGATCATGCCGATCCCCGTCCTCACCACCGCTGAAGCCGTGCGCACGGCCCGTCAAAGCCGGACGGTCCACATCGCCAGCGCATCAGGGTGGATCTCGCTACACGCGTCCCTGCCCGACGGGGGCCACTCGCAGCGGGTCGCGGTGGTCGTCCAGCGCGCAGCACCGGAACAAACGGCATCACTACGGCTGGAGGCGCTCGGCCTCACCGCCCGCGAGCGCGAGATTGCCGAGCTGGTCGCCCGCGGGCACTCCACGCAGCAAATCAGCGAACGTCTCTTCCTGTCACCATGGACGGTGCAGGATCACCTGAAAGCAATCTTCGACAAGACCGGCGTCCGAAGTCGACGTCAACTGTTGGCGACGATCTTTTTCAGCGAACAGTTGCCGAGCCTGCTCGCCGGCGCTCCGCTGGATGCTCACGGGCATCTGAGACACCTCGAGAACTAACACGGTGTCACAGGGTCATTTCTGTCGCCTGCGGGCCGCCTAGCTCAGCGACACCCGGAGCCATGGCCAGGGCGATCAGCGTGGGTCCGATCATGGCCAGCGGCAGGGTGTGGTCGACGCAGCCGGTAGCCAGGGCTGCGGTGGGCATGCCCGCTGCGGCGCACTCGGCCGGGTCTTGCACGATGACCGTCCCGCCGGCCCGTTTGACTCCTCGGACCCCTTGAGCGCCGTCGGCGAGCTTGCCGGTCAGTACCACCCCGATCGTGCCGGCTTGATAGTGGTGCGCCGCATCCTGCATGACCAGATCGGCTGACAGCCGCTGCCCGTCAGCGGGCCGGACCCGCACCCTGTGGTTGGGGGCGACGCCGCACCGGTGACCGGCGGGAAACACTGCGACAGTCCCCGCGAGCAGCGGCGCGAGGTTGGCTGCGGCGCGGACCGCGAGCTGACAATCGCGGGCCAGGATCCGGGCGAGCGGGTCAGCGGGTGCGACCGCGCGGTGCAGGACGACCGCGATGGGCGCGGGAAAGGCCTCGGGCAGCGTGGCTAGCACGGTCCGAATCGCCTGCAGACCGCCGAAGGACGCCGCGATAACCACGACGCGGGAAGCCGTCGTCGTCCCGGGCTCCGGGTTGTGTTCGACGTCCTGCATTGGCTCACGCTACGCCCAGGGGCGGATTGTCACGGACCAAAAGTCGTCGCCTTGGTGGCCAGTCCTGACTGATGCTGGCACAGTGGTTGAGGTGGGCAGGCTCAACCGCGCGCAGTCCGGCCGACCGCGCGCGCACCGCCGAGGAGCGATATGAGCGACCAGATCGGGTTCAGTCTGCGCGACGGGATGGATCTCGCCGGGGTGAATCTGGACGAGTTGTGGGTGCACTACGTCGCCGTCGGCGGCGTCGGCGACGAGGTGTGGTTGGCGCAGCGACTTGCGGGCGTGCCCTGCGGAGCGCTCGAGCACGACCGGATCGCGCAAGCCTTGCTTGAGATCTTCGTCGATCAGGGGGCAGCCACGTTTCCGGTGGCCTACTCCGATGCTTTGCCACCATGCGCGCCGACACCAGTGGGCGTGATGCCGCCGGGATCTGCGTCGCGGTCGGCTGAAGTCCGCCGCGACGCCGCGGCGGCTCGACTGCGCAGCGCGGCGGCCGCGCGCGAAGCGGCCAAGTTGCACAGAACGGCGGCCCAACTGATGCAGGCCAGCAGCCAGTTCAATTTCGCTCGGCACGCCAGCGATCGGGCGCAGGCCGCGCTGCAGCGGGCCAAGGCGCTGACAGCGGCCTAGCCCGAATCTGGCCCGTCGAAGCCGCGTTTTTCGGAGCCGGGAGCTGTCGCATCCGTGTCGGATCGCGGTGGCGGCTGTTCCATGAGCACCAGCACGCCGGTCGGTGCGTCGCTGTCCGAGCGCAGCGGGGTGACCGTGACGCGTAGGGCGATCGAGCGTCCACGCCGGTTGATGGCGTCGAGTTTCAGTTCGGCGGCCGGGTCCTCGCCGTGCAGGACATCGCCGATCAGTGGTTTGAGTTGTTCGGTCGGCAGGCCGCTGTCGAGGTTGAGGAAGTGCGCCCCGAGAGTTTCATCCTCGCGCAGTCCCCAGAGGTCTTCCGCGTGCCGGTTCCAGACACGGACGACATGGTCGCGGTCGAGCACGATGACGGCGGCATCGAGGCTGCCGAGGATGGATTCCATGAAATCGTTCAACGAGGAGATCTCACTCGTGCGCTCGCGCAGTTCCTCGTTGGTGGCCTGAAGCTCGTCGTTCATCGACTGGAGCTCTTCGTTCATCGTTTCGAGTTCTTCGTTGGTCGACTGCAATTCCTCGTTCGTCGTCTCGAGTTCCTCGACGGTTGACTGGAGT
>NZ_JBHEMO010000049.1:0-27169 GCF_046262535.1 Jatrophihabitans sp. | reverse complement strand
TCGCCGCTCTCGCAGTGGCCCTGGCCGGGTTGTCGGACTACGACACCGTGGTCGGCGCTGGCGGCGACCGGTTCTCCGGCGGCGAGCGGCAACGGCTGGCGCTAGCCCGCATGCTGCTGCGCAATCCGCGCGTCCAGCGGGCGGACGACGGTGGCCATCGCGCATCGGCTCTCCACCGTGCGGCACGTCGACCAGAGCGTCGCCCTCGATCGCGGTCGGATAGTCGAGCGCGGAACCCACGAGCAGTTGCTGGGCCGCAGGGGTCGCTATGCAGCGCTGGCCGCCGACCTGGTCGCCGAGCCGGGCTGACCGGCCGAATCCTGACCCGATCCGCTCAGGCCGCGCGGAAGAGCCGCACGTCGCCGCTGCCGGTCTTGGCCCGGACGGTGATCACATCCTCCGTCGAGGCCGGCTTGTCGTCGATAGGCAGTTCGGAACTGACCTGTCCGGAACCGCTGTGGACGTCCAGCCGCGCCGTGACGCCGGTCGGCAGGCCGATCTCCAGCCCACCCGAGCCGGTCGCGAGATCCACGTCGCCGTGCACCTCGCCGAGCCGGGCCGAGCCCGAGCCGCAGCGCGAGCGGACGGCTCCACGGATCACGTGGACGTCCAGATCGCCGCTGCCGCAGCCCGCATTGAGGGCGCCGCCGATCTCGCCGAAGGAGGCCGAGCCGGAGCCCGAGCGCAGCTCGACCGAACCAGTCACCTGAACCACCCGCGCGTTTCCGCTGCCGAATCGCAGCCGCAAGTTCCCCTCGACGTGCCGCAGCCCGGCGTCGGACGCGCCGAAGGCCAGGTCGGCGCCGCCGACATGACCGACGACGGTGATCGGCGCCGTCACGGTACTGATCTTGACCGCGGTTCCGGTCGGAACGACGACCTTGACGTCCAGGCTGCGGCCGATGCGGCGGCCGAAGACCGGCAGGTCGAAGATTCCGCCCTGCCGAGGCGCGGCGACGGTCAGCGTCCGGCCACTCATCATGACCACTGTCTGGTGGAGCAGCTCGCCCGCGTTCTTCCCGGCCTGGATCTCGACGCTGGCCTGCTCCAGGCCGTCTTCGGTGTCCACGGTGACCGAGCCGTGCCCGATCCGGACGAGCAGGTTGATGGGTCCGTCGATCGGAAAGCTGTGCTTCGGCATGTCGTACTCCTCGTCAGCCGTTGATCCAGCCGGTGATCCGGTGCTGGTTGTCGCGTCGTTGCCGGCCGCGGCCGGAGCCGTCCGGCGCACCGGCGGCGGCGGTGGTGCCGGCCTGCCGTAGCGCCGCCGAGGCGGCGCGCACCAGCCAGGTGTTGACGGACATGCCGTCGCGCTCGGCCGCGGCGTCGATGTCGGTCTTCAGCGAGTCCGACAGCCGCAGCGAGATCCGGGCGGTGGTGTCGCCGTCGTCGCGCCGCACCTCCTCGGCGGGCGGCTCCGGCTCGGTCGAGCGGACGTCGACGCTGACCTCGTCCCCGTCGAGCCGGACCGCGACGGCCGGCGCGCTCGGGAAGTCCAGCAACGCCGACGTGATCTCGTCGGCGGCGTCCGCGACCGCGCCCAGCAAGGCGAGGCGGACGGCCGGGGACGCCGTGTCGGCCAGCGCGGTGGCGATCTGTTGGGTCCGCTCGTCGCCCAGGGCGGCCGCAGTGCGGAGTTGCTCCTGGACTTGTGCGAGATGGTGTGACAGCTGCATGCTGTCAATATGACATCACTGATGCCGTCATGGCAATGGCAGTGGATCGTCGCCGGGACAGCCCCGCGCGCGAGCACGCGTGCCGTCGTCCCGTCGTCGCCTCCGCCGGTTACGCTCGGGGCCTCCAACCCACCACGCGCCACCGGGAAGGCGGCGCAGGGAACTCAGAGCAGGGAGCACGGCGTGCCCGACATCGTCCCGCTGAAGGTTCAGGCCATAGCCTGGACGCATTTCGAACCACCGGCGGACGTTCCGTGGGACACCGATACCGACGGCGGTGAGGCGCTGGCCGAGTTCGCCGGCCGGGCCTGCTACCAGTCGTGGAAGAAGCCGAACCCGGCGACGGCGACCAACGCCGGCTACCTGCGGCACATTCTCGAGGTCGGCCACCTGTCCGTGCTCGAGCACGGCTCGGTGACGTTCTCCCTCTCCGGCATCTCGCGGTCGCTCACCCATGAACTGATTCGCCACCGCCATTTCAGCTACTCGCAGCTGTCCCAGCGCTACGTCCCGGAGAAGGACGCGGCGATGGTTGAGCCGGAGGTCATCGCCGACGACCCTGAGCTGCACGCCAAGTTCGTCTCTGCCTCCGAGGCCGCAGTGCAGGCCTACACCGAGCTGCTGGAGGGCTTGGAGAAGAAGTTCGCCGATGTCGATCACGCGACCCTGCGCCGGAAGCAGGCGCGCCAGGCCGCCCGGGCCGTGCTGCCGAACGCCACGGAGACGCGCATCGTCGTCACCGGCAACTACCGCGCGTGGCGCCACTTCGTCGCGATGCGGGCCTCCGAGCACGCCGACGTGGAGATCCGCGAGCTGGCCATCGCGTGTCTGCGCGAGCTGCAGCGCATCGCCCCGAACGCATTCGCCGACTTCGAGATCACCTCGCTTCCGGACAGCACCGAGGTGGCTTCGAGCCCGTTCGTCAGCGAGGGCTGAGCGCCGAATCCGTCCGCCGTCCCGGGTATCGTTGACCCGTGGAGCCAGATCAGCGCCGTCCGTTCGGTCGCATGCTCACCGCCATGGTCACGCCCTTCGACGTGGCCGGTGCCCTCGATCTCGACAAGGCCGTCGAGCTGGCGACCTATCTCGTGGACGAACAGCGCAACGACGGGCTGGTCATAAGCGGGACCACCGGCGAGTCACCGACCACCACGGACGCCGAGAAGGCCGAGCTGCTCACCGCAGTCGTCGATGCCGTCGGCGACCGGGCTGCCGTCGTGGCCGGCATCGGGACGTTCGACACCGTGCACACCGTCCACCTCGCCCAGCAGGCCGAGAAGGCCGGTGCCGACGGCGTCCTCGTCGTCACGCCGTACTACTCCCGGCCGCCGCGGGCCGGGCTGGTCGCGCACTTCCGTGCCGTCGCCGACGCCACTGATCTGCCGGTGATGCTCTACGACATCCCCAGCCGCACCGGCACGCCGATCCACACCGACGACCTGATCGCCCTCGCCCA
This sequence comes from Jatrophihabitans sp., assembly GCF_046262535.1. Lineage (GTDB taxonomy): Bacteria > Actinomycetota > Actinomycetes > Mycobacteriales > Jatrophihabitantaceae > Jatrophihabitans. The sequence continues at coordinate 24,037 of NZ_JBHEMO010000049.1, read as the reverse complement.
GCACGATCGGATCGTGGCCGTGAAGGACGCGAAGAGTGACGTCGCCGGCAGCGCCCGGGTGCTCGCCGAGACCGACCTCGCGTTCTACAGCGGCAACGACGCCGAGACGCTGCCCTGGCTGTCGATCGGCGCCGTCGGCGTCGTCGGTACGTCCACCCACTTCTCCGGTCGTGACACCAAAGCGATGATCGAGGCGTTCGAGCGGGGGGACGTGGCCGAAGCGCAGCGCCTGCACCGCCGGCTGTTGCCGATCTACACCGGCATCTTCCGAACCCAGGGCACGATTCTGGTCAAGGCCGGGCTGCGGCTGCGCGGTCTGGACGTCGGGCCGGTGCGGCTGCCGCTGGTGGACGCGACCGACCACGAGCTGAGCCACCTGCGCCAGGATCTTGCCGCGGCCGGACTGGGCTGACGCGGGGCCGAACCGACTTTCCGGCGCCGCTCGGCGGGTCACGCCAACAACCCTCAAGTTCAGGGTTAGCGTTGCCGGGTGAGCACTGGGACGAGGACGCGGCCACCGGCACGCAAGCCTGCGGGCGGGTCGAGGAGACCGGCGGCCAAACGCCGCGGGCGGTCGCCGCTCGCCGCTCCGCTCGTGGGCCTCGGCAAGGCGATCGCGGCGATCTGGCGCGCCCTGGCCACCGTCATCGGCGGCACCGCCCGAGCCGCGAGACGCAACGCGGCGACCGCGCGCGACCTCTCACCGGAGCACCGCCGCGACGGTGCCGCCCTCGGTGTCCTCGGCTTCGGACTGATCACGGCCATGGCCACCTGGTTCTCCGCCGCCGGCCCGGTCGGCGATGCGATCGAGACCGTCTGCCGCGCGATCGGAGGCAACGGCGCGTTGCTGCTGCCGATCGTGCTGCTCGCCGGCGGCGCGCACATGTTGCGCCAGGCGCCCGAGCCGGGCGGCCGCGGCCGCGTTCTGGTCGGCTCGGTCGCGCTCACCGTCGCCGTCCTCGGCCTGTTCGATCTCTGGGCGGCCAGCCCGTCGTCCGCGCACGGCCGCGCCCATGCCGGCGGCCTGGTCGGCACGGCCGCCGGCAAGCCGCTCTCGGCCGGGTTGTCCCCGGTGCTCGCGGTCCCCGTGCTGGCCCTGCTCGGCGCCTTCGGCATCCTCGTTGTCACCTCGACGCCCATCAGCGTCCTCGTCTGGTATCTCCGGTCGACGCTGCACCTCGGGCGGCCCGACACCGACGAGGTCGTCGAAGCGGTCGAGAAGACGCCGCGGCGGCGCAAGCGCACCGTCGTCGAGGCCGATCCCGACGCGGCCACCTCGGAGATCCCCGCCGAAGCCATCGACGGCGACGCGCCACCGACGCCGAAGCCGCGCAAGCCGCGTACGGCCAAGGTCGTCGAGCCGGAACTGCCGCCGATCGACCGCCCCTTGCAGCTCGAGCTCTCGGGCGGCGCCGGGCTCTACACGTTGCCGAGCCTGTCGACGCTCGCGCCGGGCTCGCCGCACCTTGAACACACCAAGGCCAACGACGAGGTCATCGCGGCCTTGCAGCAGGTGTTCGCGGAGTTCGACGTCGACTGTGCCGTCACCGGTTTCAATCGCGGTCCGACGGTCACCCGGTACGAGGTGTCGCTCGGGCCCGGTGTGAAGGTCGAGCGGATCACCAACCTGACCCGAAACATCGCGTACGCGGTGAAGAGTGCCGAGGTCCGCATCCTCAGCCCCATCCCCGGTAAGAGCGCGGTCGGTGTCGAGATCCCCAACGCCGACCCGGAGATCGTGATGATCGGCGACGTGCTGCGCTCGAAGGTCGCGCAGCGCGATCAGCACCCGATGCTCGTTGCGCTCGGGAAGGACGTCGAGGGCGGGTTCGTCGTCGCCAACCTGGCCCGCATGCCACACCTGCTCGTCGCCGGTGCCACCGGCGCCGGCAAGTCGAGCTGCATCAACACGCTGATCCTGTCGATCCTCGCCCGGGCCACGCCCGACCAGGTGCGCATGGTGCTCATCGACCCGAAACGCGTCGAGTTCGCCGCGTACCAAGGCATCCCGCATCTGGTCACGCCCGTGATCACCAACGCGAAGAAGGCGGCCGACGCCCTGCAATGGGTCGTGCGCGAGATGGACATGCGTTACGAGGACATGGAGCACTCGGGCACCCGGCACATCGACGACTTCAACAAGAAGGTGTTGAGCGGCGAGCTCAAGGCGCCGCCCGGCTCCGAACGGGTCTACTCGGCCTACCCGTACCTGTTGGTGATCGTCGACGAGCTCGCGGACCTGATGATGGTGGCCCCGCGCGACGTCGAGGACTCCGTCGTGCGCATCACACAGCTCGCCCGCGCCGCCGGCATCCACCTCGTGATCGCGACCCAGCGTCCCTCGGTTGATGTGGTCACCGGGCTGATCAAGGCCAACGTCCCGTCCCGGCTGGCTTTCAAGACGTCCTCGCTGGCCGATTCCCGCGTCATCCTCGACCAGCCCGGCGCCGAGAAGCTGCTGGGCAAGGGCGACGCGCTGTTCCTGCCGATGGGGGCGTCGAAGCCGGCCCGCATGCAGGGTGCGTTCGTCACCGACGTCGAGATCAACACGATCGTCGGGCACTGCAAGAAGCAGCTTCAACCGACGTACCGCGACGACGTCACGGCGCCGCAGGCGGCGAAGTTGGAGATCGACGAGGAGATCGGCGACGATCTCGACCTGCTCCTGTCGGCGGTCGAGCTGGTGGTCTCGACCCAGTTCGGCTCCACGTCGATGCTGCAGCGCAAGTTGCGCGTCGGCTTCGCGAAGGCGGGCCGGTTGATGGACCTGATGGAGTCACGCGGCATCGTGGGGCCCTCGGAGGGTTCGAAGGCGCGCGAGGTGCTCGTGGCACCGGACGAGCTGGCCGGGCTGCTCTACACGCTGCGCAGTGGTGGCAGCGCCGACGACCTCGTCGCGCCGGCCGACGACGACGTGGAACCTCCGATGCCCACAGGGTCCGAGCCGGTCTGAGGCGGCCCGCTCCGCGCCGCGCGCGGCTCCGGCGTGCGCGTCAGCGGCTGCGGTGGCGTGGCGCGTAGAACATCCGCATCAGTGACAGCGACCTGCTGCCGGGCTTGCGGTGACGGCCGGTGTAGGTCTCGTCCTCGGTGGCGAGGCCGGCCGCCGATGGGGTCCACGGCGTGTACGCCGGTTCAATGCGATCGAGCGTGGCCATGCGATCACCTCCGTAGCATCGACGTTAGCCGTTGGGACGGGTGTGACCGGTGAGACACGCGGGTCAGGACAGATTCAGCAACATCCGGGTGTTGCCGAGAGTGTTCGGCTTGACGTACTCCAGATTCAGGAACTCGGCGACGCCCGGGTCGTACGAGCGACGCAGTGCGTCGTAGGTGTCGTGATCGACGGGCGCCCCCTCGATCTCGACGAAGCCGCTCTCGGCGAAGAACTCGGTCTGGAAGGTGAGGGCGAACAACCGGGACAGGCCCAAGTCGTACGCCGTCGCGATCAGGCTCTGCAGGATCTGTTGGCCGATGCCCTGCTTGAGGTGGTCGGGATGGACGGCGACCGTGCGGATCTCGCCCAGATCCGACCACAGGACGTGCAGAGCACCGCAGCCGACGACCGTGCCGTCGAGGTCGGCGACCTGGAAGTCCTGGACGTCCTCGTAGAGCGTCACCAGTTCCTTGGCCAGCAGGTGGCGGCCGGAGCCGGCGTAGATGTCGACGATCGATTTGATCGCCGGGACGTCAGCGGTGCGGGCGCGGCGGACGACGGCGGACACGGGCAAACGGTATCGGCCGAGGGAACCGGCTTAGGGGATGGCTTTCTCGGCCGCGAGGTAGGGCGCGCGGCCGGTCCCGTTGGTCCAGTGCACGCCGTTGACGATCCGGGTCATCAGCAGTCGCGTCTGGGCATCCACCCGGGACTGCGGCTCGCCCACCATGGTGTTGTCGATCCCGGACACCGAGATGAGCGCCAGGCCGGTGGCGTAGCGGACCGCCGCGCCCTCGTTCGTGCTGAAGTAGCCGGGCAATCCGCCGATCGTCTGCGGGATCGCGTTGCTGCTGTCGTAGCGCCCGGCCAAGGTCTTCTGGTTCCACAGCGTGATGTTCATGCTGACGCCGTCGCTCGAGCCGAAGTCCATGGTGAAGGCGTATCCCTCGCTGCGGTCGTCCTCGATGGCGGTGATCGGCAGGGACGGGACGTAGTCGAGCCGGAAGGGCAGCTCGATGGGAACGGACCGGGCCGGCTCGACGGCCGCGGCGATCCTGACCAGCGCGTCGCGTGTGCTGCCGATGGCGGTCACGCCCTGCACCAGCGCCCACTCGCCGGGCCGGAACTCCCAGGCCAGGGTCGGCAGCTCGTGCCTGCCGTCGGGGTACGACGGCATCGAGCCGAGGTATCCGGTTCGGCCGCCCACGCTGACCTCGGTCCAGGCGCGAACGGACGATGCCCGGGTGAAGCGGCCCTTGTCGAGAACGTAGATGTAGGCCGAGGCCGACTCGCATCCGTTGCAGCCCACGGGCACGCCGGTGTCGGTGCGGCCGCGCACCGCGAGCCAGCGGTACCCCGGCTCGGACGCGCGGGCGTGTTCGGCGAATCCGGCGATGGACTTCATCCCGAACCAGGACAGCGAAATCGATCGTCGGGCATGACCGGTCGGGGACGGCGCCGGGGCGGAGCTGTGGAGCGGCGACGGCGATTGAGTGGTAGCCGGTGACCGGCGGCTGTCCCCGCCGCGGAAGGCGACCGCCGTGCCGATCACGGCCAGCACGGCCGCAACGGCGGCGGCGATCAACCAGGGATTGGGGTGGTTGCGCCGGTCGAAGCGGTGCCGGGCGTCCAGATCCAGCACGTCGAGGCTCGCAAGGTCTTCGAAGTCGGCGGGCACCGTGTCGATGTCGTGCGCGCGTTCCCGCAGCATCGACCGCACGGCGGTTTCGAGGTCGGCGGTCATGAGTCCGCCCCCTTTCCGTCGAGCGACGTATCGAGCCGCAGGGCCGCGAGGGCCCGGGACGCCAGGCTGCGCACCGTGCCCTGACGGCAACCGAGCGCCGTCGCGATCTCGGCGTCGGTGGCGTCGGCGTAGAAACGCAGAACAAGCACCGTCCGCTGCCGGACCGGCAGCCGGCGAAGCGACTGCCACAGGGCGTCGCGCACGGCCGGATCCGGGATTTCCAGCGACACACCGTCGGGAACCGTCTCCAGAATGAGCTCCCGGCTCGCCGCCCGCCGGGACCAGCTGATGTTCGCGTTGGCCAACGCTCGCCGGGCGTAGCCGACGGGGTTTTCGAGGGGCAGGTCGCCGCCGAAGCGCCGGTACATCGCCAGGAGGACCTCTTGGAGCAGGTCCTCGGCGCGATGCCGGTCGCCGCACAAAAGATAGGCGAAGCGGAGCAGGTCCAGACTGCAGCGGCGCGAGAAGTCCGAGACCGACTCGCGCGCTACAGGGACCCGCCCAGTGGACCCGTCGGTCGACAGCGCGATCACATCCCGTACGACGCATCGAGGAGCCGACGTGTTGCAGTCGAGGGCCGGAATGGCTCGCTAGGGTTGCGCCGTGGCGGAACCCGGCGGCTTCGACGCCAAGCGAACACTTCGGATTGTCGGGCAGCGCGCATCGCGTGGCCGGTGGATCCGCAAGGCGCAACTCGTGCGCCGCTACGGCGCCACCATTCCCGGTGAGCTGCGCTACGTCCTCGCCGATCCGGAGCTCGACACGTTCAGCTACGAACTGGCCAACGCCGACGACCTCGCGAAGGCAGTGGCCGACGCGGCGGCCGTGCCGGCGACCACGGTCAGCGGGCTGTTCGCCGAAGTTCGCACCGACAAGGTCCTCGCCGACCGGATCCGACGGGCCACGCGCTGGCATCCGGAGGCCAAGCGACGGCCTCCGCTCGGCCGCCAGCTCGCGCGCTACGCGATGACTCGCTTGCTCCGACCCGAGCTGATCGTCGAGTGCGGCATCAAGCACGGACTCGGGGCGGCCGTGATGCTCCGCGCGCTCGAGCGCAACGCCGAGGACGGTGCGCAACTGGGGCAACTGATCGGCATCGACCCCGACCCACGGGCCGGCTGGCTCGTGTCAGCCCGAACCATCGGGTGGGAACGGGTCGTCGCCCGTTCGACCGACGCGCTTCCCGGCGTGCTCCGCGGCCGTCCGACCGGCCTGCTGGTGCACGACTCGGTTCCCGACGTCGCGGTAGCCCGGTACGAGTACGAGGCCGCCCTGGCCTGCGCAGCGCCGGCCTTGGCATTGATCGGTAACGGCAACTGGACGTCGGCGCTGCGCGATCTCGGGGCTGAACGGGGATTCGCGTGTTACAGCGTCGGCGAGCGACCCGCGGGCCACTTCTACCCTGGGGCGGTGCAGGACCTGGCCATCGTGCGCGCACCGGACCGCCCGCGGGACGCCTGAATCGGCTGGACGAGGCGGGCACGCCCGCGCGGGTAACCTGCTGTGGTGCCCCAACCGTCCCGAAGCGTCGCGCTCGTGACGCTCGGCTGCGCCCGCAACGAGGTCGATTCCGAAGAGCTGGCGGGCCGTCTCGGCGTCGCGGGGTGGGGCCTGGTGACTGATGCCGACGACGCCGACGTCGTCGTGGTCAACACGTGCGGGTTCATCGACTCGGCCAAGAAGGACTCGATCGACACCCTGCTGGCGGCGGCCGACACCGGTGCCAAGGTGGTGGCGGTCGGGTGCCTGGCCGAACGGTACGGCGACCAGCTGGCGTCGTCGCTGCCCGAGACCGACGCTGTGCTCGGCTTCGACTCCTACGCCGACATCGCCGCGAGGCTGGACGACATCGCCGCCGGGCGCGACGTCGAACCGCACGTGCCGCGCGACCGGCGCACCCTGTTGCCGGTGTCGCCCGTCCAACGGCCGGCCGCGTCGGCGGAGGTCGCGCTGCCCGGGCATGCTTGGCTGCCGTCGGCGGCCTTGCGGACGCGGCTGGACGACGCCCCGGTCGCCTACCTCAAGCTGGCGTCGGGCTGTGACCGGCGCTGCACGTTCTGCGCCATCCCGTCCTTCCGCGGCTCGTTCGTGTCCCGCCCGCCGGCCGACGTGCTGGCCGAGGCGCACTGGCTCGCGTCGACCGGCGCCCGCGAACTCGTCCTGGTCAGCGAGAACTCGACGTCCTACGGCAAGGACCTCGGCGATCTGCGCGCACTCGAAGGCCTGCTGCCCCAACTCGCGGCCATCGACGGAGTGGACCGGATCCGGGTGTCCTACCTGCAGCCGGCCGAGCTGCGCCCCGCCTTGCTGGCCGCGTTGGCGACGACGCCCGGTGTTGCCCCGTACTTCGACCTCTCCTTCCAGCACTCGAGCCCCGCCGTGCTCCGGCGGATGAAGCGGTTCGGCGACACCGACGCCTTCCTCGAGCTGCTCGCCCGCGCCCGTGCGTTGGCGCCGGAGCTCGGCACTCGCAGCAACTTCATCGTCGGCTTCCCCGGTGAGACCGAGGCCGACCTGGCCGAGCTCGAGCGCTTCCTGTCCGAGGCGCGGTTCGACGCCATCGGCGTCTTCGGCTACTCCGACGAAGAGGGCACCGACGCCGTCGCGTTCGACGGCAAGCTCGACGCCGACGAGATCGCCGAACGCGTCGAGCGGATCAGCGGCCTGGCCGATGAGCTGGTCGCCCAGCGCGCGGAAGACCGGGTCGGGACGCGGGTGGACGTCCTCATCGAGGACGTCGACGACGACGGCGTCCTGGGCCGCGGTGCCCACCAGGGGCCCGATGTCGACGGGATCGTGCGCCTGGCCGGAGCAATCGACGAACTGCGCCGCGGGCAGTTCGTCAGCGCGTTCGTCGTCGACACCGAAGGTGTCGATCTGCTCGCCGAGCCGGTCGGAGCTCCGTGGTGACCGAGTCGACGGGGGAGACGCCGGTCGTCGGCGCGGCGCCGGTCCGGGGTCCGTCGCCAGTCGTCGGCCCTCGGTCGGCGACCGACCGGCCGAGTGCGCGGGACAAGCGGCTACCCGGCGAGAAGCACCTGCCCAAGCCGTCGATGCCGCGGCTCACCGACGACCCGATCGGTGATCCGCCGAGCCCGGTGTCGGCGTGGAACATCGCGAACGCCCTGACGGTCTTCCGCCTCGTCCTCGTCCCGGTGTTCGTGGTGACGCTGTTCGCCCACGGCGGCCACGACGAGCTGTGGCGATTCCTGGCCTGGGTCGTGTTCGCCGTCGCCTCGGTGACCGACCGCATCGACGGCGACATCGCCCGCAAACGCGGCCTGGTCACCGAGTTCGGCAAGCTCGCCGATCCGATCGCCGACAAGGCGCTGATCGGCGCCGCCCTCATCGGGCTGTCGGTCCTCGATGACCTGCCCTGGTGGATCACCGTGGTCATGCTCGTCCGCGAGGTCGGGGTGACCGGCCTGCGGTTCTGGGTCATCCGGCACGGCGTCATCCCGGCCAGTCGCGGCGGCAAGCTGAAGACGCTGCTGCAGGCGGTCGCGACCGGGCTGTTCGTGCTGATCCCGATCGGCTCGTGGCTCAAGCCGGTGGCCTGGACCTTCATGGGTGCCGCGATCGTCGTCGCGATGGCTACCGGGCTCGACTATGTCTTCCGGGCGGTGCGGCTGCGCCGTGCGGCGCACGATCGAGCCGCGGCCTCTCGCACGCCGTGACCGAGGTCGCGGCATTGCACGCACACTTACGCTCGCGGGGCGCCACCGTCGCTGTCGCCGAATCGCTCACCGGCGGCCTGCTGACCGGTGCGCTGACCGAACCCGGCGGAGCGAGCAGTGTGCTGCGCGGCGGCCTCGTCGTCTACGCGACCGACCTGAAGGCGGCCCTAGCCGGTGTCGACGAGGCCCTGCTCGAAGACCGAGGAGCCGTCGATCCGGACGTGGCAGCCCAGCTCGCCGCCGGAGCGCGGGACCGACTGAGTGCGACATTCGGCCTGGGTGTCACGGGCGTCGCCGGTCCCGACCAACAGGACGGGCGGGCGGTGGGCACGGTGTACGGCGCGGTGTCCGGTCCGGACGGCACCGTTGTGCAGGAATTCCGACTCGCCGGCAACCGGAGCGAGATTCGGGCCGCCGCGGTGGCCGCGTGCCTCGAGCTGCTGGCCCGGGAATGCGGGATGCCTCCGTCGAGTTAAAAAACGTGATTGTGTTCGCCAAGAGCGGACGGGTCTGCGCGGACAGCGCGCGCCTACCCGGTGCCGGGTACGGTTGAGATCACTGGCCGAGCTCGTGCTTCAGCGTCCGAAGGGGGTCCTCATGCCCGTACTGCGACAGGTCGTGGGTGAGACCCTCCGTGGGCTGCGCATGCGCCAGCGGCGCACGCTGCGTGAGGTCTCCGCCACGGCGCGAGTCAGCCTGGGCTACCTGTCGGAGGTCGAACGCGGGCAGAAGGAGCCGTCCTCGGAGCTGCTCGCCGCCATCTGCAGTGCCCTGGACGTCGAACTGTCCGACTTGTTCGCCGAGGTGAGCCAGGTGCTGCGCCGCGAGGAGAAGCTGGCCGTCGGGAGCAACCGGGTCGCCCTCGTCGGCACCGGTTCGGCGCGGATCAGACCGGCGCCGCGCGCCGACTCCTCCGCCGGTGTGGCTGGGAACGTTCGCGTCCGGTCGCTGCCCACCGTGGCCGCCTGACCGGATTCGGCTTCACATCAGCCTCATCGGTCACAGCTTGACCGACCCGCCGCCCGTCCTCCCCGACCCGGTCCGACCGCGGCGGTAACTTCCGGTTCAGCGTCCTCCCGGACGCGTCGTAGCGAAGCGAGGCCGGTTGTGAGCGATCCGTTGTTCGACACGCTGTTCCGCCCCACCACCTCGTCGCCGATCGCCGCGTCGGCGGCACCGGTTCGCGTCAAGGGCGTCCATTCCAGGGGTGGTAATGCCATGAACCGGACGCGCTCTGCGCTGCTCGGCGGGGCGGCCCGGGCGGTGGCGACGACCGGTACCAAGATCACGATGGCCCAGGTGGCCGCGGCGGCAGGCGTCGCCAAGGCCACCCTCTACAACCACTTCCGCACTCGCGAGGCGGTCCTGGCCGCGCTCGTCGTGCAGCAGGTCGATGCCCTGATCGACGAGCAGCGGGGCAAGCCGCTGGGCGTCGCGCTCGTCGATGCCGCGACAGCTCTCTCGGCCCACCCGGTCCGGGCCGGGCTAGCCGAGGTGGAGCCCGCAGTGCTGGCTGCCGTGGGCCGGATCGACGATGTCGCCGAGGGCTGGCAGCATGCGCGAACGGCGCTCGACACCGCGCTCGCCGCGGAGTCGCGCGACGGCACCGACACCGTCCTGCGCTGGCTGGCGTCCTACCTGCTCAGTCCCGGCGACCCTGAGTCCATCGCCCGTGACGTCGCGGTCCTGTTGGCCGGGCTGCCGGTCGTCGACGGATCGAGCCGGAAGGCGACGAGCCCGGCCGACGAGACGGTCGCGGTGGCCCAGCCGGCCTGACTGCAGCTCGCCCAAGCCTGAACGTCAGGTCGAGACCACTGGTTGGCAGGTCGGGCACCAGTACGTGCTCCGCGCCTTCGGGGGCCGGCCCTGGTCGGCGCGCTGGATCGGGGTGCGGCACCGTAAGCACGGCTGGCCGCCCCGTTCGTAGACCCAGTGATCGCGGCCGCGGCCCAGTTGGCCGGTGGTCGACTGCTCCGGATGGTCGCGGTTCAGCCGGAGGAGCCGCTGCGCCGAGATGGCAAGGCGGGCCAGGTCGGCGACGTCTCCCGTGCGGGTCCACGGGTGGACGCGCTCGATGAAGAGCAGTTCGCACTTGTAGAGGTTGCCGATGCCGGCCAGCTTGCGCTGATCGAGCAGGGCTTCCCCGATGGCGGCGTCCGGGTCCGCCTCGAGGTTCGCCACCGCCCGCGCGACGTCCCAGTCCGGTCCGAGCAGGTCGGGCCCAAGATGGCCGACCAACTGGTGTTCGTCCGTGCGCCGGACGATCTTCAGGTCGTGCACCCGGTAACCGGTCGCCAGCCACTCGGCGTTCCCCAGCAGCGCCCGGATCATGTGGTCGGGGTGCCGGCGCGGCGCTGGTCCGCCGGCCTTGGACAGGTACCAGGACCCGTCCATCTTCAGGTGGCTGTGGAAGGTCAGGTCGTCGTCGATCCGGATGAGGATGTGCTTGCCCCGCGCGAGCACGTCGGCGACCGTGCGGCCGGTCAGATCGGACGTGGCCAGCGCCGGGATGCGGAAATCGCAGACGGTCAGCTGCCGGCCGGTCAGCGCCTGGTCCAGCCGGTGCGCGGTGAGCCAGACGGTGTCGCCTTCAGGCATGCCGCGATTCGATCATGCCCGCAATCGCAGCCCGCGCGGGGTGGGGCGGAAGCCGGCCGCCTCGAGCGCGTCGCCGAGCGTCGATTCGCTGACCGGCTGCCCGTCGGCCCGCTCGACCTGCAGTTTTCCCAGGGCACCGTCGCGCACCGCGAGGGCCAGGGCGTCGGCCGCCGGTTGCAGGGTGCCGGCGTCGTCGGCGAAGGACAGCAGCGTCCGTCCGCCCCGTTCGACGTAGAGAACGCAGACACCGTCGACCAGCACGACCAACGCACCGGCCTTGCGGGCCGGTTGGTGGCCTCGCCCGCCGTCGGCCGAGCGGGGAGCCTCGGGCCACGGCAGCGCCGCACCGTAGGGATTGGCCGGATCGGTGGCGGCCAGGACGAGTGCGCGCGATCCTTCCGAGCCTCGTGCGTCCAATGGCCGGGCTTCGCCGCGCAGGCGATCGACCGCGCCGGGCAGCGCGAACTGGGCCGCGCCGAGGCCTTCGACGAAGTAGCCGCGACGCGCCCGTGCGGACTCCTCGGCCGCCTTCAGCACGGGGTAGACCCCGGCGAACCCGCCGCTGATCCGTTCCGCGACGACCGAGCCGCGGGTGACGATGCCGTAGCGGTCGAGCAGGACGTCGGCGGCCGCGAGAGCGCGCCGCGTGAGGTCGCCATCGCGCAGCGGTGTACTCGACCACCGGCCCGACATACCGGCCGGGGTGGGCCGGGCTGCCGTCGCAGCGCCCGGCGCTACGAGGCCGGCGTACCGGCCGTACCGGCCGCGCGGCGGCCGCGGCTTGCGCGCGTGCGCGGTGCGCCCGCCGGAGCCGAGCAGCGCGCGCACCGGGGCCAGCGTGTCGTTGGTGAGGTGTCCGGCCCAGACCAGATCCCAGACCGCCTTCGTCACCGTCTCGTCGGTTCCGGCACCGGCGACCCGGTCGACCAGCGACCGGAAGAACACCGCTTCGTCGGGGCCGAGCACCGACGCGATCGTCAACGCGAGAGTGTCGTCGATCTCGTCGGGAAGCGGGAGGACCAGCGGCGCGATCTCGGCCGGGGCCAGCGTGATCCAGCCGTCGTTACCGGCGCTGGATCCGGCGCCGGCCCACACCACCTCACCGGCCAGCGTCAGTTCATCCAGCAGGCCGGGGGAGTAGTCGGCGACCCGACTGGGCAGCACGAGGGTCTCGAGGGCGCTCGCCGGCAGTGGGACGCCGGCCAGCTGCTCGACCGCGCGCAGCAGCCCATCCGCGCCCCGGGAGGACCGGGCGCCGAGCCCCTGCCAGGCCGGCGTGAACCGGGCCAGCGCCTCGGGCGGCACCGGTTCGACCTCTTTGCGCAAGGCGGCGAGCGACCGGCGTCGGATCGCGCGCAGCACCTCGGCGTCACACCACTCCGTGGCCATCCCGCCCGGCCGGAATTCGCCCTGGATGACCCGCCCGGCCGCGCCGAGCCGAGCCAGCGTGGCCGCCACCACCGCGACACCCAGGCCCAGCCGGGCCGCGACGTCCTGCGCGACGAACGGACCGTGGGTACGGGCGAACCGCGAGACGAGGTCTCCGAGCGGATCGCGAACCGGTTCGGTGAACGCCTCGGGCACGCCGACCGGCAGGGCGACACCGAGCGCGTCGCGGACGCGTCCGGCGTCCTCGATCGCCAGCCACCGTTCCTGACCGGCGATGCGGACCCGGATGACGCGGCGGGACTCCTCGAGCGCGGCCAGATCCTGCGGGGTTGCCCCTCGAGCCAGCGCCTCCTCCGTGGTGAGGTCACCGACCGCGCGCAGCAGGTCGTGCACGCCGTCCGTCCCGCGGGCCTGGCGATCCGGGGCCAGCCGGGAGATCTCGGCCTCGACCTGGGCGATCGCCTCCGGGTCGAGCAGCTCGCGCAGATCGGTTGCCCCCAGCAGCTCGGCCAGCAGGGCGGAGTCCAGCGACAGCGCCTGGGCCCGCCGCTCGGCCAGCGGGGCATCCCCTTCGTAGAGGAAGACGCCGACGTAGCCGAACAGCAGCGACCGCGCGAAGGGGGAGGCCGATGCAGTCTCGACCTCGACGAGCTTGACCGATCGCGACGCAAGGTCGCGCATCAGACCCACGAGGCCCGGGACGTCGAAGACGTCCTGCAGGCACTCGCGCATCGCCTCGAGGACGACCGGGAAGTCGCCGTACTCGCTGGCGACCTGGAGAAGCTGGTTGGCCCGCTGCCGTTGCTGCCAGAGCGGGGTGCGCCGGCGGGGGTCGCGCCGCGGGAGCAGCAACGACCGGGCGGCGCACTCGCGGAAGCGTGATGCGAACAGCGCCGAGCCGCCGACCTCGGCGGTGACCAGTGACTCGATCTCCTCCGGCTCGAACACGGCGATCTCGCCGGACGGCGGCTCGGCGTCCGTGTCGGGCAGCCGCAGCACGATGCCGTCATCGGAATGCATCGACGACACCTCGAGGCCGAACCGTTCGCGCAGCCGGGCGGTGATGGCCAGTGCCCACGGGGCGTTCACCGGTGCGCCGAAGGGGGAGTGGACGACCAGGCGCCAGTCGCCGAGCTCGTCGCGGAAGCGCTCGACCAGGATCGTCCGGTCGTCTGGCAGGTGGTGGGTCGCGTCCCGCTGCTCGCCGAGGTAGGCCAGCAGGTTGTCCGTGCCCCAGTCGTCCAGTCCGGCCGCGCGGGCGCGCGCCGCCGCGTCGTCCGGCGACGCGTTGGCCACCTCGCGCAGGAAGGCGCCCAGCGCCCGCCCGAGCTCGACCGGGCGGCCCGGTGAATCGCCCTTCCAGAAGGGCATCCGGCCGACCTCGCCCGGCGCGGGAGTCACCAGCACCCGGTCGTGGGTGATGTCCTGGATCCGCCACGAGGAGGACCCGAGCAGGAAGACGTCGCCGACCCGGGACTCGTAGACCATCTCCTCGTCCAGTTCGCCGACGCGCCGCCCCGGACCGTCGGCGCCGGCCAGGAACACGCCGAACAGCCCGCGATCGGGAATCGTGCCGCCGCTGGTGACCGCCAGCCGTTGGGCGCCGCGGCGCGCCGTCAGTTCGCCGCTGACCCGGTCCCACACGAGCCGGGGCCGGAGCTCGGCGAAGGCGTCGGACGGGTAGCGGCCGGCCAGCATGTCGAGGACGGCCTCGAGCGCGGACCGGGGCAGCCCGGCGAAGGGCGCGGCGCGCCGGACGAGCGTCTCGACCTCGTCCACGCTGACGGTGTCGAGCGCGACCATGGCGACGATCTGCTGGGCCAGCACGTCGAGCGGGTTCCGCGGGTAGCGCATGGCCTCGATCGCGCCGTCGCGCATGCGCTCGGCCACGACCGCGCACTCGACGAGGTCGCCGCGAAACTTCGGGAAGATCACCCCACGCGAGACGGCCCCGACCTGGTGACCGGCGCGCCCGACCCGCTGGAGGCCGGCGGCGACCGACGGTGGGGATTCGACCTGCACCACCAGGTCGACCGCGCCCATGTCGATGCCCAGCTCGAGCGACGAGGTCGCGACGACGGCGGGCAGCCGTCCGGCCTTGAGGTCCTCTTCGACGAGGGACCGTTGCTCCCGCGACACCGAGCCGTGGTGCGCCCGGGCGACCACGACCTCACCGGCCGGATGACCCGACCCCGCCTGCGCCATGACCTGCGCCGGCGCGGCGCCGTCCTCCAGTCTCAGCCCGGCCCGTTCGGAGGCGAGCTCGTTCAGGCGGGCTGTCAACCGTTCGGCCAGCCGTCGCGAGTTCGCGAACACGATCGTCGACCGATGTGACTCGACCAGGTCGAGCACCCGCTCTTCGACGTGCGGCCAGATCGACGCCCGCCGCTGGGCGCCGGCGGCCGCTCCGCTGAGATCGTCGGTGGGCTCGCCGATGGCCGACATGTCCTCGACCGGCACGACCACCTGCAGCTCGATCGTTTTCTGCGACTTCGGCTGCACGATGGTCACCGGCCGCCCACCCGCCAGGAACGTCGCAACCTCGTCGACCGGCCGCACCGTGGCCGACAGGCCGATCCGCTGCGCCGGCTTCTCGAGCAGCGCGTCCAACCGCTCGAGCGACACGGCGAGATGGGCCCCCCGCTTGGTCGAGCAGACGGCGTGCACCTCGTCGATGATCACCGTGTCGACCGCGCGCAGTGACTCCCGCGCCGCTGACGTCAGCAGCAGGAACAACGACTCCGGCGTGGTGATCAGGATGTCCGGCGGACGTCGCGTGAACAGCCGCCGCTCGTCGGCCGGAGTGTCGCCGGAGCGCATCCCCACCGTGATGTCCGGCTGGGCAAGCCCGAGCCGCGACGACGCCTGCCGGATGCCGGCGAGCGGGCCGCGCAGGTTGCGTTCAACGTCGACCGCCAGAGCCTTGAGCGGGCTGACGTAGAGGACGCGGCACCGCCTCAGCGGCTCGGTCGGCACCGGCTCGGCTCCCAACCGGTCCAGCGCGGACAGGAACGCGGCGAGGGTCTTCCCGGAGCCGGTCGGTGCCACAACCAGCGTGTGATCGCCGCCGGCAATGGATCCCCACGCACCCAGCTGGGCGTTCGTCGGTGCGGCGAAGGCACCGTCCAGCCACGCCTGGGTGGCCGGGGAGAAACAGGGCGCGGCGGGGGGCACTCCGCCAGTCTGCCTCCGGGCTACGACAGAAGCTTCTCGCCGGGGCCTTCGCCGGGTGCGTCCGGATACACCGAGGCCTCCCGGAATGCGTTCTGCAGCGTCCGCAGACCGTCGCGCAGCGGTTCGCGCTGCCCGTCCAGGAACTCCTGGGTGGCCGCGAGCAGCCCGGCGAGTGCGGTGATCAGCTTGCGCGCCTCGTCCAGGTCCAGATCGGGCTCCTCGCCCGGCGACAGCCCCAGCTTCTCGGCCGACGCGCTCATCAACGTCACCGCGGCGCGGCTGATGACCTCGGCGGCCGGAATGGTGGCCAGCTCGCGGACCGGCAGATCAAGGGTCTCGAACCCGTGGGCCGGCAGCGGGATCTTCCCCACGGGGTGCTCCGGCGCCGCGCTGCCCGGAATGTTCGACCCGCCGGACGGGTTGGCACCGTGCGCGGGGTTTGGGTTGTCCTCAGCCACGCTGTTACCCTGTCATTGCGACCAGCCCCCGTTCACAGCGGGGGTGTGCAAGCGGAAGCCCCGAGTTTCCCACCCGAGCCGTCAGCACCATCAGGCGAGCCGGGTCCGGTCCACGATGTGCGGCTCCGGCCGTGGGTCGTGCGTGTCGTCCAACCCTGGACGGCCGACCGGTCGGATTCACGGCCCCGTGCGCACGAAGCGCAGCGGGGCCGTTCTCATTTCCGGACGGATCCGCTGGAAACCGATATCCGACCGTAGGAGGTCCCATCAGTTCCGAACCCAGGATCAACGACCGGATCCGCGTACCTGAAGTCCGTCTCGTCGGCCCGGAGGGTGAGCAGGTCGGCATCGTGCCGATCGGCAAGGCTCTCGAACTCGCGGCCGAGTCGGACTTGGATCTCGTCGAGGTCGCCCCGATGGCACGTCCGCCCGTCTGCAAGCTCATGGATTACGGCAAGTTCAAGTACGAGAGCGCGCAGAAGGCACGCGAGGCCCGCCGCAACCAGGCGCTCACAGTCATCAAGGAAATGAAGCTCCGCCCCAAGATCGACTCGCACGACTACGAGACCAAGAAGGGTCACGTCGAGCGGTTCCTCAAGGCGGGCGACAAGGTGAAGGTCACGATCATGTTCCGCGGACGCGAGCAGTCCCGCCCCGAACTGGGGTTCCGGCTGCTGCAGCGTCTGGCCGAGGACATCGTCGAGCTCGGTTTCGTCGAGTCTTCGCCGAAGCAGGACGGCCGCAACATGGTCATGGTCGTCGCACCGCACCGCTCCACGAAGCCCACTCGCGTCGCCCGGGTCGCAGACCCGGAGCCCGACGCAGTCGAATAGCTAGCGAAGGATTCACCGATGCCCAAGAACAAGACGCACAGCGGGACGAAGAAGCGCGTGAAGGTCACCGGCAGCGGCAAGCTGCTCGCGCAGCGCGCCGGCGTTCGGCACAAGTTCGAGCACAAGTCCTCCACGCTCACCCGTCGCCTGGCCGGCACCACCGAGGTGTCGCCCAAGGACGCCCCGCGCATCAAGAAGCTGCTCGGTCTCTGATCCCGCCCCACGTTCTCCCGCCGCCCGGACGATTCGGGTGGCCCGACTGCAAGGAATCCCACCGTGGCACGCGTCAAGCGGGCAGTAAACGCCCAGAAGAAGCGCCGGAGCACCCTTGAAGCCGCTAGCGGCTACCGCGGCCAGCGCTCCCGGCTCTACCGCAAGGCCAAGGAGCAGCTGCTCCACTCGGCCACCTACCAGTACCGCGACCGCAAGGACCGCAAGGGCGACTTCCGCCAGCTGTGGATCACCCGCATCAACGCGGCGGCTCGCGCCAACGACATGACCTACAACCGCTTCATCCAGGGCCTGCGCCTGGCCGGCGTGACCGCCGACCGCAAGGTGCTGGCCGACATCGCGGTCACCGACCCGGCTGCCTTCACCGCGCTGGTCGAGGTGGCACGCGCGGCGGTTGCGGCCGAGGGCATCGGCGGCGCATCCGCGCAGTCGCCGGCGGCCTAACTGCTCTCCAGCACAAACGCCCGGCTCGCAGCCGCGCGCCGTCTCACCGGACGGTCCGCCCGGCGCGAGGCCGGGCGTTTCCTTGCCGAGGGCGCGCAGGCGGTCCGCGAGGCGCTGGCCACCGACGCGGTCGTCGAGCTGTTCGCCACGGCCGAGGCGATGGAGCGACACCCGGAGCTGACGTCCGCAGCCGCCGAGATCTCGCCCAAGGACGCTGCGGCCCTGTCGGAGACGGTCACGCCGCAGGGACTGGTGGCGGTGTGTCGGCTCGTTCAGCCGACCGTGAACCAGCTGCTCGAATCTCCGGTAAGACTGTTGGCCGTCCTCGTCGAACCGAACGATCCGGGCAATCTGGGGACGATCATCCGGACCGCCGATGCCGCCGGCGCCGACGCCGTGGTGTTGAACGGGGGAGTCGACCCGTACAACGGCAAAGCCGTTCGCGCGTCCGCCGGCTCGATCTTCCATCTGCCGGTGATCTCATGCGCGGCGGAGGGCCTGCTCGCCGACACCGACCGCGTCGGGATGCAGGCGTTGGCCACCACCGGCGACGGCACGTCCGACCTCGACGGACTGGTTGACGACGGCACGCTCATCCGGCCGTCGGTCTGGCTCTTCGGCACCGAGGCCCACGGCCTGCCCAATTCGGTGCTCGAGGCGGCCGACCGCACCGTGCGCGTTCCGATCTACGGCCGGGCCGAGAGCCTCAATCTGGCCGCGGCGGCCGCAGTGTGTCTGTACGCCAGCGCCCGCGCCCAGCGCCGCTGACAGTTCGTGCCCGCTGCCCTGCCTTTTGGATCACGTTTTCCTCCCGCAGCGTCGCTCGACCCGTCCCTCAGCGACGCCCCGGGAGGAAAACCTGATCGGATGGGACGACCGGGACGGCTAGCGTTGCCGCTGTGCCGACCGTGCTGTCCGTCAACGTCGCGCGCGCCAAAGAGCGGCTCTCCGGCATGCGGATCTCCACCGGCATCGGCAAGCAGCCGGCCGAGGGTCCTGTGGCGATCCGGGAACCGGGACCGAAGCGCGGCGGCCTCGGCAGTGGCCTGGTCGGGGATCTCATCGGCAACCACCGCCACCACGGCGGCTCCGACCAAGCCGTGTACGCCTACGCGCGCGAGCGCCTCGAAGAGTGGGCCGCGGAACTCGGACGGGACCTCCCGAACGGCATGTTCGGCGAGAACCTGACCACGTCGGGTCTCGATGTCGACGCTGCCCGGCTCGGGGAACTGTGGCGTGTCGGGTCGACGGTCGTACTCCGCGTCACCGGACCGCGGATCCCTTGCGCGACCTTCAGGGCCCGGATGGGCGAGCCCGGCTGGGTGAAGCGATTCGCTGCCGTCGGCCTGACGGGCGCGTACCTGAGTGTGGTCACCGGCGGGGAGATCACGGTCGGCGATCCCATCGAGATCGTGTACCGGCCCGACCATGACGTCACGACCGCCCTCGCGTTCCGGGCAATGATCGGACAGCGCTCTCTGTGGCAGCAGGTGGCGCTCGCCGGCGACGATTTGAGCGACGAGTTGCGGGAGATGGCTGCGGCGGGGCGGACGTACCGCTTGCGGTAAGCCGCGGAGCGGGCCACCGTCCACAGCCGGTCGCCGCTCACTGGTCGACCGGCGCGCGGCCTGCAATGATTTGGGAGTGCCTTTCCGGTTCCTGGCAATTGGGCTGATTGCCGGATTCTTGGCCGCCTGCTCAGGCGGCGCGGATCCGAAGCCGACGCCGTCGCCCTCTGCTTCGGCGCCCACGTCGACGGCTCCGAGCCGGCCCTCGAGCCCGAGCCGGACCGGACCGCTGACCACCGGCCCCAACGTCCGCGCCGGCGAGAAGCCGCCCGTATACCCCGACCTAGCAAAGCAACACAACGCCAACGGCGCCCTAGCCTTCGCGATCTACTTCATGCAGTCTTTCGATTGGGGCTATGCCACCAACGATCCGTTCATACTCGGATCGCTAGCGCTCTCGTCTTGCAAGGGCTGTGTCACCTATCGGCAATCTCTCGCCGCGGTCGAGTCCAAAGGGGAAAGGCTGACGGGCGGCCGTCTCACTCCACGCTCCGGTCAGGTTCTCCACGAGAAATTCGACTTCCCCGCCGATTACGTACTTGACATGGTTTACGACGAGGAACCAGTCATGATCAGCGGTCCTGACCATCCGTCTGCAACAGCAGCGCCTGCCCTCACTGGCCACCACACTTTGGTGTTCGTGCGGTGGGTTGGCGGCCAGTGGCGAGTCGCGGATGTAACCGCGAAATGAGGTTCCTGAAAGCACTCGCGGTCAGCGTCGCGATCTGCGGATCGAGTTGCTTCTTGGCGTTGACCAGCGCTGAGTCGAAACCTTCACCAACGCCGCCGACAGTCGATGGAAGCGGCGTCCCAGGCGGATTCAGCCTGACTGGCATCGAAGCTTCGGCCAAGCGGCCAGCGAGCGCCGCCCGCGGGACCGACTCGAGGGTAGAGGTAAGTGTCATCAATTGCGGTTCGCCGACGGCAGTCGGCCGTCAAATGCCAGTGGACCAATCCTGCGGAGCCGTGCACCTCATGTGCGACAGAGAAGCGCTGTCGGCGCCTTCCAATAATCAGCTAACCAACTACGGCGTTGTACGTCGTTATCCGGACGGCCATGTGGAGGTAACGCCTGAATGCAACGTGACGTCGGCCCGAGCTCGGCCGCAAGTTACGGGAGAGATGGCGCGGCAGGAGGCCGAGAAGCTTCTCCCGCATCCGGCCATCGGCTCGGCGCCGGCGGGGGACGTCACCCTCGTCAACATCGAAACCGTCCTCTGGGTCGACACTGCGCCGGACCGCACCCTCGGCACAGTCACCCTGCTCGGTCATCGCGTCACCCTGCGGGCGCACCTCGAGCGGGTCGATTGGAACTTCGGCGACAAGTCGAGCGACAGCACCGCCGGACCGGGCAAGCCATACACGAACGCCGACCCCTGCCGCACGAAGCAGTGCCCCAACTACTTCGGGCACACGTATCTGCGCACCGGCCCGGTCACCGTGGCCGCCGCTCTCACCTGGACCGGTCAGTTCCGGGTGGACGACGGCGCGTGGCAGGCCATTCCCGGCACGGTCGCCGCCCCGGCCACGGGCGACGATCTCCGCGTCAAGGAGGCTCGGGGCGTGCTGGTCCCTGACTCCTAGAGCAACGTGGTCAGCGCGTCGAAGTTGCCGTCGACGGCCGCAACCTGGTCCAACACCTGCTCAGCGCGCTGAAGGTCATCGGTCAGATCACGGTCGGCCAAGCTCGTCCCGAAGCCTGCGCAGGCCGTGAGCAGGCCGCGCAGCGCCGGGGGATCGAGCTCCTTCATCCGCAGGCACCGCGCTGCGGCCACCAACTCACCGGCGAGCACACCTCGGAACGCGTCGGCCGCGACCAGCGCCTGCCGTGCGCCCAGCGAGGCGAAGCTCGCGTCCTCCTCGACGCCGTTGGACAACGTGACGGTCTGCAGCGCCGCAGGCGTCGCCGCCGCCCGCAGCTCGGCCAGCGCCGAGGCCACGACGTACTCGACGACCATCACGCCGGACGCCCCCGCCCGGCCGTTGCCAAGGAAGGCCGGCAGCCCGGTGTTCTCCGGCGCACACAGCATGGACAACCGGGCCAGCGACAGCTGCGCCGCCTCGGCCAACGCGAGCCGCGTGGAATCGAGGGACTGCGCCAGATACGCCACGTGGAATCCGCCGTGGTGCACGACGTCGAAGCCGGGGCGGTACACCGGGTTCTCCGACGGAGCGTTCGCCAGGCGGGTCACGACGTCGGCCAGGCTCGACAGCGCGTCCAGCAGCGGACCGTGAACCTGCGGCAGGGCCCGTAGTGCGAACGGGTCCTGGATGCGCGCCGCCTCGGGTGCCCCGACGGTCAGCCGGCGGATCGTGCGGCACACCGATTGCGCCCCGTCGAATGGAGTCACGTCCTCGACCGCCCGGGAGAACGCCTCACCGTTGCCCGACGAACCGACGAACGTCGCCGCCGCGATCGTCAGTGCCGCCCGGGACAGGCCACGCAGCCGACCGAGCGCGATGGCCGCGTCGGCGATCGTCGCGGCGTTGCTCGACAACAGTGGCAGCGCGTCGCTGATCGTCAGTGGCACGACGCGGCCCAACGGCGTCGAGGTCGGGATCTCGCCGAGCAGGGCCAGCGCAGTGGTGGCAAGAGCCGGCAGGTCGCCGGTGCCCACGCCGCCGTACTCCCGCACCGGGGGCAACGCGTCGTGCCTGATCATGTCCAGCAACCCGTCGAGCACGCCCGGATTGATGCCGCTCCCGCCGGCAGCCAGCTGGTTCAGCCGGACGACGAGCATCGCCCGGACCCGTCCGCGCGACCGGAGCGGACCGCTGGACGAGGCGTGGCTGCGCAGCAGGTCCAGACCCGGGTCGAAATTCTCGCCGGCTCTGGCGCGGTCGTCGTCGATCGCCACCAACCGGTTCCCACCCACGCCGGTCGACCGCCCGTAGACCGGGCGGGTGACCGCCAGTGCTTGCGCATTCACCCGAGCCGCCACGGCCCGGGCCTCGGCGGAGAGGGTGACCTCTTCGCCGCCTGCGGCGATCAGCGCGACGTCCCCGGCGGCCAGGGACGACCCGTCCAACACGATCACTGGCTCTCCTCGGGTCGTTCGCCGGTAGCGGTCCGCGCAGTGCCACCGGCAACGCGGGACGTGCGCCGCATCATTCCGCAGACGCGCCCGATAAACTCGGGCCATGCCTGCGCAGTCGTTGTTCGCCACGCGATACGGGGTGTTTGCCGCGCGGCTCGCGGCCGCCAGCCCGACGCGCCTCTGACGCAAGCCGTCACGGAGCGTTCGGCGCACGTCCCCTCGTAGGCTCGGGCGGCTGGACCGCCCCGACGAAAGAACCAGTGACGCATGCCCACCGAATCGTTCGACCCGGTCGAGGTCGCGGCTCTGCAGCCCGAAGCGGTCGACGCCGCTGTGGCGGCCGCGCTCGCCGCGTTCACCGCCGCAGCCGACCTCGACGTCCTCAAGGCCGCCCGGCTCGCCCACGTCGGCGATCGCTCGCCGCTGGCACTGGCCAATCGGGAGATCGGCGCGCTCCCGCCGGCCGCCCGATCGGCCGCCGGGCAGCGGGTGGGCGCGGCCAAGACCGCCGTGACCAAGGCTCTGGCCACCCGTCAGGCCGAACTCGAGGCCGAACGCGACGCCCGTGTCCTCGTCGACGAGGCGGTTGACGTCACGCTGCCCACCGATCGCCGGCGGGCCGGCGCGCGACATCCGTTGACCACCGTGCAGGAGCTGATCAGCGACGTCTTCCTGACCATGGGCTGGGAGGTCGACGAAGGGCCGGAGGCCGAATCCGCCTGGTTCAACTTCGACGCGCTCAACACACCGGCCGAGCATCCGTCGCGCGAACTCACCGACACGTTCTACGTGTCGGCGGCCGACTCGGGCGTGGTACTCCGCACGCAGACCTCGCCGGTGCAGATCCGCACGATGCTCGAGCGCACGCCGCCCATCTACATCGTCTGTCCCGGCAAGGTGTTCCGCACCGACGAGCTGGACGCCACCCACACGCCGGTCTTCCACCAACTCGAGGGGCTGGCCGTCGACGAGGGCCTCACCATGGCGCATCTCAAGGGCACCCTCGACCACATGGCGGCGTCCATGTTCGGGCCCGGCATCGCCACGCGCCTGCGCCCGCACTACTTCCCGTTCACCGAGCCGAGCGCGGAGATGGATCTGCTCTGCTTCGTATGCCGTGGCGCGTCGGTGGGCAACCCCGAGCGTCCCTGCCGCACCTGCAGCAGTGAGGGCTGGATCGAATGGGGCGGCTGCGGCATGGTCAACCCGCGCGTCCTCGTGGCCTGCGGCATCGACCCGGACCGGTACAGCGGGTTCGCATTCGGCATGGGCATCGAGCGCACGTTGATGTTCCGCAACGGAGTCGCCGACATGCGCGACATCGTCGAGGGCGACGTCCGTTTCACGACGGCATTCGGAGTGGACGCATGAAGGCTCCGGTGAGCTGGCTGGCCGAGCACGTCGATCTGCCTGACGCCGTCACGCCGCGACAGTTGGCTGATGCCCTCATCCGAGTGGGGATCGAGGTCGAATCGGTCGAGTCCGGTGCTGACGGACTGACCGGCCCCATCGTGGTCGGACGTGTGGCGGCCTTCGCCGACGAGGCGCAGAAGAACGGCAAGACCATCCGCTGGTGTCAGGTGGACGTCGGCGACGAGGAGCCCCGTGGAATCGTCTGCGGCGCGCACAACTTCGCGGTCGGCGATCTCGTCGTGGTGTCGCTGCCGGGCGCGGTGCTGCCCGGCGGCTTCGCGATCGCGGCCCGCAAGACGTACGGCCACGTCTC
>NZ_JBHEMO010000048.1:0-77097 GCF_046262535.1 Jatrophihabitans sp. | reverse complement strand
CGACGATGAGGACGGACAGGAAGACGCCGACGATGGTGCCGCGGCCGCCGAAGATGGACACGCCGCCGAAGAGGACGATGGCGACGACGTTGAGTTCGAGTCCGGTACCGGCGCTGTAGCTGACCGACGCGTTCTGCAGGGTGAGCAGGATTCCCGCGAACGCGCTCAGTACTCCGCTGGCCACGAACAGCCAGAACTTGATCCGGTTGACGCGGATCCCGGCGAACTGGGCGGCCTCGGGCTGCAGCCCGATGGCCACCATGCTGCGGCCGAGTGGGGTGGCGTGCAAGATCACCCCGAAGATCACCGCCAGGACGAGGAAGAAGAGCATCGACCAGGAGAACTGCGTCCCGGGGATCGAGTTGGCCCCGATGTTGGTGAGCGTCTCGGGGAACTGACGATCGCCGATCCCTGGGATGGTCTGTGATCCGAGCAGCACCTCGGCCAGGCCGCGGAACAGCGTCAACGTGCCGATCGTGACGGCGATCGACGGCAGTCCGAAGCGGGCGACGAGGAGCCCGTTGAGCGCTCCCCCGACGAGGCCGACGACGAGCGCAGCCAGGAAGCACGGCCAGATGCTCCACCCGTGGTGCCAGAGGTAGCCCACCGTCGCTCCGGCCAGGCCGAGCATCGAGGCCACCGACAGATCGATCTCGCCGGTCATGACCACGAAGGTCACCGGCAGTGCCATGATCGCCAGGTAGCCGGTGTTGATGCCGAAGTAGAAGATCGTGCTGGGGTCGGTGAAGGTCGGCGACTTGGCCGAGCCGAAGATGAGCACGCCGACGAGCACGACGACCAGGCCGGTCTCCCAGCGGGCGGCCTCCCGCCACAGGGGTAGCTTGCCGTTGCCGGCAGGCACGGGGCTCTGTGGCTTCGTCGTCGGGACGGCGAGGTCAGAGCTCACGGTGGGCTCCCTCGGCCGATTGCAGGGTCTTCGTCACGCGCAGGGAGAGCCACCGGTCGAAGGCGATCGCGGCGAGCAGCAACGCGCCGGCGACGGCCTGGTTCCAGAACGCCGAGATCCGCGACGCGACCAGCGCCTGGTTGATGGTGTTGAGCAGCAGGGCGCCCAGAGCGGCGCCGACGACCGTCCCACTGCCGCCGAAGATGGCCACCCCGCCGACCACGACAGCGGCGACGACGCTGAGTTCGTAGCCCTGACCGCCACTGTTGTCGATCTGGGTGTGCAGGGCGAGGAACAACGCGCCGCCGAGGCCGGCGAGCGCCCCACTGATCAGGAACGCGGTGAACACCCGCCGCTCGATCGGGATGCCGGCGAGCGCGGCGGCGTCAGGGTTGGAGCCGATCGCGTACAGGTCGCGGCTGGCCCGGAACGAGCGCATCGCGTACCCGACCCCGGCGACGACGACGGCCACGATGATGGCCAGCCACGGAATGCCGAGGACGTCCTTGTACCCGACTGCGCTGAAGCCGCTCGGGATCGCCTCAGGGTCGATCCGGTCGCCGCTGACGATCACCCCGTCGATGCCGCGGATCACGTACAGCATCCCGAGGGTGACGACCAGGCTGGGGACACGCATCACCGTCACGATGAAGCCGTTCAGCGCGCCGGCGAGCACACCCACGAGCGTGCCGATCACGAAGCCGGACCAGACGGGGATGTGGTGGTACTTGAACAGGTCACCGACGATGTAGGCGGACAGCCCGAGCACCGAGCCGACCGAGAGGTCGACGTTGCGGGTGACGATCACCAGCGTCTCGCCGACCCCCAGCAGAGCGATCAGAGCGGCCCCGCTGAGCAACTGCTCGATGCTGCTGCTGTCGATGAAGTGCGAATTGTTCGCTGCCGTGACCAACACGACGACCACGATCAACAGCCCGATGCCCACCTCGCGCGCCCTGAGCAGCGTCATCACCACTGAGTCGCTTCCGCGACCCGATTCGGTGCGCTCACCGAGGGCTGTCATGCCGCGATCTCGACGTTCTGGCCGGTGGCCGCGCGCATGATCGACGTCTCGTCGGCCTCCGCGCGGCTCAGTTCGGCAGTGAGGCGTCCCTCGCGCAGGACGAGAACGCGGTCGGCCATGCCGAGAACCTCGGGGAGCTCGGACGAGATCATCAGGACGGCCATGCCGTCGGCGACCAGGCCGTCGAGGATGCGGTGCACCTCGGCCTTGGTGCCCACGTCGATGCCGCGGGTCGGCTCGTCGATGATCAGCAGACGTGGGTTGCGGGCCAGCCACTTGCCCAACACGACCTTCTGCTGGTTGCCGCCGGACAGCGTCGACACCGCATTGCGGAGTCGGCCGAACTTGAGCTGGAGCTTGCCGGCCCACGTGTCGGCGAGCCGCCGCTCGCTGGCGCGGAAGATGAGACCGCCGCGGGTCAGCTGACCGAGCGAGGCGAGCGCGACGTTCTGGTCGATGCCGAGGTCCATGACCAAGCCCTGCTGGCGCCGGTCCTCGGGGACGAGCGCCATCCCGGCCGCCATCGCGGCTCGGGGATCGCCGTTGCGCAGCGTGCGCCCACCGATGCGGACCGTGCCCGAGGTGCGCTTGTCGATGCCGAAGATCGCGCGGGCCACCTCGGAGCGCCCGGCGCCGACGAGCCCCGCGAGAGCGACGATCTCGCCGGCCCGCACGGTGAACGAGATGTTGGAGAAGACGCCCTCGCTGTTGAGTTCGGCGACCTCGAGCACGACGTCACCGGGCGTTGTCGCGGTCTTCGGGAACAGCGCCTCGAGGTCACGTCCGACCATCGACCGGATGATGTCGTCGATGGTCAACTCCTCGACCGGAGCGGTCCGGACGAAGCGGCCGTCGCGCATGATCGTCACGCGCTGGCAACAGGCGAAGACCTCTTCGAGCCGATGAGAGATGAAGAGCACCGCCGACCCCTGCGCCCGCAAGGTCTTGATGACCTCGAACAGGCGCAGCACCTCGACAGTGGTCAACGCCGCCGTCGGCTCGTCCATGACGAACACCCGGGCGTTGAACGAGAGGGCCTTGGCTATCTCGACGATCTGCTGGTCGGCGACGGACAGGCCGCGGGCCGGACGGGACGGGTCGAGCTCCACGCCGAGGCGGGCGAAGATGACGCGGGCCTCGCGTTCCATGGCACGCCGGTCGATGCGCCGACCCGCACCGCGCGGTTGGCGGCCCATGAAGATGTTCTCGGCGACGGTGAGGTCGGGAAACAGTGACGGCTCCTGGTAGATGATCGACACCCCCGCAGCCTGGGCGTCGGCCGGTCCGCCGAAATCGGCCCGCTCACCGTCGATGGCCAGGGTGCCGGCGTCGGCGGCGTAGACCCCGCCGAGAATCTTGACAAGCGTCGACTTGCCGGCGCCGTTCTCGCCGAGCAGCGCGTGCACCTCGCCCGGATACAGCGTGATCGAGCCGTCGCCGAGCGCGACGACGGGGCCGAAGCTCTTCGTTGCTCCGTCGAGGACGAGCCGGGGCGGGACCTCGGTCATGCCGAACTTCAGCTCCTCGCCGCTCGAGTGAATGAAACCTTTCACTTCCTGTTGCCGGAAAGGTAATCTCGCTCCCGTCTCGCCGTCAAGAGCAAGTTTCCGAGTCGTTACGGGGATTTTGCCGATGATCTCGACCCCGGTGCCCGGTCGACGAGGGCGGCATGCTCCGTGAGATCGCGCGCCCGGCCGCTATATTCGCCGAAACGTTTTAACGAGTTCGGACAGGGAGCCGCGTGAGCGAGTCGGTGAGCGTGGTCGACGTCGCCGCTCGTGCCGGCGTCTCGCTGGGCACCGTCTCCAACGTCCTCAACCGACCCGACCGGGTCGCGCCGGCCACCCGCGACCGCGTCATGCAGGCGATCCGCGAACTCGGCTTCGTCCGCAACGAAGCCGCTCGACAGCTCCGCGCCGG
Organism: Jatrophihabitans sp.; assembly: GCF_046262535.1. Taxonomy (GTDB): domain Bacteria; phylum Actinomycetota; class Actinomycetes; order Mycobacteriales; family Jatrophihabitantaceae; genus Jatrophihabitans. The sequence goes on along the minus strand of NZ_JBHEMO010000048.1, from coordinate 73,246 downwards.
GCGCAGCCGAACGATCGGCCTCGTGGTGCTCGACGTCGGCAACCCGTTCTTCACCGACCTCGCCCGGGGCGTCGAGACCACCGCCGGCAAGTCCGGTCTCTCGGTCGTGCTGTGCAACAGCAACGAGGACGACGCCCGTGAGCGGCACTACCTGAGCCTGCTGCAGGAGCAGCGGGCGTTCGGGATCCTGATCACGCCGGTGGGCCGGCAGACGGCGGCGATCGACGCCGTGCGCCGGGCGGGGACGCCGGTGGTGCTCGTCGACCGCGGGTCCAACCGGCGCCAGTGCTCGGTCTCGGTCAACGACCGCGTCGGCGGTGAGCTGGCCGTCGCGCATCTCCTGGGCCTCGGACACAAGCGCATCGGTTTCGTCGGTGGGCCGCTCACGCTGAACCAGGTGAGCGAGCGACTCGCGGGGGCGCGGGCGGCGATGCAGGCGGCCGGCCGGCCGGAGGACGCGCTCGTCGTGATCGAGACGCCGCGCCTGGACGTGGCCTCGGGACGCTCGACCGGTGCGGAGCTCGAAGCGCTCCCGGCGCGCCGCCGGCCGACCGCCGTGTTCTGCGCGAACGACCTCCTCGCGCTGGGCCTGCTCCAGGACACGACGCGCCGCCAGAAGTCGGTCCCCGGCGACCTCGCCATCGTCGGTTACGACGACATCGAGTTCGCCGCGGCCGCGGCGGTGCCCCTGACCTCCGTCCGCCAACCCCGGGCCCAGCTCGGGCAGGCGGCCATGGAGCTGCTGCTCGAAGAGGTGTCCGACCCGGACGGCCACCAGCACCGTCAGGTCGTCTTCGAGCCCGAACTCGTGGTGCGAGAATCGACGATCTCATGAAGATCGCGCTGTTCGCCACCTGCCTGGTCGACGGGTTGTTCCCCGACGTCGGCAAGGCGACCGTCCGGCTGTTGAACCGGCTCGGGCACGACGTCGACTTTCCGGTGCAGCAGACATGTTGCGGTCAGATGCACGTCAACACCGGTTATCAGGCGGCCGCCGTCCCGCTGGTCCGCAATCACGTCGCCGCCTTCGCCGGCTACGACGCTGTGGTGGCACCCAGCGGGTCGTGTGTGGGGGCGATCCGGCATCAGCACGCCGACATCGCCGAGCAGGCCGGCGATGCGGACCTCGCCGCGTCCGCCGCAGAGCTCGCGTCCCGCACCTACGAGTTGTCGGAGTTCCTCGTCGACGTGCTCGGCGTGACCGACGTCGGCGCCTACTTCCCGCACCGGGTGACCTACCACCCCACCTGCCACTCGCTGCGGATGCTGCGGGTCGGCGACCGGCCCCACCGGCTCCTGCAGGCCGTCCGCGGGCTCGATCTGGTCGAGTTGCCTGAAGCCGAATCGTGCTGCGGCTTCGGCGGCACGTTCGCGCTGAAGAACGCCGACGTCTCGGCGGCGATGCTCGAGGACAAGCTGCGCAACGTGCTGGGTACCGGCGCGACTGTCTGCTCGGCAGGTGACTCGTCCTGCCTCATGCACATCAACGGCGGGCTGACCCGGCTGCAGGCCGGGACGCGGACGCTGCACCTGGCCGAGATCCTCGCGTCGACCGAAGACGTTCCGGCATGACGTTCTTGGGCATGCCGGCCGCGGCCGCGTCTAGCCAGCTGAGTGACGGCGTCGCCTTCCCCGACGCTGCCCGCGTCGCCCTCGACAATGCGCAGCTGCGGCGCAACCTCGGCAACGCGACCGCGACCATCCGGGCCAAGCGGGCGGCGGTGGTGGGCGAGGTTCCCGACTGGCAGCAGTTGCGGGCGGCCGGCGCGGCCATCAAGGACGACGTGCTGGCCCACCTCGATCGCTATCTCGTCCAGCTCGAGGAACGCGTCACGGCCCGCGGCGGGACGGTCCACTGGGCCCGTGACGCCGACGAGGCCAACGCGATCGTGACCCGGCTCGTGCAGGCGACCGGCGAGACGGAGGTCGTCAAGGTCAAGTCGATGGCCACGCAGGAGATCGGGCTGAACGAGGCGCTCGAGGCGGCCGGCATCACGGCGACCGAGACCGACCTCGCCGAGCTCATCGTCCAGCTCGGCCACGACAAACCCAGCCACATCCTCGTCCCGGCGATCCACCGCAACCGCAGCGAGATCCGCGACATCTTCCTGACCGAGATGCCCGGGGTCGATCCCGCGCTGACCGACAACCCGCCGGTGCTGGCCGAGGCGGCCCGCGCCCACCTGCGGTCGAAGTTCCTCGCCGCCAAGGTGGCGATCAGCGGCGCCAACTTCGCCGTCGCCGACACCGGCACGCTCGGCGTCGTCGAGTCCGAGGGCAACGGGCGGATGTGCCTGACCCTGCCCCGCACCCTCATCACCGTGATGGGCATCGAGAAGCTCGTCCCCACGTGGACCGATCTCGAGGTGTTCCTGCAGCTGCTGCCCCGCTCGTCCACCGGCGAGCGGATGAACCCGTACACCTCCATGTGGACGGGCGCGACCGAGGGGCAGGCCTTCCACCTCGTCCTGCTCGACAACGGCCGCACCGCCACCCTCGCCGATCCCCGCGGGCGCAGCGCCCTGCGCTGCATCCGCTGCTCCGCGTGCCTCAACGTGTGCCCGGTGTACGAACGCACCGGTGGGCACGCATACGGATCGGTGTATCCCGGTCCGATCGGTGCGGTGCTGTCGCCGCAGATGACCGGCGTGAAGGACAATTTGACGTTGCCGTTCGCGTCCACGCTGTGCGGTGCCTGCTACGACGTCTGCCCCGTGGCGATCGACATCCCGACGATGCTCGTGCACCTGCGGTCCCGAGTGACCGACGCCAAGGGCCGCACCCCGGAGCGGGCCGCGATGCTCACCGCGGCGTGGACGATGCGCTCGCCGAAACGGTGGACGCGCGCGCTGCGGGCCGCACGGCTCGGCCGCTTGCTACGCGGGCGCCGGCGTCTGCCGCCGCCGCTGTCGCGCTGGACGGCGTCGCGCGACCTGCCCGTGCCCCCGAAACAGACGCTGCGCGATTGGGATCGCGATGGACGCCCGTAGCGAGATCCTCGACCGGATCCACACCGCGCTGGCCGACCGGCCGGCGCCGGCTCCCGTCGAGCGCAGCTACCGCCCCGCGCTCGGGATCGGCGACCTGGAACTGTTCGTCGAGCGGGTGGTCGACTACCGGGCGACGGTCTACCGCGCCGCGCCGGACACGGTCGGTACCGTCATCGATGCCGCGCTGGCCGACCGCCGCATCACCCGCGTCGTCGTGCCGGACGGCTTCCCCGCCGCCGATCGGCCGGGTGTCGAGCTGATCGGGGAACCGGTCGACGTCGCCACGCTGGACGCAATCAGTGCGGTGATCACCACCTGCCGGGTTGCCATCGCCGACACGGGCACGATCGTCCTCGACGCGGGGCCGGGCATGGGGGCCCGCGCGCTGACCCTCGTCCCCGACTACCACCTGGTCGTCGTCCGGGCCGACCAGGTCCGGGCGATCGTGCCCGACGCGATCGCCGAGCTCGACCCCGTCCGTCCCCTCACCTGGATCAGCGGGCCGAGCGCGACGAGCGACATCGAACTGCAACGGGTCGAGGGGGTGCACGGTCCGCGCACGCTCGACGTCGTGGTCGTCGAGCTGTGAAGGTCGCGGATGCGCGTCGTCCCGCGCATGTCGCCGGGCGCCCGCGCCTGGCGCCGCCTACCCTCGGCGGGTGCGATATCGCGGGATGTCGGGGGCGCTGGCTGCGCTGCTGCTGACCGGCGCCCTCGCACCGGCGGCGACCGCCGTCCCGACGCCGTCAACGGCTCCGACGACGCACGCCGTCCCGCCGTCGGCCCCTACGCCAACCGACAGTGGCAACTCCCCCGCCGCGCCGGACCCGCACCCCGGTCGCGGCGGCATCGGGCCGGACGGGAAGCCGGTGGGTGGTGCCGCACTGCTCGGCCGCCGCCTCGTCCTACCGCGTGGCATGTCGCGTCCCCCCGCCGCGGTAACCGCCCGCGCGTGGATCGTCGTCGACCTCGACGACGGCCGGGTGCTGGCGGCACGTGACCCGCACGGCCGCTACCAGCCGGCCAGCATCCAGAAGTTGCTGACGACCATCACCCTGCTGCCGTTGCTGCCCGGCACCCGGCGGGTGGTCGTCAGCCGTAGGGCCGCCGACACCGAGGGGTCGCACGCCGGCCTGGTCCCCGGTGGCACCTACACCGTCGACCAGCTGTTCCGCGGCCTGCTGCTGGTCTCAGGCAACGACGCCGCGGAGGCGCTGGCCGAGGCGGCCGGCGGACGGGCCAAGACCGTCGCGTTGATGAACGCCTCCGCGCAGCGCCTCGGTGGCTACGACACCTACGTACAGACGCCGTCCGGATTGGACGGGTGGCAACAACTCACCAGCGCCTACGACATGGCTCTGGTGTTGCGCGCCGCGTTGGCCCAACCGCGGTTCCTCGCTTACGACCGCGCGCTGCGGGCGACCCTGCCGGCCCAGCCGGTCAACGGCTTCGGGCCCGTCGAGCTCGACAACCAGAACGCCTACTTCCTGACCAAGGTCAAGGGTGCGCTCGTGGCCAAGACCGGCTTCACCGACGCCGCTCAACACACCTTCGTCGGCGCACTGCAGCGTGGCGGCCACCGCTACGGCGTTGTGCTGCTGCGGGCGCAGCGGTGGCCGGAGGACCAGTGGCAGCAGGCGACGAAGCTCGTCGCGTGGGCAGCGGCGTTCCCGGCCGGCACCGCACCGGTCGGCACCCTGAACACCCCGCGCCCGGTCCCGGTCGGTGACACGAACTCGGCCAAGACCACCTTCCGGCACGCTCTGGGCGGCGCGGGGGCCGCGGGTACGGGCGGCTCGTCCACGCTGCAACTACTCGGAGTGATCGCCTTGCTCGCGATCGCCGTCGCTTTCAGCTGGCGCTACGTGCGCCTTCGCTGACCTGGGCTCAGGACGGCCGCTTCGGCCGCCACCGTCCGCGCGTTGCGGTCAACGTCGCGGCCGCGCCGGCAACCGCGCCCACCCCGACGAGAGTGACCCCGACAGTCGCGGGCGTGAGCGCCGAACCGGGACCGGGGGCCGTAGGGTCCGGCTCGTCCGGGTCGTCCGGGTCGTCCGGGTCGTCCGGCTCGACCGTCGCCGCGCCGTGCTCGGCCGTGAGCGTCGCCGTCCACGCACAGGCAAAGAGCATGAAGCGGGCCACGAGCTGGATCCAGATGAGCACGGCGATGATCCCGGCGAACGGACCGGCCGTCGGGCTGTTCGCGGTGTGCGCGATCGTGTACGTCCCGACGATCTTCAGGACCTCGAAGCCGACGGACGCCAGCAGCGCGCCCTTGACCGCGATCCGCTGCGGCATCTCGATCTGCGGCAGCCGGACCAGCAGCCACCAGAAGATGACGACGTCGCCGATCACGGCGATGGCGATGACGACCACCTTGAGCAGCGCGTGCGAGCCGGGTACGCCGTCGAGCGCGAGTGCCTTCACGATCTGATCGGTCAGCGACGTCCCGATCACCGTGAGGCCGAGTGAGACGACGATGCCCAGGCCGAGCCCGGCGAGCACGAACAGGTTCGCGATCCGCGCCTTGAGGAAATTGACCCGCGCCGGCGGACGTCCCCACACGCCGTCGATGGCGCCGCGCAGGTTGTTGATCCACCCGAGACCGGCGAGCAGGACACCGACGAGCCCGACGATGCCGACACCCTGCCGGCTCTTGATCGCCTTCTGCACCGCCTCGGTGATTGTCGTGCCCAGGCTCCCAGGGACCGCCTTGGCGATGCGGGCGAAGAAATCCTGCTCCAAGCCGGGATGTGAGTGCAGGAAGAAGCCGGTGACGGACGCGGCCAGCAGGACCAGCGGGAAGAGCGCCAGGAAGCTGAAGTAGGTGATCGCGGCGGCGTACTCGTTGCCGTGGTTGCGGGTGAGCAGAGCCCAGGCCGACACCACGTGGCGCAGCCCGGCATGCCGCTCCTTGAGCGCCGCCCACCGGGCGGCGGCCCGGGCCCGAAGCCGGGCCACCCGTGTCATGGCGAAGGACTACCCGTCCGCCGCCGCAACCGCACTTCCGAGCGGGAACTCGGTGCGCCACGTCCACAGGCCGTCGCCTCCGCGCGAGAACAGCACGAAGCGCTCGACCCGGAACCGGGCCACGAAGCCCGCGAGCCCCTCATAGGCGTCGTCGAGCCCCGCGTCCCCGATGTCCTGGGCGACCGTGACGTGCGGGTGGTACGGGAAGTCGAGCTCGCGCTCCAGCGGTCCGCTACGGACGTCGCGTTCGAGCAGCTCGCAGTCCGACACCCCGGTCGCGACCTGGATGAACACGACCGGTGACGTGGGACGGAAGGTGCCGGTCCCCGCCAGATGCATGACGAACGGCTGGTGGGCTGCGGCCGCGCCGGCGAGGTGCTTCTCCACCGCGTCCATCGAATCGGCCGGTACCGGGGTCGGCGGCAGAAGGGTGACGTGCGGGAACACGAGCTCGGCGGCTGGGTCGCCGACCTGCCGGCGCCAGTTCGTCAGGACGGTGGCGTGCGGCTGCGGGATGGCGATGGCGACGCCGAGCAGCACCTCGTCGACCGGCGCCTCGGACACGGGCAGGTCGGTCATCGGCGGCCGAGCGGCGGTACGAAGCCGACCCGCTCGTAGACATCGGTGACCGTGGCCGCCGCGACCGGCTGGGCCTGTTCGGCGCCGCGCGCGAGGATCCGGTCGATCTCGGCCGGGTCGGCCATGAGCTCAGCCACGCGACTGTTGAACGGCTCGGCGAAGGCCACCACCGCATCGGCGACCGCGTTCTTCAACGCGCCGTACCCCTGGCCGGAGAACTCGGCCTCGAGCGCCGGGACGGACCTGTCGGTGACCGCGGCGAGGATCGCGAGCAGGTTGGAGACACCCGGCTTCGTCGCCGGGTCGTAGCGGATCTCGGTCTCGGTGTCGGTGACCGCACGCTTGATCTTCTTGGCCAGCGCCGACGGGTCGTCGAGCAGGTTCAGCGTTCCGGCCTCGGGCAGGGACTTGCTCATCTTGGCCGACGGGTCCTGCAGATCGAGGATCTTGGCCGCCTCCTTGGTGATGTACACGTCGGGCACCACGAACGTCTCGCCGTAGCGCGCGTTGAACCGCTGCGCGAGATTGCGGGTCAGCTCCACGTGCTGACGCTGGTCCTCACCGACCGGTACATGGTTCGCCTGGTAGATGAGGATGTCGGCCGCCTGCAGCGTCGGATAGGTCAGCAGCCCGAGGCTCACTGCCGCCCCGCGGGCCATCTTGTCCTTGAACTGCGTCATCCGCTGCGCCTCGCCGTATCCGGTCAGGCACTCGAGCACCCAGGACAGCTGGGTGTGGCCGCCGACGTGGCTCTGCAGGAAGATCGCGCTGCGCTCCGGGTTGACGCCGGCCGCGATCAGCTGGGCGGCCGCGCTGCGGCTGCGGTACGTCAGGTCGGCCGGCAGGGGGGGTTCGAGCGTGAGCGAGTGCAGATCGGCGAGGAAGTAGAAGACCTCGTGGGTCTCCTGCAGCGCCACCCACTGCCGCAGCGCACCGATGTAGTTGCCGAGATGGAACGAGGCGGACGTCGGCTGGATCCCCGACAGCGCGCGGGGCAAGGAGGTCGAAGCCATGATGTCGTCGATTCTTCCACCACCGGGCCGACGGAATTCGTCCCGGTCAGTTGGCCTCGGTCGACTCGGCCGCGGCCACCGGCGGGGGGATCCGAACCCGCGCCGCCCGCCGGCCCTCGATCACCTCGACAGTGAAGCGGGTCCCTTCGTACTCGACCTCGTCGCCGCCCTTCGGCAGCCGGCCCAGCTCGGCCATCACGAATCCGCCGAGTGTCGCGTACGGGCCGTCCGGGAGGGTGACGCCGCAAATGTCGGCGACCTCGTCGAGGTTGAGCTTGCCGTCGACCTCGACCTCGCCGCCGGCCAGCCGCTGGGCCTCGGTGACCTCCGCGTCGTACTCGTCGCGGATGTCGCCGATGACCTCTTCGATGAGGTCCTCCAGGGTGACGATTCCGTCGGTGCCGCCGTACTCGTCGACCACGATCGCCATGTGGTGGCCCTCGCGGCGCATCTCCGACAGCGCGTTGAGGACGTGCTTGCTGCCCGGCATCGCCTTCACCTCGCGGGTCACGCTGGCCACCGTGCGGTCGCGGTCGTGCCGGATGGTCGGGACCAGCAGGTCGCGGATGTGGACGAACCCGAGCACGTCGTCCTGGTCGCGTCCGACGACGGGGTAACGCGAGTGCGGGGAGTCGCCGGCCACCTTGGCGGCCCGGCTCACCGTCATCGACGCGTCGAGGAACGTGACGTCCGTCCGCGGAACCATCACCTCGCCGATCGATCGCTCGCCGGCGGAGAAAACGTCGTCGATGAGGCGGCGCTCGTCGTTGGTGAGCGACTCGTGCGCGGCGACCAGCCCGCGCAATTCCTCTTCACTGATCGGCTCGCGCCGGGCGCCAGGGTCCCCGCCGAGGAGGCGCACCACCACGTCGGTCGACTTGGACAGAAGCCAGATCACCGGGCGGAAGAACGTCGCCAACCGGCTCAGTGGCGGCGCGAAGAAGGTCGCCGCCTGTTCGGCCCGCTGCAGCCCGAGCCGCTTGGGCGCCAGTTCGCCGAGCACCAGCGTGACGAAGGAGATGATCAGCGTGACACCGATGACGCCGGTCGCGGCGGCGAGCCCATGCCCCCAACCGTGCCGGATCAAGTACTTCTTCGCCTCGTCGGACAGCGTGATCGCGCCGAAGGCGCTGGACAGCAGTGCCGTCGACGTGACGCCGATCTGCACAGCGGCGAGGAAGCGGTTCGGGTCGCCGACGAGCTTGGCGACCGCAGCGCCGCGGCGGCTGCTCTCGGCCAGGCCGCGCACCTGGCTCTCGCGGAGGGACACGAGCGCGATCTCGGCGGCGACGAACACGCCCTCGATGACGATCAGGAGCAGGACGATGCCGATGTTCAGCAACGTGGCACCGGGCACGGTAGGAGTCTACGGACGCGCGGGCGACGGCCGGCGCATCTGCGCCAGCGCGGCTGTGGCCCCCGCCGCTCGGACGATCGCCTGAGCCGTCCGGCGAAGCGTCAGGCGGTCGCGGCGTGCACGCGGCGACGGGTGACCGCCGCCCGGGGGGCCGACTCGATCGGCGCGATGCTCGCCGCAGGCGCGCTGCCGCGCAGCAGGATCTTGGCGACGAACTGCGGGTCGTCGGTCATCGGCACGTGGCCGACGCCGCGCATCAAGATGTGCTCGGCCAGCGGGAACATCTGCTTGGCGACCTCAGCCTGCCAGGGCGGAAGGACCAGGTCGCGGGCGGCCCAGGCGATGGTCACCGGCACGTCGAGGGCGATCTGCCGGTCGAACGGCTCGGCCGCGTTCAGCAGTTCGCGCAGCGCCGGTCGCGCGTACATGAACCCGCGCACGTCGCCGAGGGCCTGATCGGGCGAGACCCGCGCGGGGTGGGCGGTGAGGATGCCGTACATGACCTTGCGGCCGCCGCGGGTGTGCGCGAGCAGCTGGGCGCGGCTGCCCAGCTTCTGGCTCAGCGTGCAGGCCCGCAGGAAGATCTGCTTCGTGTAGGCGAACTCGGCGTTCGTGCGCCAGAACCCGGCCGGTGAGAGTGCGGTGACGCTGCGGGCATCGCCTTCGGCACCGGCAACCAGCGCGACGAGACCGCCCAGGGAGTTACCGGCGATGTGCGGGCGGTCGAGCTGCTGGTCGGTCAAGAACTGCTTGAAGTGATCGCGCAGGACGTCGGCGACCGGGCGGCCCTCCGTCACCAAGGGCGGCGACTGTCCGTGCCCGGGCAGGTCGACCAGGATCACTTCGCGTTGCTCGGCCAGCTGGTCGAGAACGGGATACCAGGCCTGCCGCCGATGAGTGACGCCATGGACGAGGACCAACGGATCGCCCGAACCGTGCCGCTCGAACGCGAGCATCGTTGCCTCCTCGCCGCGCGCCCGGCGGGAGCGCCTTGCCAACCAGTGACGTGTTTCGTCACCGACCGGTTATCCGGACGTTACCCAGGTGGCGTCCGGAAACCTCGTGACCTGGCTCACAGAATGACACACTGTCACAGCTACGTCGACTCGACGCGCCGAGGACGGCGCGCCGCAATGCCCTACCACGTAAGGCCATCCGCGCGTCCGCCATACCAGCAGGTACGGGCGACGGCGTTGGCGCCCGCGCCGGCTGTATTAAGTCAATGTGAAGTAGGCGGCCGAGCGGTCAACGGATGACGGCGTCCAGCACAGCGTTGAGGGTCGGGCTCGGCCGCATGGCGTCGGCGGCCAACGCCGCGTCGGGACGGTAGTAACCGCCGATGTCCACCGACGCGCCTTGGACGGCGTTCAACTCGGCCACGATCGTCGCCTCGTCGCGGCCCAGAGCGTCGGCGACGGGGCGGAACGTGGCGGCCAGCTCGGCGTCGTCGGTCTGGCCGGCGAGTTCCTGCGCCCAGTACAGCGCGAGGTAGAAGTGGCTGCCGCGGTTGTCGAGCTCGCCGACGCGCCGGGAGGGCGAGCGGTTCTCCTCGAGGAACGTGCCGGTCGCCCGGTCGAGCGCCGTCGCCAGCACCTTCGCCTTCGGGTTACCGGTCTTGTCGGCCAGCATCTCGAGCGAGACGGCCAGCGCCAGGAACTCCCCGAGCGAGTCCCACCGCAGGTGGTTCTCCTTGACGAACTGCTGGACGTGCTTCGGCGCCGAACCACCGGCGCCCGTCTCGAACAGACCGCCGCCGCTCATGAGCGGGACGATGGACAGCATCTTGGCGCTCGTGCCCAGCTCGAGGATCGGGAACAAGTCGGTGAGATAGTCGCGCAGCACGTTGCCGGTCACCGAGATCGTGTCCTGGCCGGCGCGGGCGCGTTCGAGGGTGAACCGGGTCGCCGCGGCAACGTCCATGACCTCGAGCTGCAGTCCGTCGGTGTCGAGCCTCGCCAGGGCGGGGCGCACCTTCTTGAGCAGCTCGGCGTCGTGGGCCCGCTTCTCGTCCAGCCAGAACACCGCAGGTGCGCCGGTCGCCCGCGCCCGGTCGACGGCGAGTTCCACCCAGTTCTGGATCGCAGCGTCCTTCGTCTGGCACATCCGCCAAATGTCGCCGGCCGCGACGGGTTGCTCGAGCAAGGTCTTCCCCGCCGCGTCCACGACACGGACGGTGCCGGCGGAGGCGATCTCGAAGGTCTTGTCGTGCGAGCCGTACTCCTCGGCCTTCTGCGCCATCAGGCCGACGTTCGGGGTGGTGCCCATCGTCGCCGGGTCGAAGGCGCCGTGCTGTCGGCAGTGGTCGACGGTCTCGGCGTAGAGGGGGGCGTACGACGAGTCGGGAATGACGAACTTGGTGTCCTGCTGCTTGCCGCCGGCGTTCCACATCTGGCCTGACGACCGGATCGCGGCCGGCATGGAGGCGTCGACGATGACATCACTCGGCACGTGCAGGTTGGTGATCCCGCGATCGGAGTCGACCATCGCGATGGCCGGGCCGGCCGCCAGAGCGGCGGCGACCGCCTCGCGCGCTTCGGGGTGCGCGCTGAGCAGGCTGCCGAGACCGTCGTTGGGGCTGACGTCCGGGTACTGCTCGTAGATGTCGCCGACGACGGCGGTCACGGCGTGGCCGAAGATGATCGGGTCGGACACCTTCATCATCGTGGCCTTGAGGTGCACCGAGAAGAGGACGCCCTGGTCCTTCGCTTCGGCCACCTGCGCCGCGAGGAACGCATCGAGCGCGGCCCGGCGCATCACCGACGCGTCCAGCACCTCGCCGGACTTCACCGGCGTCTTCTCCTTCAGCACGGTCACCTGGCCGTCGTCGGCCACGTGCTCGATGCGGACGGAGCCGGCCGCGTCGACCGTCACAGACTTCTCGGTCGACCGGAAGTCGCCGTCGGTCATCGTCGACACGTGCGACTTCGAGTCCGGCGACCAGGCACCCATCGAGTGCGGGTGCTTCTGGGCGTACGCCTTCACCGACGCCGGCGCGCGGCGGTCGGAGTTGCCCTCGCGCAGGACGGGGTTGACGGCCGAGCCCATCACCTTGCCGTAGCGGGCTCGGACATCGCGCTGCTCGTCGGTGGTCGGCTTCTCCGGGTAGTCAGGCAGGTCGTAGCCCTGGTCGCGCAGCTCGGCGACGGCCGCCTTGAGCTGCGGCACCGAGGCGCTGATGTTGGGCAGCTTGACGATGTTGGCCTCGGGCGTGGTGGCCAGCTCGCCCAGCTCGGCGAGCGCATCGGCCACCTGCTGCTCGGGACGGAGGCGGTCGGGGAACTGGGCGAGGATCCGCCCGGCGAGGGAGATGTCGCGCAGCTCCACCTCGACCCCGGCCGGTGCCGCGAACGCCTCGATGATCGGCAGCAGGGACTGCGTCGCGAGAGCAGGCGCCTCGTCGGTGTGCGTGTAGATGATCTTCATGGCCCGTCCTTCGCTAAGTTCTCTTGACATCAAGATACCTGCTGCGCGAATCGCCCTGTCCCCGGGCCCTAGTCTGCTGAGCATGACCGATTTGCGCACCCCCACGGCCGTGGACGCCCTCGCCGAGCGCTACCTCGACCAGGCGGTGGCCCTCAACCCGATCGACGCCACGAACCTCGGCATCCCCGGCTACGACGCCGAGCTGCCGGCCTACGACCCGGAGTGGCGCGCGGAGGTCTCCCAGCTGCGGCAACGCACGCTGGCCGAGCTCGACTGGGCCGAGCCCGCCGACGCCAACGACCGCATCACGGTCGCCGCCCTACGCGAGGACCTCGCGGTCGCCGAGCAGCTGCGCGAGCTCGGCGCGGATCTGTCGGAGCTGCGCAACATCGCCTCGCCGCTGCAGAACATCCGCGACGTCTTCGACCTCATGCCCACCGCCACCGCCGAGCACTGGGCGACGATCGCGCAGCGGCTCGCCGCGGTGCCGGCCGCCATCGACGGCTACACGGCGTCCCTGCGGGCCGCCGCCGCCGACGGGCACGTGTCCGCGCGCCGGCAGGTCGCGGCCGCGGTCAGGCAGTGCGCGGACAGCGTCGCTCCGGACGGCTTCTTCCCGCGGCTGGCCGGCGAGGCCGCCACCGACGACGGGGCGGCGCTGCCCGCGTCCGTCCGCGCCGACCTCGAGCGCGGGTCAGGGCTCGCAGTCGCGGCCTACGAACAGCTCGCGGACTTCCTGAGTGGTGAGCTGGCCGGGCAGGCGCCGGAGCCGGACGCCGTCGGGCGCGAGCGCTACGCGCTGTGCTCGCGCGCGTTCCTCGGCTCGCAGGTCGATCTCGAGGAGACCTACGAGTGGGGCCAGCAGGAGCTCGCCCGGATCGGGGCCCTCATGGCCGAGACGGCGCAGCGCATCCAGCCAGGTGCCTCCGTCGACGAGGCCTTCGCCGCGCTGGACGCCGACCCCACCCGCCTGCTGTCCGGCACCGACGCGCTGAAGAAGTGGATGCAGGCGAAGTCGGACGAGGCGATCGCCGCACTGGCCGACACCCATTTCGACATCCCCGAGCCGATCCGCCGGCTCGAGTGCCGCATCGCGCCGAGCCACGACGGCGTCATCTACTACACCGGTCCGAGCGAGGACCTCGTGACGCGCCCCGGGCGCATGTGGTGGTCGGTGCCGGCGGGCGTCACCGAGTTCGGGACGTGGCGCGAGCTGACCACCGTGTACCACGAGGGGGTGCCCGGCCATCACCTCCAGGTGGCGCAGACCGCGTACCGCAGCGCGATCCTGAACCGCTGGCGGCGGCTCGCTTCGTGGTCGAGCGGGCACGGCGAGGGGTGGGCGCTGTACTCGGAGCGGCTCATGGCCGACCTCGGCTTCCTCGACGACCCGGCCGACTTCCTCGGCATGCTCGACGCTCAGTCGATGCGGGCCGCGCGGGTGGTGCTGGACATCGGCATCCACTGCGGCTTCCCGGCACCGGCCGAGGTCGGCGGCGGCGAGTGGACCTACGAGAAGGCCTGGCAGTTCCTTGGGGCCCACGCCAACCTGGCCGAGGGGTTCCTGCGCTTCGAGCTCGACCGCTACCTCGGCTGGCCGGGGCAGGCGCCCGCGTACAAGGTCGGCGAGCGGATGTGGCTGCAGCTGCGCGAGGACGCCCGGGCCAAGGCGGGCGACGCGTTCGACCTCAAGGCCTTCCACCGCCGGGCGCTCGACATCGGCTCGGTCGGGCTGGACGTGCTGCGCGCGGCCGTGCTCGACGAGATCTGACGGGTCGTCCGTCCGCCGTTCGCGGCGAATGAGAACGTGTTCTAGTCTTCGGTCATGCGCCCTCTGCTCGTGTTCGACGGCGACGACGCGAGCGAGGTGACTGCGCGCGAGCGCGGCGGCGAGCTCGTGCTTGACGCGGCGGCCGTGCTCGCCGCCACCGGCCGCGCGTCGATGCCCAGCCGCGGGCAGGACCCGTTCGGTGCCGACTTCGCCGAACTGTGGGAGGAGTGGAGCCCGCCGGACGTCCCGGCTACGTCCCGACCAGCACCGCCTGATCGGCCCGGTACCGCGGGTGGCGCCCGTCCTTACGCTGACGGCGTGCTGATTCATCCGTGGGACGCCGGTAGTTCCGAGGACGAGTGGATGGACTTCATCCGCCGCCAGCAGTTCGGCCAGCTGATCGCCGGCGGGCGCGGCCGCGACATCCCGGTCATCGTCCCGACTCAGTTCAGCCTGGTCTCGGCGGCCGAGGTGGTCCTGCACCTCGCCCGCCCCAACCCGATCTGGGCGGCGATCGAGGAGAACCCGGCCGTCGTCCTGAGCGTGGCCGGTGACTGGGCCTACGTCCCGGCGGCGTGGAAGGCGGTGGGCGACGAGGACCCACGCATGGGCATCCCGACCACCTACTACGCCGGCGTCCAGCTGGTGGCCGACGCCACGGTGCTCGACGGCGCCGAGGACAAGGCCGCGATCCTGCGCACCCAGCTGGGCGACAACGAGCCGGGCAGCGACGTCGCCGACCCGGTCGAGCACGGGCGGCGGCTCAACACCATCCGCGGGCTGCGGCTGTCCGTCCGCGAGGTGCGCGCCAAGTTCAAGTACGGCGGAAACGCCGACGACGAGCACCGCGCCAAGGTCGCCGGCGAACTCGAGCACCGCGGCGCTCCCGGGGATGCGGCGGCGCTCGCCCAACTTCGCCAGCGGACCCCGCTCACCTGAGCGATCTTGTGCAGACACGTGGGCCACCGCCCACGTGTCTGCACAAGATCAGCGCGTCACGCGTGCAGCTTGGCCACCTCGCGCTCCACCATCGCCTCGTGCTCCTGCTCCTCCTGCCGGGCCCGGCGCGGGCTCCAGAACCCGGCGAGCAGGAAGATCACGCGTTGAACGTCCAGTTCCAGTTGCCGAGCGCGTTGGCCTTGGACTGGGAGAACCCGAAGATCGTCTGGAAGTAGACCGGGAAGAAGCCGACCGCCAGGTAGTAGATGATCAGGGAGACGCTGATCGCGAAGGCCGAGCCGATGATGTCCGGCTTGAGCATCTGGCGGAACGCGTGATGGGTGCTCGACTCGATGTCGAGTCCCTTGGCGCGCGGCGCGGCGAGTGCTGGCCACCTCGGCCGCGCTCTTCTACCGGGCGTGGGCGGTGCCCCGGTGCCGCGCACGTCGGCGTGGGTCCGCGCCTACGTCATGGGACACCTGGTGAACCCCGAACTGGCCCAGGTCGTGCGCCGCGAATACCTGCACCTGTCACCCGACCGCTACCTGCAGATAGTCCGGCGGCGGCGGGCATTGCGGTCCGAGCTCAGCGAACTGCTCCGGACCGGCGCCGGCGCGAAGGCGTTCGACCTGATCGGGGGCGCCGACGCGGCGACCCGCGTCGCCGTGATGGTGCTCGACATGTGCAGCCGCACGAGCGAGTGGTACGACCCGCGCCGTAACGTCTCACCTGCGCGACTGGCCGATCACTACGTCACCGCCGCCCTGAGGCTGGCCGGCGCCCAGCCTGCAGCAGAGGCGCGGCGGATCAGATGAGACCGAGGGACGTGACCGCGTCCCGCTCCTCGGTGAGCTCGGCGACCGACGCGTCGATCTTCTCCCGCGAGAAGTCGTTGATGTCGACGCCCTGGATGATCTCCCACTCGCCGTCCACCGCCCGGCACGGGAACGAGCTGATCAGCCCTTCGGGAACGCCGTACGAGCCGTCGGACACGATGGACGACGACGTCCACTCGGTGCCGTTCACCCAGTCGTAGACGTGGTCGATGGCGGCGTTGGCCGCCGAGGCCGCCGACGACGCGCCACGTGCCTCGATGATGGCGGCACCCCGCTTGGCAACGGTCGGGATGAACGTCTCTTTGAACCACTTCTCGTCGACCTGGTCGGCGGCGCTGCGCCCGTTGACCTGCGCGGTGTAGAGATCCGGGTACTGGGTGGCGGAGTGGTTGCCCCAGATCGTCATCTTCTCGATCGCCGTCACCGGCACCTCGAGTTTGCCGGCGAGCTGCGAAAGTGCCCGGTTGTGGTCGAGGCGGGTCATGGCGGTGAACCGGCCGGCCGGGATGTCGGGCGCGTTCTTCTGCGCGATCAGCGCGTTCGTGTTGGCCGGATTGCCGACCACCAACACCTTGACGTCACTTGCCGCGTGGTCGTTGAGGCCCTTGCCCTGCGGGCCGAATATGCCGCCGTTGGCCTCGAGCAGGTCACCGCGCTCCATCCCCGCCGCGCGCGGACGGGCGCCGACCAGCAGGGCGACATTGGTGCCGTCGAAGGCGGTCTTGAGGTCATCGGTGATGTCGATGCCCGACAGCAGCGGGAAGGCGCAGTCGTCGAGCTCCATCGCGGTGCCCTCGGCGGCCTTGAGCGCGGGCGCGATCTCCAGCAGCCGAAGTCGCACGGGCACGTCCGGGCCGAGCAGGTGGCCGGAGGCGATACGGAACAGCAGGGCGTAGCCGATCTGGCCGGCGGCGCCGGTGACGGTGACGGTGACGGGAGCCATGCTGTGCAGGCTAGGCCACCCCCGGCTCAGCCGTGCAGCCGGATGTCGACGACGAGCATCACGCCACCGAGGGCCAAGTAGGCGACGGTGTCCACCCACCGCCCGCGCACCGCGAGCATGCCCGCGCGAGGGGTGGGCAACGTCGCGCGGAGGACGCCGGCGAGCAGCACGGCCACCGCGACGACGCCCGACCCCCGACCCCAACGTCCGGGTTCGAAGATCAGGTAGACGAACGCCGTGCCGGCGACGAGCAGCACGACGAGGAAGGGGAGCTGTTCCTCGATCCAGCGCAGCGCCCGGCCGAGCACGTCATGCCCTGGCCGGCTGCGCAGCGGCCGCGCCGCGCTCGGCGGCCTCGACCACGTTGCGCAGCAGCATGGCCCGGGTCATCGGTCCCACGCCGCCGGGGTTCGGGCTGAGGTACCCCGCGACCTCGACGACGTCCGGCGCGACATCGCCGGCGATCTTGCCGTCGACCCGGCTGACGCCCGCGTCCAGCACGGCCGCGCCCGGCTTGACCATGTCGGCGGTGATCAGCGACGGGGAGCCGGCCGCCGCCACGACGATGTCGGCCTGCCGCACTTGTTCGGAGAGGTCACGGGTGCCCGTGTGGCAGACCGTCACCGTGGCGTTCTCGCTGCGACGCGTGAGCATGAGCGCCAGCGGCCGACCGACGGTGATGCCCCGACCGACCACCACCACGTGGGCGCCGGCGATCGGCACGTCGTAGCGGCGCAGCAGTTCGATGATCCCCGTCGGCGTGCACGGCAACGGCGCCGGCTTGCCCAGCACCAGCCAACCGAGGTTGGTCGGGTGCAGGCCGTCGACGTCCTTCGCCGGGTCGACCGCGGCGAGGATGGCGAACTCGTTGAGGCCCGTCGGTTGCTGCACGAGGAATGCCGTACACGCCGGATCGGCGTTGAGCTCGGCGACGACCGCTTCGACTTCTTCCTGGGTGGCCGTCGCGGGTAGATCCCGGCGGATGCTCGTCACCCCGATCGCGGCACAGTCCTTGTGCTTGGCGTTGACGTACCACCGGCTGGCCGGGTCGTCGCCGACGAGGACGGTGCCGAGGCCGGGACGGATCCCCCGCGCGGCCAGCGCCGACACCCGCTCGGTCAGCTCCGCCTTGATCGCTGTCAGCGTGGCGGTTCCGTCGAGCGTCGTGGCTGTCACGTGGCCACATCCTGCCAGTTCGCGCTGACCGACCGGGCAGGCGGTCAGTGCGCGAAGTGACGGGTGCCGGTGAAGTAGAGCGTCACGTTCGCTTCCTTCGCCGCCGCGATGGTCTCGTCGTCGCGGATCGAGCCGCCCGGTTCGACGATCGCCCGGACGCCGGCGCTGATGAGCACTCCCGGTCCGTCCGCGAACGGGAAGAACGCATCCGACGCGGCAACCGACCCGGCCGCGCGCTCGCCGGCCCGGTCCACCGCGAGGCGGCACGAGTCGACCCGGTTCACCTGGCCCATGCCGACCCCGACCGTGGCCCGGTCGGAGGCCAGCAGGATCGCGTTCGACTTCACGGCACGGACGGCCCGCCAGGCGAAGCTCAGGTCGGCCAGGGTCTGCACGTCGGCCGGTTCGCCGGCCTGCAGCGTCCAGGTGGCCGGATCGTCGCCCGGCGCGTCGATGCGGTCGGCGCTCTGCAACAGCAGCCCGCCCGACACGGGCCGCAGCTCGACGCCCGGGCCTTCGGGGCGGGGGGCGGCGATGAGCAGCCGCAGGTTCTTGCGCTTCTGCAACACCTCGAGCGCCGCATCCTCGAACGCCGGTGCAGCCAGGACCTCGGTGAAGATCGTGGCCACGAACTCGGCCATCTCGGCGCTCACCGGGCGGTTGGTGGCGATCACTCCGCCGAACGCGCTCGTCGGGTCACACGCGTGGGCCTTGCGGTGGGCATCGGCGATGTCGGCCCCGACGGCGATACCGCACGGGTTGGCGTGCTTGATGATCGCGACGCACGGGTCCTGGAAGTCGTATGCGGCGCGCCAGGCCGCGTCGGCGTCGACGTAGTTGTTGTAGCTCATCTCTTTGCCCTGCAGCAGCTCGGCGTGGGCGATGCCGATGCTGGAGTCGGGAGACACGTACAGCGCGGCCCGCTGATGCGGGTTCTCGCCGTAGCGCAGGACACCCGCGCGTTCCCAGCTCGCCGCCACCCACCCCGGGAACCCGCTGGACTGCCCGCCCACCTCGTCGTCAGGAGCGACGACGCTGCCGAGCCAGGACGCGACGCCGATGTCGTAGACCGCGGTGTGCCGAAAGGCCTCGACGGCGAGGCGCTGACGGGCGGCGAGGTCGAAACCACCGTCCCGGACCGCGGCGAGCGCGTCGGCGTAGCGCGCCGGATTGGTGATCACGGCGACCGAGCCGTGGTTCTTCGCACTGGCCCGCACCATCGCCGGGCCGCCGATGTCGATCTGCTCGATGACCTCGGGGTGGGACGCCCCGCTCGCGACCGTCTCGGCGAACGGGTACAGGTTCGCGATCAGCAACTGGAACGGCGCGATACCCAGGCCGGTGATCGTCTCGACGTGGGACGCGTCGTTCTGGTCGGCGAGCAGGCCCGCGTGCACATGCGGGTGCAGCGTCTTCACCCGACCGCCGAGGATCTCGGGGAAACCGGTCACCTCGTCCACCGGCGTCACCGGAACGCCGGCCTCGCGAATCCGCGCCGCGGTGGATCCGGTCGACACGATCTCGACTCCGGCTTCGTGCAGCCCGCGGGCGAGCTCCTCAAGGCCCGTCTTGTCATAGACGCTCACCAGGGCGCGGCGGACGGCGATCTTGGTCATCAGATTATGACTCCAACTCTCGGCATAGCTGTCGCAGGGCTTGGCGGTAAAGGGGCTTCTCGGCGGCCTGGATGCGGGCACGCAGGGTGTTCTCGTCGTCGCCGGGCCGCACCGGCACCTCGGCCCGGGCGATGACCGGACCGGTATCGACGCCTTCGTCGACCCAGTGGACCGTGACGCCGGTGTTGGTGACTCGGGCGGCCAGGGCGTCGCGGATCGCGTGCGCGCCGGGGAAGGCGGGCAGCAGGGCGGGATGGGTGTTGACGATGCGGAACCGGCTGACGACCTGTGGGGCCAGGATCCGCATGAAGCCGGCGAGGACGACGAGGTCCGGTTCGTACTTCGCCAGTACGGAGGCCAGCTCGTCGTTCCACGCGGCGCGGCCAGCGAAATCGCGCAGTGCCACCGAGAAGGTGGGGACGCCGGCCTGCTCGGCCCGCTGCATCGCCGGGCAGCCGGGCACATCGGTGCCCGCGGCGACGACCTGCCGACCCAGATCGGCGTCGTCGAGGATCGCCTGCAGGGTGCTGCCGCTGCCCGAGGCCAGGATCACGATCCGGGCCACCCTGCGCACGCGGCCACCCTACCCGGCGAGTTTGCCGTCCTCGTCGGCGTCGCCGGGGTCGTCGCGGGTGACCATCGAGGTGACTGCGGTGAGCGTTGCCCGCATCACGCCCGGCAGCTCGTCGTCGCGGGAGCGCCACCAGGCGACGCCGGCCAGCGCACCGAGCGCGGCCCCGCTGACGACGGCGAGCCCGGCGCCGAGCGCGAGGCCGAACTGCCAGGGCGACGCGCCGAAGGCCCTGAGGCGTCCGCTTCCGATTGCGCCGCCGCCCAGCCACGCGAGGGCGATGCCGGCGACGACGGCCACCGCAGCCGCCGCGGCAGCGTTGCGCAGGCGCAGCCGCCAGGACTCGGCGTCGGCGCGGGCCACCCGGGCCAGGCAGAGCCCGGCGGCGATCGGCGTCGCGCCGGCCAGCAACCACACCGGTGTCGTGGCCGGTCCGCTGGGCACGGCGCCGAGCAGTGGGAACGCCGGGACGGTGCCATGGACCGTCGAGCTCAGGCCGACCCCGCTTCCGGAGCCGAGGGCGAAACCCGGCCCGGCGAGGTAGGACGCCGCGGCGACGACCGCATTCGGCGCCGCCAAGGCTCCGAGCAGCAGGACCGGCGCACCCGACCAGCCGCCGCCGACCTGGCGCGACAGGGCCTCGACCTGCTGATGGTGGACGACCAGGGAGCCGATGACCAGCGCGGCACCGGCCGCCAGGTACACGGCGACTCCGGCGGCGGCGGCTCGAAGGGACGGCCCGACCCAGTCCGGTGTCCGCGAACCGATCTCGGATCCGAGGGCCGTTGCGCGGACGAACGCGATCCCGCCGGTGCCGCCGAACAGGATCAGCCCGGCGAGGACCGCCGGGACCACCGAGACGCTGCTCGTGCCGAGCGTCGCGAAGCCCGCAGCGACGCCGCACACGGCCGCGAAGGTGCCGGCCTGCACTGCGGCGGCTTCGGCCAGCGACCGCAGCGTCAGGTCTTCGACGTCGTCGGCGGCACGGGCCAGTCCCGCGCCGGCCCGCCAGGACACCGCAGCAACGAGCAGCGTCATGCCCAATGGGACGAAGTCGGCCGACAGCCCGTCGACGGTGATCCCACCGTGCAGCGCGGCGAGGAACGTCAGAACGCCGGCGTGCAATGCCGAGCGAGCGCTGCCGGTCTCCCCCGCAGCCGGCAGCCAACACACGGCGACGGCAGCGATCGCGACGACAGCGCAGACCAGCGCCGCGCCGGCGCCGGTCCACGCAGCGGTGAGCCGGATCGAACGCGGCGCCGACGGTCCCGGCGCCGCGTCAGCCGACCGGGCGCCGCGCGACAAGGAAGAGTCGACGCGGGCGGCAGGCACCCGTCCAGGCTGGCAAACATCGCTGTCGATCAGCCGCAGACGCGCCGCGGTGCACCCTCAGGACTGACTGGGCTGATCCGCCGACGGCTGGTCCGGCTCATCCGACGAGCCCGGCGGAGGCGACGGCGGAGGCGGCGTCGCGGCCTGCGGCGCGGGCGGCTGACCGGCCGGGGGACCCTGGGGCGGCTGCGGCTGGTAACCGCCGGCCGGGGGCTGGTAGCCACCCGGTGGGGGCTGCGGCTGGTAACCCTGCGGCGGTACCTGGGAACCCGGCTGCTGGCCGTACCCCGGCTGCCCGTACCTCTGCGGCGGCGGTGGGTAGCCCACCGGGGGTTGCTGCTGCGTCGGCTGGGAACCGCCCGGCGGTGGCGGCGGTGGCGGGTAGCCCTGGGACGGCGGCGGCTGGTAACCCTGTGACGGCGGGGGCTGGTAGCCCTGCGGCGGCGGCGGGGAGACGTAGCCGGGCTGCGGCCCCGAGCCGGCGTACGTGGGCGCGCCGTACCCGGGCCGGCCGGCCGCTCCGAATCCCGGCCCTCCGGGCCCGGCCGGGTGGCTGCGTTTCGACCCGCCGAAGTCCGACAGCGTGCCGCCGCTCTGCCGGAACCGGAGGAACGTGACGACAGCCGCCGCGATGAGCAGAATCAGCACGATCCAGTAGGAGAACGAATGTCCCTCGTCGATGGCCTGGTCGTAGCCCGAGCCGCCCCCCTGGTAGTCAGGGACGACGAGCAGCGCGAGCAGCGTGAAGATCACGCTCAGGACGAGTGCGCCCAGAGCGGCCAGCCGCGTGGGTAGCGGTAGTTTCACGTGCGGGGCGAAAAGCTCGATCGCTATCAGCGCAGCAGCGATCAACGCGAGCAGGATGGCGAACCAGCCGAAGAATCCCGACCATGCGCTCGTCGTCCTCGAGCACGAATTGCCGCACGCGTCGGCGAAACTGCCCTTGGCCGAGTACTTGTAGTAGCTGAAGAACGAGAAGATGAGGGCGAGCAGGGGCAAGCCCAGCGCGGCCCAGTCGAGCGGGTTGACCGACTTCGGGTCGAAGCCCGGCTTGGTCGAACCGGCGCCGTAGGGGCTGCCGCCGTACGGTCCGCCGAGCTGCGGTCCTCCCGGGTGGGCGCCCGGCTGCGGTCCGTACTGCGGAGGCGGGCCGTAACCGCCCTGCGGCGGACCGTACGGGCCTGGCTGACCGCCCTGCGGCGGACCGTACGGGCCTGGCTGACCACCCTGCGGCGGACCGAAAGGCCCCGGCTGACCACCCTGCGGCGGACCGTAAGGCCCCGGCTGACCACCCTGCGGCGGACCGTAAGGCCCCGGCTGACCACCCTGCGGCGGACCGTAACCTCCGCCCGGCTGGTCGGCTGGACTACCCGGCGGCGGGCCGTAGGTCATCTCGCATCAAACCTTTCGGACTTCGGGACCTGAGCGAAACCGACCCTAGCGTCCCCCCGCCCGAAGCCCCCCAAACGGGGCGCGAACGTACAAACGCCGGGGTGCGCAATGCGCACCCCGGCATGTGGACGACTCGATGTAGCCCTAGGGCTGTGGCGGCGGGCCGTAACCCGGCGGCGCAGGCGGCGGAGCCGGGGGCGTACCGCCGGGTGCACCACCCGGACCGGGCTGACCGCCACTCATCCCCCCCGGTGCCCCACCCGGACCGGGCTGACCGCCGCTCATCCCCCCCGGTGCCCCACCCGGACCGGGCTGACCGCCGCTCATCCCGCCCTGCGGGCCACGAGCGCCGATGTTCGGCACGTTGCCCAGGGCGCCCGGCAGCTTGCCGCCGGTCTGCTGCAGCCGCATGAGCGACAGGACCAGACCGACGATCGACATGAGCAGCGTCGCCCAGTAGCCGAAGCCGTGACCCTCGTCGACCGCCCTGTCGTAGCCCGGTCCGCCGCCGCCGTAGTCCGGCACGGTGAACAGGGCGATGATCAGCAGCAGCGTCGCCAGTGCGAAGGCACCGAGTCCGGCGAGCCGGGTCGGGATCGGCAGCTTCACCTGCGGCGCGAACAGGTCGAGCGCGATCAACGCGGTCCCGACGATGATCAGCAGGATGGCCAGCAGGCTCAGGAAACCGCTCCACGCGCTCTGGTCGACCGAGATGCCGCTGAAGCCGCCCTTGGCCGAGTAGGTGTAGAAGTTGATGAACGAGAAGATGAAGGCCAGCACGCCCGCACCGACGATTCCCCAGTCGAGCGGGTTGACGTTCTTCGGGTCGAACCCCCCTTGGGGAGCCCCGTAGCCGCCACCTGGCGGCGGGCCCCACTGACCGGGCGGAGGGGGCGGGGGCGGGTTGCCGCCCGGGGGCGGCGGTGGCGGTTGGAAGGTCATGTCCCTCTCCTAGATCGACTGTCCGGGCCGTTCTCTCAGGAAAGTAGCGCCTAGGAGGGGCCTGACGGAACATCCCGCGCCCCATCGGCACGGCGAGTCGATGTCGAGGAGTCAGAGGTCGCCCACCTGATACACGACGAAAAGGGCTGCGAACCGCCGTCAGGCGAGGATGTCGCGCATGAGCCGGGCCGTCTCGCTCGGCGTCTTCCCCACCTGCACGCCCGCGGCTTCGAGCGCCTCTTTCTTCGCCTGGGCGGTGCCCGACGAACCCGAGACGATCGCGCCTGCGTGGCCCATGGTCTTGCCCTCCGGCGCCGTGAATCCTGCGACGTAACCGACGACCGGCTTCGTCACGTTCTCCTTGATGTAGGCCGCCGCCCGCTCCTCGGCATCGCCGCCGATCTCGCCGATCATCACGATCGCGTCGGTCTCGTCGTCGTTCTGGAACGCCTCGAGGCAGTCGATGTGGGTAGTCCCGATGATCGGGTCGCCGCCGATGCCGACGCAGGTGGAGAAACCGAAGTCGCGCAGCTCGAACATCATCTGGTACGTCAGCGTGCCCGACTTCGACACGAGGCCGATGCGGCCGGCCTTGGTGATGTCGGCCGGGATGATGCCGGCGTTCGACTTGCCGGGGCTGATGACGCCCGGGCAGTTCGGCCCGACGATGCGTGTCTTCTTCCCCTGCGCGTACGCCCAGAAGTTGGCCGTGTCGTGGACGGCCACACCTTCGGTGATGACGACGGCGAGCGGGATCTCGGCGTCGATCGCCTCGATCACGGAGTCCTTGGTGAACGCCGGCGGGACGAAGCCCACGGTCACGTTCGCACCGGTCTCGCCCATGGCCTCCGACACCGAGCCGAAGACGGGCAGCGTCGTACCGTCGAGATCGACGGTGGTGCCGGCCTTGCGGGCGTTGACCCCACCGACAACCGACGCACCGGAGGCCAGCATGCGGCGCGTGTGCTTCATGCCCTCCGAGCCGGTCATGCCCTGCACGATGATCAAGCTGTTCTCATCGAGGAAAATCGCCATTGCTCAAACCCCTGAGTTCGCGAGTTCGGCGGCCTTGTCGGCGCCGTCGTCCATGGTGTCGGCCAGCGTCACGAGCGGGTGGGCGGCCTCGGTGAGGATGCGCCGTCCCTCGTCGACGTTGTTGCCGTCGAGGCGCACGACCAGCGGCTTGTTCGCTTCGTCGCCGAGCATGCCAAGCGCAGTCACGATCCCGTTCGCGACGGCATCGCACGACGTGATGCCACCGAAGACGTTCACGAAGACCGACCGGACGGACGGGTCGTTGAGGATGATGTCCAAGCCATTGGCCATCACCTCGGCGCTCGCGCCACCGCCGATGTCCAGGAAGTTCGCCGGCTTGACGTTGCCGTGCTTCTCGCCGGCGTAGGCGACCACGTCGAGCGTCGACATGACCAAGCCGGCGCCGTTGCCGATGATGCCGACCTCGCCGTCGAGCTTGACGTAGTTGAGGTGCTTCTCCTTGGCCTTCTGCTCGAGCGGGTCGGCCGCCTGCACGTCGACGAACTGCGCGTTCTCGGGCTGGCGGAAGTCGGCGTTCTCGTCGAGGGTCACCTTGCCGTCGAGGGCGACGACGCTGCCGTCACCCACCCGAGCCAGCGGGTTCACCTCGACCAGCGTCGCGTCCGTCCCGATGAAGGTCTCCCACAACTTGACCAGGACGTCGGCGACCGGCTCGACCAGGTCGGCCGGGAACTTCGCGGCCTCGGCGATCTCGCGGGCCTCCGCGGCGTCGACGCCCTTGATGGCATCGACCGGGACCTTGGCCAGCGCGTCCGGTCGCTCGACGGCGAGCTGCTCGATCTCCATGCCGCCCTCATACGAGGCCATGGCGAGGAAGGTCCGGTTGGCGCGGTCGAGCAGGTAGGAGACGTAGTACTCCTCCTTGATGTCCGCGCCCGGATCGACGAGGACGCGGTGCACCGTGTGGCCCTTGATGTCCATGCCGAGGATCTGCTCCGCGTTCGCGCGGGCGTCGTCGGGTGTCTTCGCCACCTTGACGCCGCCGGCCTTGCCGCGGCCGCCGATCTTCACCTGCGCCTTGACGACGGTCACGCCGCCGATCTTCTCGGCGATCGACTTGGCCTCGTCGGGCGTCGTGGCGACCTCCCCGAGGCTGACCGGCACCCCGTACTTCTGGAACAGCTGCTTGGCTTGGTACTCGAACAGATCCACGCTGACTCGTCCTCGTCTGTCGTCTGGGACCAACCCCTGGACATTAGCCACCGCGGCCCGTCGGCACGCTCGCTTGAGACTGGATTCACGCCTCCGGGGAGGCGTTCAGTCGGCCGCGGCGACGTTGGTGCGTACCCAGTCCACGATGTCTTCCATTGTCGCGCCGGGCGTGAAGATCTTGGCGACGCCGGCCTGCTCGAGCTCCGGGATGTCCTCGTCGGGGACGATGCCACCGCCGAAGACCACCACATCCTCGGCCTGGTGCTCTTTCAGCAGCTCGATGGTCCGGCGGAACAGCGTCATATGCGCGCCCGACAGCACCGAGAGGCCCACCGCGTCCGCGTCCTCCTGGATCACCGTCTGGACGATCTGCTCGGGTGTCTGGTGCAGGCCGGTGTAGACCACCTCCATGCCGGCATCACGCAGTGCGCGGGCGATGACCTTGGCGCCCCGGTCGTGTCCGTCGAGGCCGGGCTTGGCGATGACGATGCGGATGCGGTCTGCCACGTCCGGAGCGTATCTCCCTGAGTCCGACCAGAGCTGCCGACCATTTCCGCCGGCCAGATTTGGTCAGTTGCTCTGGCCGAGGGCCATCAAGTCGCGCCGCCAGACACTCGTGGCCGGCCAGTTCTGCACAACGTCGTCCCACACGACGCGGACGACGCGGTAACCCGCTCGCGCAAGGGCGATCTCCGGCGTTTCTCCTGCCACAGTGCGTCGCCCCGGTACTTGCCCCTGCCATCTGCTTCGAGCGCGAGCTGATGGGTCGGCCACATGAAATCGACCCAGTACTCCTCCGCGGGGCCGACGGGCGGCGTCGTCTCTGCCGTGTCCAGCAGCCGGTGCGCCAGCGAGTCCCACGAACCCTGCCAGGCCCGCACGGGACCGATAGGGCGCCGTTCGATGCCGGAAGGGTCGACGTGGTCGAGGTACCAATCCGGGTCAGGGGCGATCAGGTCGGGCACCTGTCGATCGTCGCGCGGAGCTGGTCGAAACTTTTCCTTTGTCCACAGGGCCGATCCGTTCCACCGAGCAGAGCAAATGACCAGGTGAACGGCTCAGATCTGGTCAACTGCTCCGGTCGGCGCGAGATCCCGGCGCCGACTCCCAGTGACGGTTAGGGCTGGTAGGGCGGTGCGACGCCCCAGCCCCACCGCGGCACCGGCGCATCGCCCACGACCTCGGCACCGGGCTGGGAGTTGTGCAGCGCCAGCCGGGTGCCCCACTCGACGTAGCCGACGAAGGCGGCGCGGAACTCCGGGTCGTCGGGCCCGCCGGCGTCGTCGGCCGCGACGCTCATCAGGGTCGCGAAGCGCAACCGCTGGTCGGCGGTGAGGCCGAGGTTGAGATGGTGACGCAACATCGCCGGGTACCCGCCGAGCGTCGCCGTGTAGTCGGCCGGTCCGCCGAAGACCTCGATCCACCACGTGGTGACGTGCGCCCGGTGCGCCTCGTGCACGCCGCCGGGGAACAACGGCGACAGCAGCTCATCGCGTTCGACGCGGTCGTAGAACGCGTCGATGAGGCGGCGGAAACTTCCGGCGCCGCCGGCCCAGTCGAACAGCGGGGGAGTCGGGTTCACGGCGCCACTGTACGAGCGGCCGGCGCACGGGCGAAGGCGATTTCGCTCAGAGCTTCTGGACCGGCGCATAGCGCAGCATCAGCCACTTCACGCCGGTGCCCGCGCCGAAGTCGATCTGCGCCTGCGCCCCGTCGCCGTCGCCTCGGGTGTCGACGACGGTGCCCATCCCCCAGGCGTCGTGCGTCACCCGGTCACCCACAGACAGGGCGGGTACCGCGCGGTTGCCGACACCGCCCCGCATGCCGCGCCCGCCCGACATGCGCGACGCGACCAGCTGCTCCTGCGCCGAACGCCGCGGCCCACCCGAGCGGTAGCCGTGGTCGCCGTACCGCGACGGGCCGTCGTCGTCGTAGCGGTTCACGAAGGGCACCCGGTCGACCGCGCCGGTCCAGGTCGCGAGCTCGCCCGGCACCTCGTCGAGGAAGCGCGACGGCGGGTTCCACGCCGGCGCGCCCCACGCCGAACGCGACAGCGACCGCGACAGGTACAGCCGCTCCCGCGCCCGGGTGATGCCCACGTAGGCGAGGCGGCGCTCCTCGGCCATCTCGTCAGGCTCGTTGAGCGAGCGCATGTGCGGAAAAACGCCGTCCTCCATTCCGGTGAGGAAGACGACGGGGAACTCGAGCCCCTTGGCGGTGTGCAGCGTCATCAGGGTGACGACACCGCCGGACGCGTCGGGCACCGTGTCGGCGTCGGCGACCAACGAGACCTGCTCGAGGAACGCGTCGAGGGACGCCTCGTCGCCGGCGGCGCTACGTTGCTCCTCGAACTCGCGGGCCACGTTCACCAGCTCGCGCAGGTTGTCGACCCGTGACTCGTCCTGCGGGTCCGACGACGCTTCCAGTTCGCGCAGGTACCCGGTCTGGTCGAGCACCGCTTCGAGGACCTGGGCCGGCGTGCCGTCCGGGCCGGCGGCGACCCCACGCAGCGTCGTCATCATCGCCGTGAACTCCTGGATCGCGTTGAGCGATCGCGGGGCGAGCCCGGGCACCACGTCGGCCCGCTCGAGAGCCGCACCGAAGGACAGCCGCTCGCGGTCGGCGAACACCTCGACACACGCTTCGGCGCGGTCACCGATCCCACGGCGGGGCGTGTTGAGGATGCGCCGCAGCGACACGACGTCGTCGACGTTCGAGATCACCCGCAGGTACGCGAGCGCGTCGCGGATCTCCTTGCGCTCGTAGAAGCGCACGCCGCCGACCACCTTGTACGGCAGCCCGATCCGGATGAACACCTCTTCGAACACCCGCGACTGAGCGTTGGTGCGGTAGAAGACGGCGACGTCGGACGCGACCGCGACGCCCGAATCGCTGAGCTCCTCGATGCGTTGCGCCACCCAGGCCGCCTCGTCGTGCTCGTTCTCGGCGACGTACCCGGTGATCTGCTCGCCGGCCCCGGCGTCGGACCACAGGTTCTTCGGACGGCGGTCGGGGTTGCGGGCGATGACCGCGTTGGCCGCCGAGAGGATCGTCTGCGTCGAGCGGTAGTTCTGCTCGAGCATGATCGTCTTCGCGTCCGGGTAGTCCCGCTCGAACTCGAGGATGTTGCGGATGGACGCGCCACGGAACGCGTAAATGGACTGGTCGGCGTCGCCGACGACCGCCAGTTCCGCGGGCGGGAACACCGAAGTCGAATCGGGCATCGTCAGCTCGCGCACCAACATGTACTGCGCGTGGTTGGTGTCCTGGTACTCGTCGACCAGGACGTGCCGGAACCGGCGCCGGTAGTTCTCGGCGACGTGGGGATGGTTCTGCAGCAGCCCGACGGTCGCCATGATCAGGTCGTCGAAGTCCAGCGCATGCGCTTCGCGCAGCCGTGACTGGTAGCGGCTGTAGACCTCGGCCAGCACCTTCTCGGTGGCGTTGCCGGCCTTGTCGGCCCACATGTCCGAGGTCACCAGCTCGTTCTTCAGATTGCTGATCTGCGCGGACAGCGAGCGGGCGGGATAGCGCTTCGGGTCGAGATCGAGTTCGCGGCCCACCATGGTCATGAGCCGCTTCGAATCGTCGGCGTCGTAGATCGAGAACGACGACTTCAGCCCGAGCGCCTTGCCGTCGGCCCGCAGTACGCGCACGCACATCGAGTGGAACGTCGAGACCCACATCGCCTTGGCCCGCGGTCCGACGAGTGCGGCGACGCGCTCCTTCATCTCGCCCGCGGCCTTGTTGGTGAAGGTGATCGCGAGGATCTGCCCGGGCGTCGCCCCGCGTTCGGCGAGCAGGTAGGCGATGCGGTGCGTCAGCACCCGGGTCTTCCCCGAACCGGCCCCGGCCACGATCAGCAACGGGCCGCCCCGATGGAGGACGGCGGCGCGCTGCTGCGGGTTCAGCCCGTCCAGCAGCGTCGCCGGATCGACGGCGAGGCGGGTCTTGGGGCGCTGCGGCTCATCCGTCCCCTCCGGCACGGCGAACAGGGCGTCGGCGGGCTGAGTCATTTCGTCGCCCAGCCTACGTCGGCCCTCCGACGGTCTCAGGCGTTTCGCAGTTGTCGACCTTGGGTATTCCCGGCAGGACGAGAGGACGGCCCTCATGACGGCGCAGACGAAGAACCGCTCCACCGGACCGGACCAGCCCGGCACCGACGACACGAGGATGCGCCGCGACATCGGCGTCATCGGCCTGCTGTTCGCCAGCGTGGGCTCCATCATCGGTTCCGGTTGGCTGTTCGGCGCCCTGACGGCGTCGCAACTGGCCGGGCCGGCAGCGATTCTGTCCTGGATCATCGCCGCGGTCATGATCATGCTCATCGGCCTCGTGTTCGCCGAGCTGGGCACGATGTTCCCGATCTCCGGCGGGGTCGTGCGGTTCCCGCACGTGTCGCACGGGTCGTTCGCCAGCTTCACGACGGGGTGGATCCTCTGGGTCGCGGTGGCGACCACTGCGCCGATCGAGGTCGAGGGTGCGCTGCAGTACGCGACCAAGTACGCGAAGTTCACCTCCGAGCACAAGGCCGGCGGCGAGACGGTGCACACGCTGACCGGTCTCGGCTACTTCGTCGGCGTGCTGGGGATGGCGTTCTTCGTGCTCGTGAACTACTTCGGCATCAAGTGGTTCGCTCGCGTGAACAACGTCGCCGTGTGGTGGAAGCTCGCCGTCATCATTCTGGTCATCGTCGCCTTCTTCGTGACGTCCTTCCACAGCTCGAACTTCAGCAACCACGGTTTCGCGACCCAGGGCGCCCATGGCATCTTCACCGCCATCGCCTCCGGCGGCATCGTCTTCTCCTACCTCGGGTTCCGGCAGGGGATCGAGCTCGCCGGCGAGACCAGCAATCCGAAGCGCAACATCCCGCTCGCGGTGATCGGTTCGGTGTTGCTGACGGCGGTCATCTACGTCCTTCTGCAGGTCGCTTTCATCGGCGCCGTCCGGCCGAGCGACCTCACCCACTCGAAGGGCTGGACCAACCTCGACTTCACCAATGCCTACGGCCCGCTGGCCGCCATCTCGACCATCATCGGGCTGGGCTGGCTGGCGAAGGTCCTCTACATCGACGCGATCATCTCCCCGGCCGACACGGGGCTGATCTACACGACCGTCACCTCGCGCGTCTCCTATGCGATGGGGCGCAACGGCAACGCGCCCGAGGTGCTCGCGCGGACCACCAACCGCGGCGTCCCGTTCGTCAGCCTGATCATCACCTTCTTCATCGGACTCATCGTGTTCCTGCCGTTCCCGAGCTGGCAGCAGCTCGTCGGCTTCGTGACGTCCGCGACCGTGCTGTCCTTCGGCGCCGGGTGTCTGGCGATCGTCGCGCTGCGCCGGGAGATCCCCCAACGCGAACGGCCGTTCCGGGTCCCCTTCGGCCCGGTGATCCCGTTCCTCGCCTTCTACTCCTCGAACCTGATCGTCTACTGGGCCGGCTGGCAGGTGAACTGGAAGCTGTTCGTGACCATCGCGCTGGGCTTCGTGTTGTTCGCGGCGTACCACGCGTTCTCGCGCGGCGAGAAGCAGCCGCTGGACCTCAAGGCCGGCGCGTCCTGGACACTGCCGTGGCTGGCCGGGCTCTGCCTGATCAGCTACCTCGGCGACTACCCCGACCAGTCGAAGCACGCCGGCAACACCGCGCACATCGGCTTCGGTTGGGGCTTCGTGGCCGTGCTTGCGCTGACCGCCGTCGTCTATGCCATCGCGTTCAAGGTGCGGTTGCCGCAGGACCGGGTCGAGAGCCACATCGAGGACATCCAGTCCGAGACCGAGGTGGAGCAGAAGGAGCTCGGCAACGCCGGCGCTGCCTGACCGCAACCCCGGCCGCAGGGACGAACGGCGTCCCGTTGGCTGGGACGCGCTTGCCGCATCGCGGGACTCGTGTCACCATCGATCCGTGCACACCAGCCGCTTCTTTTATGGGTACCGGTCCCCGGTGCCTGTGGCTGGCTGAACTCAACCAACCAACTGACGCCCCGGGCCGAGCCCCGGGGCGTTTGTCGTGTCCGGGCAGTGTCCGGCCGATCCGGGCCGGTGTCGGGACACGGAGAGAGAGAACGAGATGACCACCGCCATGACGAACGAGCAGACGGAGGCCGCCGCGGCGATCCCGGTGCTGCGCGGACAGATCGACGCCATCGACGAGGCCATCGTGCGGCTCGTCGCGGAGCGGGCCAAGCTGTCGACGCGCATCCAGACCGCCCGGATGAACGCCGGCGGGACGCGGGTCGAGCTCGGGCGCGAGCGGGTCATCCTGCAGACCTACCGTTCCGCGCTGGGCCCTCAGGGCCCGGCCCTGGCTGACGCCGTCCTTCAGGTCTGCCGCGGAGCGCGCTGACCCGACCTCCTCCGGCATCGACGCGGCAACGAACTACGGCCGGGCCCACCCCCCGGAGGGTCCGGCCGTAGTGGCACCAACCGCCCCCGGCAGCGGCGTTCAGGCCGTCGGCGCGACAGCGGACCGGAGGATCCCGACCACCCGGTCCCGACACGTTCGCCGCTCCGGGGCCCGCTCCGGTTGGCGGGGCGACAGGACCATCCGCAGACCGCGGTGCGAGTGGGCCGCGTCGGGACAGTCCGCAACCTCGATGGGGCCGCCGATCCGGATCTCCCAGTAGTAACCGAGAGCCCGACGCAGCGCCTGCGCATCCGGGAAGACGTCGGCGTAGGAGTTGTGCCACGGAATCTCGCCGTCGCACCGCCGGTCGGCCTCGGCGACCGCTTCGCCGAGAATGTGCCACCATTTCGCCATATAGGTGTCGCTCATCGGAACCTCCTCATTCGTGCCCGCTTGTCCTCGCACAACTGAGATTGCCCGCACGGGGCCCCTCGACGAATCGGGGAAAACCCCATGGAGCAGCTCCCGGCTCCCTACACTGTGGTTCTTTCGCCCGTATGGGGGATTGGCGTGGAACAGGCACTCGAGCAGCTGCTCGCGGGGGTTGCCGACCGCGCCCGCTCGGTGCTGGTCGAGGGACCGCCGGGGATCGGGAAGACCCATCGCTGGACGACTGTGGTGTCCGGCGTCGCCGAACGCGGGTGGCGGGTACTGGCTGCGCGGCCGGCCGAATCCGAAACACGCCTGGGCGGGATTGCGCTCATCGACCTCTTCGGCGACGTCACCGACGACGAGCTCGAGGTGCTACCCCGGCCCCAGCGGGTGGCCCTCGAAACCGCGTTGCTGCGCTCGGACGGCGCCGACATCACCCGCGACCCGCACCACGTCGCGGTCGCGGTCGCCAGCCTTCTCAAGTCCTTGGCCGCGGCTGCCCGGGTCTGCGTGGCCATCGACGACCTGCAGTGGCTCGACGATCTCACGGCCGGGTCGCTGGGCTACGCGGCCCGGCGGCTGTCGGGCATCAACGTCGCGTTCGTCCTCGCGCGCCGCGGCACTCCCGACGAACCCCTGCCGGTTCCGGCCCGGGAGTTGGCCGAAGCCGGCCTCCTGGACCGATGCGCGGTACAGCCGTTGGCGGTCGACGACATCGAGAGCCTGCTGCGCCGGCGCATCGAGGACGACATTCCGCGTCCGATGCGCGCCTACATCGCCAAGGTGAGCGCGGGCAACCCGTTCTACGCCCTCGAGTTGGCCGGCTACTGGCACTCGCGCGACGGTGACGTCACCGGGCTGCCCCCCTCCCTGCAGATGCTGGTGTCGAACCGGATCGCGGCGCTTCCCGACGACGTGCGGGTCGCCGTCGAGGCGGCCTCCGCGCTGGCCCGTCCGGACGTTCGCACGCTGGCGGCGCTCGGGTACGAGGACGCGGTGGCCGAGGCGGCCCGCGCCGACATCCTGGTCGTGCGCCGCGGGGAGGTCCGCTTCACCCATCCGCTGATCGGGTCGGCCGCGTACGACTTGATGAGTACGGCGAGCCGGGCCGCCCTGCACGCGACCCTCGCCGGGGTCGTCAACGACATCGAGGAACGGGCCCGGCACCAGGCGCTCGGCGATCGCCGCCCGAACGCCGACACGGCCGCCCTGCTCGACCAGGCCCGCGCGCGAGCGCTGCGGCGTGGCGATCTGGCCAGCGCGCTCGACCTCGCGCGGCTGGCCGTCTCGGCCACACCGGAAGGCCTGGCCGACGAGCTCGACGAGCGCCAGTTCGAGGTGGGTGTCCTCCTCGTCCGGGTCGGCGACGCCCACGCCGCCGAACGACAGCTGCGCGAGCTCAGCGTGGAAGCGCACGATCCGTGCCTGCGGGCCCGCGCCCTGCTCGAGCTCGCCCGCCTCGGCTGGTTCAGTGCGTACGACGGCGGCCTGTCGCTGGCCCGCGCCGCTCTCGACGCCGCCGTCGCGCTCGGCGACGAGGCTCTGCAGATCGGGGCCCACCTGCAGATCGGGCGCGCGCTCGGGATCGACCAGATCGACACGGCGCTGCGCCACGGGACGGAGGCGCTGCGCCTGGCCGAGAGCGGTCCCGATGCCGATCCGGCGCTGGTCGCCGAACTGCGCACGTTCGTCGCAGCGAGCAAGTCCTTCGCCGGTTTCGGCATCGATCACGCGACGTTCGCCGACGCCATCGTCGCCCATCAGGATCCGATGCTTCCGCCCGCGATCGGCGACGCCGCGATGTGGTACGGAATCGCCCTCGCTCTGGCCGGAGAGCTGGACCAGGCGCAGGAACTTCTCGAAGAGGTCCTACGGCGCTGCGACGAGCACGGCACGGACGAGTTCGAGGGTTACCTGTGCTTCTGGATCGGCTTCGTGGCGCTGCGCCGCGGACGGCTGGACGACGCGCAGGGGTGGTGCGAGCGCCACGTCGATGCCGCGCAGCGCAAGCAACAACCCAACGGCGTGCGCTATGCGCGGTTCCAGCTCGGTGTCATCGCGACCGCACGCGGCGACTTCGCCGAGGTCGAGCGGATCGCGTCGGAGCTTGATGCCGAGGAACAGCAGGCGCACGACACGGTCGAAGCGGTCGGCGACCCGTTGCTCGGCCTCGCCGCTCTCTACGACGGCCGCTACGACGAAGCCCTACAGCGACTGGGCAGCACCTCCGCCCGGTCCGACCCGACCTTGCTCGAGGACGAGGGCCGTTACATCGAGGCGCTCATCGGCGCCGGCGAGCTCGACCAGGCCCGCACGGTGCTGGCCCGCTTCACGGCTCTCGCCGAACGGTCGGGCCGGCTCAACGCGCAGGCCGCCGTGCTGCGCTGCCAAGGCCTGCTGAACACGGCCGAGGGCGCGGACGAGGCGGCCCTGGCATTTTTC
The DNA here is from genome assembly GCF_046262535.1 of Jatrophihabitans sp. Taxonomy (GTDB): domain Bacteria; phylum Actinomycetota; class Actinomycetes; order Mycobacteriales; family Jatrophihabitantaceae; genus Jatrophihabitans. The sequence goes on along the minus strand of NZ_JBHEMO010000048.1, from coordinate 37,971 downwards.
GAGCAGGCGTTGCGGTTCTACACCGACCCTCAGTGGTTCCCGTTCGACCGCGGGCAGACCCTGCTGCACATGGGTCGGCTGCTGCGCCGTCTACGGCGCAAGGCTGCGGCGAAGGAAGCACTCGAGCAGGCGCGGGACAGCTTCGAACGGATCGGAGCGGCAGGCTGGGTCGAGCACGCCGATGCCGAGATCGCCCGCATCGGGCTGCGGCAGGCCGGTCCGCAGGTTCTCACCGAGACCGAGCGGCGGATCGCCGAGCTGATCGCCCAAGGCCTGACGAGCCGGCAGGTCGCCGCCCAGCTGTTCGTCAGCCCCAAGACCGTCGAAGCGAACTTGACCCGGATCTACCGCAAGCTCGGTATCTCCTCCCGCGCCGAACTCGGCGTCCGGCTCGCCGTCGCGCCGGCGACGGGACCGTGATCACTGCTTGACCGCGCCGGCCGTCAAGCCCCGGACGAAGTACCGCTGAAGGGCCACGAATACGGCCACCGGTACCACCATCATCAGGACGCCCCCGGCGGTGACGGCCTGCCAACCCTGGTTCTGCTCGCCCAGCAGCCCGGCCAGGGCGACCGGCAGCGGCGCCTTGTCGCCCGAACCGAGGAAGATCAGCGCGACCAGCAGGTCGTTCCACACCCACAGGAACTGGAAGACGGCGAACGACGCCAGGGCCGGCGCCGACATCGGGATGACCAGTCGCCACAGGATCTGGAAGTGGCTCGCACCGTCGACCCGCGCGGACTCAACGACGTCGCGCGGCAGCGTCGTCATGTAATTGCGGAGGATGAAGATCGCGAGCGGCAGCGCGAACCCGGCGTGCGCGAGCCACACCGACGCCAGGCTTCCCTGCAGGCCGAGCCCGGCGTAGAGCCGGAGCAGCGGCAGGAAGGCGACCTGGTTGGGCACGACGAGCAGGCTCACCGTGACCACGAAGAGAAGTTCCCGGCCCCGCCACCGCAGGAAGGTGAACGCGTACGCGGCGAAGGTGGCCACGAGTATCGGCAGCAGCGTCGCCGGCAGGCTGATCGCGACACTGTTGACGAACGCGGTGCCGAACGCGTCCGGGCCGGTGAGCACCTGGCGGTAGTTGTCCAGGGTGAGCCTGGTGAAGGTGCCCGGATCGGTGAGGACGTGCCACCAACCCGTGCTCTGCGCGTCGTCGGCCGTTCGGAACGACGTCACCACGGTTCCCACGGTCGGGACGACCCAGAGCGCGCAGAGGCCGATCACGACAACACGGACGAGCCAGCTCCCCAGAGCCCCCCGCGCGATCGGTCGGGTCATCGGACCGCACCGGGGTCGCGGAACCGCCGGACCTGGAAGGCCATGACCGGTGCGACGGCCAGCAGGAGGATCACCACGATGGTCGCGGCGTAGCCGTTGTTCTGGTACGCGTTCTGCTGGTTGAAGAACTCGAGCCCGATGATGTTGGTGTCGAAGTTCCCGTTCGTGGTCACGTACACGATGTCGAAGATCTTCAACGTGCTGACCAGGACGGTGACGAACACGGTGGCCAGCGTGGTGCGGATCTGCGGGACGACGACGAGGAAGAAGACCTGGGACTCGGTCGCACCGTCGATCCGGGCGGCCTCCACCGTCTCCGGCGGGACGCCGTTGATCGCGGCCGACAACAACACCATGGCGAAGCCGATGACGCCCCACAACATCATGATCATCAGTTCGAACGTGTTGAGATGCAGCCTCTGGTCCTGCAGCCACGCCACCGGAGCCTGGCCGAGAAGCCCATGCCACACGGCGTTCTGCAGGCCCAGCTGCGGATCCGGCGCGAAGACCAGCCGCCAGATGGTGGCGACGCCGACGGCGCCGATAGCCATGGGCAGGAAGATGACGGTCTTGGCCGCCTTGGCCGCGCGCGGTCGCAGCCGGTCGGCCAACGCTGCAACGAGCAGCCCGAGCACCACGGTGGCAACCGGAACGGCCGCGAGCCACAGCAGCGTGTTTGCCAGCGTCGCGTGGAAGCCGTCCGCGCCGTCGACGAGCAGCGCACGGTAGTTACCCAGCCCCACCCAGCGCGTGCTGTCGCTGTTGGCGAAGCTGTACGCGATGGTCTGCAGAGTCGGCCAGACGAGCAGCACGCCCACGAGGACGAGCGCCGGCCCAATGAACAGGTACGGCTGGGCGCGCTGCTCCCAGCGGACCGGCAGGAGTTCGCCGAGGCGGTTGAGCACGACGAACAGCGCGACCGTTGCGCCGATACCGACGCCGGTGTTCTCCAGCGCCTGCCACAGGGTGCCGAGCATCGGCGTCAGCTGCGCGGCCAGCTGTCGTCGATGGCCCGCAACGCCGTGTCGAGGCTCTCGTGGCCGCCGATCCAGGCTGTCATGTGCCTCCAGAAGGTGCCCGACCCGACCGCGCCGGGCATCGAGTCCGAGGCGTCGAAGACGAAGGACGTGGCCCCGTAGGCGATCTTGGCCATGTCCCGGGCCACCTGGTCGGGATAGTTCGACAGCGCGAAGCCGGTGAACGGCGACATGTAGGCGAAGGTCCGCGGGCACACGCTGCAGAACGTCGGCGTCAACATGTGCTTGAGAAGGTCGATCGCGTACTTGTTGTGCCCGCTGAACAGCCCGGCCACGTCCCCGCCACCCTCGACCGGGTTGTCGCCGGCGGACTTGCCCGGGAACCGGAAGACGCCCACGTTGGCGTCGAGGTCCTGGATGATCTTTTTCGGGAAGAAGCCGTCGCCGGTGATGAAGTTTCCCTGCCGGTACATGTAGCAACCCGGGTTCGATTCGGTGAGTTTGTCGTCGAACATCGCGTTGCCAGCCGTGCCGAAGTAGCTCGACGTGATCGACCGCCGCCCGTTGTGGATGAAGCCGGGCGTGGCAAAGAGGGTATGGAAGTACTGCGCCGCCTGCCGAACCGGCGCCGAGTCGAACTTGACCTTGTGGCTCACCCAGTCGTTGTAGACGCCGGTGCCGGACTGATCGAGCAGGAGTTGTTCGATCCAGTCAGTGGCCGACCATCCGGTCGCCGAACCGTCCTCGACGCCCAGGCACCACGGCGTCCGCCCGTCGGCCTTCATCCGGACGTCGAGCGCCGCCAGGGCGGCCAGGGACGTCGGAATCGGGTAACCCGCTCTCGCCCAGGCCTTTTTGGGGTAGAAGACGACGCTCTTGAGGTTGAGCGAGGCGGGGACGCCGTACACGTCGCTGCGGTAGGTGCTCGGCTCCAGCAACCCGGCGACGAGCTGCGACCGGATCCGACCGACCGGCAACACCTTGTTCAGGTCGGCCAGCTTGCCCTGCTGCGCGAGCTGCACCAGGATGCCCGGCTGGGGGAACAGCGCGATGTCGGGCGCGTTTCCGGCCTTCACCTTCGTCACGATGTCGGCGTTGAAGTTGCTGTCGTCGGCCCACTTGATCGTGATTCCCCGCGACTTCGCATAGGGCTCGATACCCGACGCGAAGGCGCGCAGCTGGGCGCCACCGAACGCCACCATGATCCTTATCGTCGGGCGGGTGTTCTTGTTGACGCCGAGCCCGCCCGCGGTCTTGGCCTTGCCGGCCAGGCAGCCCGACAGCGCCAGTACGGTGACCGCGGACAACGCCGCCGCACCCGACACCCTGAGGTAACCACCACGCATGCCACGTCCCTCACTTGGTTCTGGCGCGGTCGGCGGGTCCGCCCTGGTCGAGCGTTGCCCGAATGCTCGCGCATCCTGGCCCACAGCGTCGACCGCTCGGGCGCGACGCGCCACTCGAAGCTGCCTGGATCACCCCGTGGTCGCGCTCAGAGCATGCGACGGTCGGCGGCCCAGCGGGTGAGCTGGTGCCGGCTCGACAGCTGCAGCTTGCGCAGCACGTTGGAGGCGTGGGTCTCCACGGTCTTGATCGAGATGAACAGCTCGGCCGCGATCTCCTTGTACGCGTAACCGCGGGCCAGCAGCCGCAGCACTTCACGCTCGCGCGGCGTCAGCAGGTCGATCTCGGGATCGACGGACGGCATGACGGGCGCGTCGCGGAACGCGTCCAGGACGAAGCCGGCCAGCCGCGGGCTGAACACGGCGTCGCCGTCGGCGACCCGGGCGATGGCGTCGGCGAGGTCGTCGGACGAGATCGTCTTGGTGACGTACCCGGACGCCCCGGCGCGAATCAGGGCGATCACGTCCTCGGCGGCGTCGGACACCGACAGGGCGAGGAAGCGGGTGTCGGGCAGCGTCTTCGACACCGCCTGCAACACGGCGAGACCACCGCCGTCGGGCATGTGCACGTCGAGCAGGACGACGTTCGGACGCTTCTCGGTGATCACCGCCACCGCCTCGGCGACCCCGCCGGCCTCACCGACCACGTCGACGCGGCCACCGAGCTCGGCCCGCACGCCGCTGCGGAACATGGCGTGGTCGTCGACGAGGACGACGCGGGCATTGGCGGTTCCGCCATCGGCCGAGAGAGTCATCGCAGCTTCATCCGCAGCTCGACCTCGGTACCGGTGCCTCTGTCGCTGGTGATGCGCACCGTGCCGCCGTGGCGCTCGACCCGGCCGATGATCGAGCCGCGCACACCCTGCCGGTCATCGCCGATCTGATCCATGTCGAAGCCCACTCCCCGATCCTTCACGAAAACGCTGACCTCGTCCGGTTCCAGCTCGGCGTAGAGGCTGGCGGCGTCGACCCCCGAGTGCTTGGCGGCATTGACCAGCGCCTCGCGCGCCGCAGCCGCGAGCGCCGCGAGCTGCTCGTTCATCGGCGCGTCGCCGACCAGGACGACCTCGACCGTGACCGCGTACGCGTCCTCGACCTCGGCCGCCGCGGTCCGCAGCTCTTCGCCGAACTGGCCGGACGCGGCTCGAGTGCCGTAGAGCAGGGAGCGCAGCGTGCGTTCCTGCCCGCGCGCCAACCGGGCCACCTCACGCGGCGAGGCGGCGTTGCGCTGGATGAGGGCGAGCGTCTGCAGCACCGAGTCATGCAGGTGCGCGGCGATGTCGGCCCGCTCCTGCGACCGGATGCGCTCGGCCCGTTCGGCCGACAACTGGGACATCATCCGCATCCACCACGGGCCGGTCACCAGGCCGATCCCGATGATCGTGACGAGGACGGCCAGCAGACCGTCGCGGACGGCGGTGAAGTCGGCGCGGGCCAGCGCGAGCACGGCGCCGGCCACGACCAGCGCTGCCCCGGCGGCGAGCCGGGTCCGTCCGAGCCGCTGCCCCCCGGCCGCCTCGAGCGAGGTCCGGGACAGCGCGCGCAGTCGGGCGCGGTCGGGCTCGGAGGCCTGTCGCCAGATCAGCGCCCCGCCCAGGCAGGCGAGCAGCACCGGGAGGAACAGCCCGCCGTCGGGCAGCGAGGTCGCGGCGATCCCGACTGCGGCGACGCCGGCGACGCCCGCGATCCCGTACTCGAGCCACAGCGGCAGGCGTCCCCGTCCGGCGTCCGGCGCGGTGGGCAGCACGATCAGGTAGGCGCCGTAGAGCGCGATGCCGAGGCCGCCGGCGAGCACGAGTACGGCGAACGCGATCCGGACGATCTTCGTGGGGACGCCCATGTGCTCGGCGATGCCGGTCGCGACGCCGCCGGCGATGCCCCGGTCCGGGCGCCGGTACAGGCGGCGCGTCGGTGGAGCAATCGCGGTCACGGCTCCATGATTGCCGTCATGGGCGCCGAACCGCATCAGGTGGAGCCCTTAGACGGTAATTCAGGGTCCGGCTCGGGGCGACGCCCGATGTGGCTGAGGCTTCTCGGGCGGCACTCTCGTTTCCATGACCACGACTGACGCAATGGGCACCTACCCTCCGCTTCCACCATCGGCCGCTCCGCGGCGACTCCTGCGCCGCAGCCGCAGCAACCGGGTCGCCGCCGGTGTCTCCAGCGGCCTCGGTGAGTACTTCGGCCTCGACCCGGTCCTTTTCCGCGTCCTCTTCGCCACGTCGGCGTTCTTCGGCGGAGCGGGCATCCTCGCCTACCTGCTCGCCTGGGCGGGCATACCCGAGGAGGGGACGGAGCACGCACCGATCGACGGCTGGATCCAGGCGCTGCGCCGGCGCCGCGTGCCGGTCTGGCTCGTGGCCATCGTCGGCGGCCTCATCCTGTGGGCGGCCGCCTTCAGCTGGTGGGCTCCGGGGCCGTTCTTCCCGGTGATCGCCGTCATCGTCCTGCTGGTCGTCTTCTACGGACGGCGCGACATGCAGGCGAGCGCGAGACCGGCACCGCCGACCGCGGCCGACGCAGCTCCGGCGGTCGACCTGACCAAGACCGAGGCCGAGACCGAGACCATGCCCACGGCCGATGCGCCGCTCCCGCCCGATCAGCCGAACTGGGTGCGCGACGCGCGGTCCTGGTTCGACGAGTCGCGAGCGGCGTCGCGGGCCCGCCGCCGCCGTGCCCTACCGGTCCGCATCGCGATTCTCGGCACTCTGGTGGCCGCCTTGACCGTCCTCGGCATTGTTGATGCGGCGACCGGCATCCAGTTGCAGACCTACTTCTGGACGGCCCTGGGCATCCTCGTCGGAGGGCTGTTGATCGGGCTGGTCCTGCGCCGCTTCCCGGTCAGCCTGACCTCGCTTCTGGTCCCGTCCGTCCTCGGCGTCGTCGCCTTCGGCGGCAGCCACGCGAGCTTGCACGACGGCTTCGGACAGCGGGACTGGCGGCCGACCAGCGCGGCAGCGGCGGACTACCGGCTCGCCTTCGGTCAAGGGGTGCTCGACCTTCGCAACCTGCCCGGGCAATCGATCCCCTCGCGCATCGACATCACCGTCGGAGCCGGGCAGGTGAAAATTCTGGCCCCTAAGACGCTGAACCTCACCGTCGACGCGAACATCCACCTCGGTCAGCTCAATGTCGATGACAAGCAGCCGGCCGACGGCGGAGTCGGTCTCAGCCGGATCGTCGACCCTCCGAAGGGTGCCACGGGGGCGCCGATCACGGTCGACGTCCATCTGGCCGACGGCAACGTGCGTGTCGAGCGTCACTGACTCGTCGGCTCGCCCTACCTGACCGCGGGACCTGTCGCAGCCGCGGCGGGCCCGCGGTCAGTCCATGCCGTGGCCAGCCGCTCGGTCCGGCGTGGCCGCGCGCCCGTGTTGCAGTGTGGGCGAACGGTGATTACCTTCGTCGGAGCCGTTCCGTAACAAGCCGCCACCCGGCGGCGCGGGAGGGCGCCGCCTAATCGGAGCCGCTGCGCAATCGCGGGATACCGAGTCGGGGAACCAGGTTCGTTGGGGTGAATCCGCGCACATCCGCGCGGTACGGCATCTTCCGTGCCGGAATCCGTCAGCTAACCCGGCCGGCGGTCGACGGAAGATGTGGAGTTTCAACTCGTGCCCACCCGCACGCCTGCCCCTGCCGTTCCCCGCGCAATGACGACCTGATGGGACGCCACACCGGCACTGCCCAGCCTCGGCGCCCGTCCCCCTACCGCGTCGCCGACCCCATTCCGTTCGCCGAGCTGCGCACCCGCTACGACGAGGTCGGCGCCGCCGCACCGTGCGGACGGGGCCGGTCGCGCACCCGGCTCGGCCTGATGACCGCCGCCGCCTCGGCCGCCGTCATCGTGACCGCCGCCGGCGTGGCGCTGGCGACCGTCGACGGCCCCGCCGCCGCCCACCCGCGAGCCGCGGTCGTCCGGCAGACAGGGTCCACGCTCGGCCAGGGTGGGGCTCCTTCCGGTCACCCGGCAGTGACGCCGTCGGTCGCGGCGGCCTCGGTCGCGGCATCGGCCGTCGCGGCGTCGGCGACCACCACCACCCCGCGGCGGCCCGTCGCAAAGCGGCGAACCGCGGTGCGGGCGCGCTGGGTCGACCCGCTACCGGGCGCGCCCATGACCTCGTGCTTCTGCACGCGTTGGGGCAAGTTCCATGACGGCATCGACCTGGCCGCACCGCTCGGCACGCCGATTCACGCGGCCGGCGCCGGCACTGTGGTCCAGGTCGGACCTCTGTCGGGCTACGGGATCGCGATCTTCATCCGGCACAGCAACGGCGACGTGTCGTTCTACGGCCACATGGCCCGGGTGTTCGTGCGGCTGGGACAGAGGGTGACCGCAGGCCAGGTCATCGCGCCGGTGGGGAACGAGGGATTCTCCACCGGGCCGCACCTGCACTTCAGCGTCTACCGCGGCGGCGTGCACGGCCCGGCGACAGATCCCAAACCCTGGTTGGCCGCGCGCGGCGTCAAGGTGTGACTCGGCGTCAGCGGGCCGCGGCGGGACGAACGAGGCCGAGGATCGCGACGGCGAGGAACCACAGCATCAGTCCGAAGACGACCAACAGGAACGGGAAGGCCATCGACGATCCGTCCGGTGAACGGCGACTCGAAGAGCTCGCCGAGCCCGCGGCGGAACCAGACGAACAGGATCGCGGCGATCACCAACAGATAGGCGCCGACCAGGATGCCCGTGCGGGCGCCGCTGTCGGACAGCTTGGTCACGTACTTGCCGGCGGCGACCGCATCGGAGTCGCTGGGGGCTATTTCGGGACGACGAAGGCGGACAGGATGCCCTGCACCTGATAGATGTCGACCTTGTCGTTGAACTCCTTCTCGATCGGGTCCTTCATACCGTCCACGTAGATGTGCATGCGGGCCTCGGCCATGAGGTGACCCTCGGTCTGCACCGAGAAGTGCAGGATGCTGCGGTACGGGTACGAGTGGTACTCGACCTTCTTGCCGGTGATGCCCTGCTTGTCGACGAGGATCAGCCGCCCGTTCGTGAACAACATGACGTCGCGCACGAACTCGAACGCCGCGTAGATGACCTCACCCGGTCCGAGCAACCGAGCGAACTCGTCGTGCGCCTGACCGATGCCCAGGGGACCGGCGTTGCCGGTCAGCGAGCTCATGATTGCCATCCGTGCACCTTAGGGGCAGCCGATCCTCATGGCCATACGTCGCGACACGTGGCGATCCGCGAGGGCAGCCTCTCGTGCTCGTGGTGCTAGGACTCATGCGTCCACGCCGCCGCGGGCGCAAGGATGTCCTCTGCACAGGTTGCCCGCGCGGCTTGAGGAGGGCTCATGCGCAAGCGAATAGGGACTATCGGCCTGCTGGTGATCGTCACTACCCTCGGGTTCGCACCGAGCGCGACGGCTGCGGGTGGTGGCCGGCCTACGGTCGAACACGGTCAGGACTCCGACACGTTCCCGGACGACTTCCTCTTCGACCTGTGCGGAATCGAGACGACGACGACACTCACCGAGAACGTGACGGTCACGACCTTTCCCAACGGCACGCAGCAGGTGCACATCTCGCGGCGCCGGCACGTCCTTCTACGACGCCAACGGAGTGCAGACCGTCAAAGGAACAGCGATCCACCTGATCTCGCGCACCGGGCGCGGAACGATTCTGCTCGACGCCGGACAGGTCACCTTCGCCGACGAACTGCTCGTCCACGGCCCGCATCCGAGTCTGTCGGTGCCTTCGCTCGCGCCGTACTACTGCCCGTGACGTCGATCAAAGGCTAGAGCGCGCTGTGCCCGTCACCTATCGCGGAATCCCGCGGCGTAATCGGGCTCGCTGACCTCGTGCAGCCAGTGCGTGGCGCCGCCCGCCGTGACGGCGAGATGTGCGAACGGACCGTGCGGTGTGGCGCCGTGCCAGTGCGGCACGCCCGGCGTGACGTGCCACCAGTCGCCCGTCTCCAACAGCTGGGGCGCGTCCAGACCCTCCCAGCTGACGAGCCCGGCTCCGAACACCCCGACGATCACCTGTTCCTGGTCGTGCACGTGCCAGAACGAGCGGGCGCCAGGGTCGTAGGACAGGCGCAGGCCGGCGAGCGAGTGATCATCGGCCGCCTCGAGGAAGTCGCTGCGCCAGACCCGTCCGGTGAAGTTCGCCGAGCCGGCGACAGTCGCCGGGACGAGCCGGTTCTTGATGACGCGCATGAGGTCAGGCTAGCCCGCGAAGGCTACTCCCACTCGATGGTGCCGGGTGGCTTGGACGTCACGTCCAGGACGACCCGGTTGACCTCGCGCACCTCGTTGGTGATGCGCGTGGAGATCTTCTCGAGCACCTCGTAGGGGACGCGGGTCCAGTCGGCGGTCATCGCGTCCTCGGACGACACCGGCCGCAGGACGACCGGGTGGCCGTAGGTACGTCCGTCCCCCTGCACGCCGACGGAACGGACGTCGGCCAGCAGCACCACCGGGCACTGCCAGATGTCGCGGTCCAGGCCCGCGGCCGACAGCTCGGCGCGGGCGATCGCGTCGGCGCGGCGGAGGATGTCGAGCCGTTCGGCGGTCACCGCACCGACGATGCGGATGCCCAACCCCGGGCCCGGGAACGGCTGGCGCCACACCATCTCCGGCGGCAGTCCGAGCTGCTCGCCGACCCGGCGCACCTCGTCCTTGAACAGCGTCCGCAGCGGCTCGACAAGGGCGAACTGCAGGTCGTCGGGCAGCCCACCCACGTTGTGGTGGCTCTTGATGTTCGCGGTTCCGGTCCCGCCGCCGGACTCGACGACGTCGGGGTAGAGCGTGCCTTGGACGAGGAACTCGACGGACTCCCCCTCGGCCACGATCTCGCGCGCCGCTGCCTCGAAGGACCGGATGAACTCGCGACCGATGATCTTGCGCTTCCCCTCGGGGTCGCTGGCGCCGGCCAGCGCGTCGAGGAACTGGGCTGTGGCGTCGACGACCTTGAGGTTCACTCCGGTCGCGGCCACGAAGTCACGCTCGACCTGCTCGGCCTCGCCGGCGCGCAGCAACCCGTGGTCGACGAACACACACGTCAGCTGATCCCCCACGGCGCGCTGCACCAGCGCGGCGGCGACGGCCGAGTCGACGCCACCGGACAGACCGCAGATCACCCGCTTGCCACCGACCTGTCGGCGCACGGCGTCGACCTGCTCGTCGATGATGTTCGCCTCGGTCCAGGACGGCCGCGCCCCCGCGATGTCGTAGAGGAAGTGGCGCAGGATCTCTTGCCCGTGCTCGGTGTGCATGACCTCAGGGTGGAACTGGACGCCGGCCAGTCCGCGGGCCACGTCTTCGAAGGCGGCGATCGGTGCGCCGGCCGAGCCGGCGGTGACGGTGAAGCCGGGCGGCGCGACGGTAACCGCGTCGCCGTGACTCATCCACACCTGCTGCATCGCCGGGAGCCCGCGGAGGAGCACACCGGGGTCGGTGACGGTGACGGTCGTGCGCCCGAACTCCGATCCGCCGGTATGCGCCACTTCGCCAGCGAGCGCCTGCGTCATCGACTGGAAGCCGTAGCAGATGCCGAAGACGGGCACGCCGGCCTGGAACAGGGCGGGATCGGTGCGCGGCGCGGCGTCAGCATAGACCGACGCCGGCCCTCCGGACAGGATGACCGCCTTGGGACGCCGGGCCAGGATCTCCTCCACCGGCATCGAGCTCGGCACGATCTCGGAGTAGACGTGCGCCTCGCGCACCCGCCGGGCGATCAGCTGCGCGTACTGCGCCCCGTAGTCGACGACCAGGACGAGATCGGAATCCACGATCGGAGTCTACGGAACGGCGGTCACTCCCACTGGTACCGGAAGCCGGTCATTTCCTCGCTGACCTGCCACAGCCGGTGGGCCAGCTTCTCGTCCTGCGCCCGGGCGGACAGGCGGGCCGGTCCGATGCTTCCACGGGTCTCGCCGAACCCTTGCGGACCGGTGTAGGAGCCCGGCGCGGCCTCGGTCGCCGCGTACAGGATGGCGCGCGCTCCCGCCGACGGCGACTGCGTGAATGCCTTGAAGAACGTCGATCCGACGATGCGCATGAACGGGGTGGCGCCCATGCCGTCGCGACTGGCGACCAGCCCCGTGCCCGACACTCCAGGGTGGGCCGCCGTCGATGTCACCGGCACCCCGTGGGCCGTCAGCTCCCGGTGCAGTTCGAGCGCGAAGAGCAGGTTTGCGAGTTTGGAGTTCGAGTACGTCCGCTGGGGATGGTAGCCGTCGCCGAGATTGCCCTCCAGCACCGCTTCGGTCCCGCCGTGGTGGGCGATGGATGCAACCGTGACCACCCGCCCCGCCCCCGATTTGATCAACGCGGGCAGCAGCAACCCCGTCAGCACGAAGTGCCCGAGGTGATTGGTGCCGAACTGCCGCTCGAAGCCGTCCGCGGTCGAGGCGAGCTTCGGCGGCGCCATCACGCCGGCGTTGTTGATCAACAGGTCGAGCGAGCCGTCCCACGCCTCGGCGAACGCACGCACGGAGGCCGCCGACGCCAGGTCGAGATGTTCGACGCTGATGCTGCCGCCCAGGCGACGTGCGGCCGTCCGACCGAGCTCGACATCGCGGCACGCCATGAGGACCTGGGCGCCGTGGGCCGCCAGCTGCTTGGTCGTCTGCAGACCGATCCCGGAGTTCGCCCCCGTGACGATCGCGGTGCGTCCGGTCAGGTCCGGCAGCTGCGACGCTTTCCATCCCACAATTGAGAAACGTACGCGGCTACGCGTGTCAGGAGCGCTAAGCGGAGGGCCACGCCACACTGGTGTCATGCCAGAAGCAATCATCCGCACCCGGGTTTGGCGCAACGGCGAGCTCGAGTGCGAGAACTTCCCGTTCGCCGACGTGTCTGAATACCTCAACGAACCAGACTGCCTGGTATGGGCGGACATTTTGTACCCGGACGACGCGACGCTGGCCAGTCTGGCCGAGGAGCTGAGCCTGGACCCGCATGCGGTCGAGGACGCGAAGGGCGACGACGAGCGACCCAAGGCGACCCGTTACGCCACTCATCTGTTCATGACGACGTACGCGATCACCCACGACAGGGACAGCCTGGACCTCAACATCGGCCGCGTCTCGGCGTTCAGCACCAAGCACGGGTTCGTGACCGTCCGCCTCGACGACGCCCTGGACATCGACGCCGTCGTCCGCCGCTGGGACGACAACTCCGACCTCATCAAGTTCGGCACCCGCACCCTCATCCACGGCCTGCTCGACGAGATCGTCGACGGGTACTTCACGGCTGTCGAGTCGCTGGACGACTCGATCGAGCGCATTGAGGACATCCTGTTCGCCGAGGACGCCAAGTCGGCCCGCGAGGTGTCGAAGACGACGTTCACGTTGCGCCGCTCGCTGGTGCGGGCGCGGCGGGCGGTCCTGCCGATGCGCGAAGTGATCAACACGGTGATGCGGCGGGCGACGAGCGACGACAACGCGCCCGAGCTGACGCCGTACTACGAGGACCTCTACGACCACATCCTGCGCGCGGCCGAGTGGACGGAGTCCCTGCGCGACATGATCACGTCGATCTTCGAGACGAACATGTCCCTGTCCGACACCCGGATGAACATGATTATGAAAAAGCTGACGTCGTGGGCGGCAATCATCGCGGTGCCGACCGCCGTCACCGGCTTCTACGGGCAGAACGTGCCGTATCCCGGCTTCGGCGACCGGTGGGGTTTCTGGGTGAGTGTCGTCGTGATGATCGCCATCGCCACCGCGCTGTACGTGACCTTCCGCCGCAAGGACTGGCTATAGCACCGACAGAGACGGCAGGGTGCCGGTGAACCGGGCCGACGCGGCCAGCCGTTCGGCCGGCACCTCGGCGTAGTCGGTCAGTCGCTGGCGGGGCGTGCGGCCGGGCAGCCCGGCGACGATCTCGGTCAGCTGGGCGACCGTCTTGGCCGAACCGTGCTGGCTGCCGGCCATCCGGCTGATCGTCTCCTCCATCAGCGTCCCGCCCAGGTCGTTGACGCCACCGGTCAACAGCTGCCGGCAGCCGTCGGCGCCGAGCTTCACCCACGACGCCTGGATGTTGTCGATCCGGCCGTGCAACAGGATGCGGGCCATCGCGTGGACGATCCGGTTCTCGCGCGTCGTCGGGCCGGGCCGGGCGACGCCGGCCAGGTAGATCGGCGCGTTCGTGTGGATGAACGGCAGTGCGACGAATTCGGTGAACCCGCCGGTGCGGTCCTGGATGCGGGCGAGGGTGCGGAAGTGCTCGAGCCAGTGCGCCGGATTGTCGACGTGGCCGTACATCATCGTCGAGCTCGACCGGATGCCCAGCTCGTGTGCGGTGGTCACCACCTCGATCCACTCCGACGCCGGCAGCTTGCCCTTGGTCAGCAGCCAGCGCACGTCGTCGTCGAGGATCTCGGCCGCCGTCCCCGGAATGGTGTCGAGGCCGGCCTCCTTGGCTGCGGCGAGCCAGTCGCGAATCGACAGTCCGGTGCGCGACGCCCCGTTGACGACCTCCATGGGGCTGAAGGCGTGGACGTGGATGTGAGGCACCCGCTGCTTCACGGCGCGGGCGATGTCGAAGTACGCGGTGCCGGGCAGGTCGGGATGGATGCCGCCCTGCATGCAGACCTCGGTCGCGCCGAGGTCCCACGCCTCGGCCGCGCGGTCGGCCAGCTCGTCCATCGACAGGGTGTACGCGTCGGCGTCGGTGCGGCGCTGGGCGAACGCGCAGAACCGGCAGCCGGTGTAACAGACGTTGGTGAAGTTGATGTTCCGGTTGACGACGTAGGTCACGTCGCCGCCGTTGACGTCGGCGCGCAACGCATCGGCCAGCGCCGCGACCGCGTCCAGCTCGGCGCCGTCAGCGTGCAACAGCGCGAGAGCGTCCGCGTCGGACAGCGCAGCGGGGTCGCGCTCGGCGTTACGGAGGGCGGCCGCGACGTCCGAGTCGAACCGCGGCGGCGCCGACGTGCGCTTCGCCTCCGTGGCCACGGTGCCCCAGTCGCCGTACACGCTTTCGAAGTCGGCTCGCCGGTCCGACGTCCGCCCCTCGGTGTCGATCGACGTGTGCAGGTCGGTACGGCCGGCGGACTCCCAGCCGCCGTCGGGCTCCTGCCAGGGACGGCCGGTCAGCTCGGCGCCTTCGTCGGCCAGCCCGTCCGGCCCGGCCAGCGCGTGCACGTGCGGGATCACCCGCGGGTCGAGCCATGGTTCGCCGGCTGCGATGTAGGCGGGATAGACCGTCAGCCGCTCGACGAGGCGGAAGCCGGCCTCGGCCGTCCGGGCCGCGAGCTCCTCGATCTGCGGCCACGGCCGCTCCGGGTTGACGTGGTCGGGCGTCAATGGCGACACGCCGCCCCAGTCGTCGATCCCGGCCTCGAGCAGCAGCCGGTACTCATCGCCGATCAAGTTCGGGGGCGCCTGGATCCGCATCCGCGGGCCCAGCACCAACCGAGCCACCGCCACCGTCGCGGCCAGGTCGCCGAGTTCGGCGTCGGGCATCCGGGCCATCGCGGTGTCCGGCTTCGCCCGGAAGTTCTGGATGATCGTCTCCTGGATGCCACCGAACGCCCGCGCGATGCGGCGCAGCTCGAACAGCGACTCCACCCGCTCGGCGGGCGTCTCGCCGATCCCGATCAGGATCCCGGTGGTGAACGGGACGTTGGAACGGCCGGCGTCCTCGAGCACCCGCAGCCGGACGGCCGGGTCCTTGTCCGGCGAGCCGAAGTGCGCACCGTGCGGGTCCTCGAACAGCCGCCGCGACGTCGTCTCGAGCATCATGCCCATGGACGGCGCGACCGGCTTCAACCGCTGGAACTCCGACCAGCTCAGCACGCCGGGGTTGAGGTGCGGCAGCAGTCCGGTCTTCTCCAGGACGAGGATCGCCATCGCCCGGACGTAGGCCAGCGTCGAGTCGTACCCGTGCGCGTCGAGCCACTCGCGCGCGGCCGGCCACCGGTCCTCGGGGCGGTCGCCGAGGGTGAACAGCGCCTCCTTGCAGCCGAGCGCGGCGCCCTGTGTGGCGATCGACAGCACCTCGTCCGGCGACAGGAACGGCGCAGCGACCCGGTTCGGCGTCGTGGCGAACGTGCAGTAGTGGCAGCGGTCTCGACACAGTCGGGTGAGCGGGATGAAGACCTTGCGCGAGTAGGTGATCACGCCGGGACGGCCGGCATCGATTAGCCCCTGGTCACGGACCCGAGCGGCCGAGGCGCACAGGTCGGCCAGCGCGTCCCCGCGGGCGGACAGCAGGATCTCCGCCTCGGTGGCGTCGAGGACGACGCCGTCGCGGGCGCGGCGGAGAGCGCGGCGCAGGCCGCTCGACACGGGCTGGTCCATCTAGCTCACAAGCTCCGCAGGCGGGGGAGTATTTCCTCGCCGTACAGCTTCAGGAACTTCGCCTGGTCCGGGCCCGGCGCGTGGAAGACCAGGTGGTTGAAGCCGAGGTCCACATAGCGCTTGATCTTCTCGACGTGCTCGTCCGGGTCGGTGGACACGATGAACCGCTTCGCCGTCTGCTCGACGGTGAGCTCGTCGGCCAGCCGCTGCATCTCGACCGGGTCCTCGACTCCGGACTTCTGCTCGGCCGTGAGACCCAGTGCGCCCCAGAACTGCGTCGCCCGCATCGCCTCGTCCACATCGTGATCGAAGGAGACCTTCACCTCGATCATCATCTCGATGTCGGACGTCGACCGGCCCGCCGCTTCGGCGCCCTCGGCGATCGCCGGCATCAAGGTGTCCGTGTAGAGCGCCGGGTCCTTGCCCGAGGTGGTGATCCACCCGTCGCCCTGCCGGCCGGCGAAGCGCGTCGCGGCCGGCCCCGACGACGCGAGCCAGATCGGCACCTGCTCGTCCGGGCGGTCGTAGATGGTGGCCTTGTCGGTGCGGTAGTAGTCGCCCTCGAACGACACGCGTTCCTCGGACCAGAGCTGTCGGATCAGCTTGACCGCTTCGCGGAACCGGGCGAAGCGCTCCTTGCCGTCGGGCCACTCCACGCCGAGCGGCACCTCGTTCATCGATTCCCCGCTGCCCATGCCCAGCACGATGCGCCCGGGATACAGACAGCCGAGGGTGGCGAACGCCTGGGCCACGATCGCCGGGTGGTAGCGGAACGTGGGGGTGAGGACGGACGTCCCCATGGTGATCCGCTCGGTGCGGGCGCCCAGCGCGCCGAGCCAGGTCATCGCGAAGGGCGCGTGCCCGCCGTCGTGGCGCCAGGGCTGGAGATGGTCGGACACGAACACCGAGTCGAAGCCGCACTCCTCGGCGAGCACGCCGTAGCCGAGCAGTTCCTGGGGCGCGAACTGCTCGTTCGACGCCTTGTAGCCGACTTTGATTCCCGCGCTCATGGCTTTCAGACTTCCAGCCGGGTCACGTCGGTTGTTCGGCGGGTCAGCGGGTGGTGGTCACGATCAGCTCGGCCTTCTGGAACTCCTTGACGGTCGAGTAGCCGCACTTGCCCATCACCCGGCGGACGGCTCCGAAGAGGTTGCGCTCCCCGCTGGGGTCCGACGTCGGCCCCACGAGGAGCTCCTCCAGAGTGGGCCGGTGCGGATCTCCGTCGGCGAAGTCGACGATGGCCGATCGGGGGACCCGGGGGTGTGACGCCGTCGCGTCCCAGTACAGGCCGTGCCCCGGCGCCTCGGTGGCGCTCGCGAGCGGCTCCCCCAGCATCACGGCGTCGGCGCCGCAGGCCAGGGCCTTGGCGATGTCGGCTCCGGTCGCCAGATCGCCGTAGGCCACGAGGTGGACGTAGCGGCCGCCGGTCTCGTCGAGGTAGTCGCGTCGGGCGGCCGCCGCGTCGACCAGGGCCGTCGCCATGGGCACCTCGATCCCCAGCACCGAGTGAGTGGTCGAGCCGAGATGAGCGCCGTAGCCGATGATGACGCCCGCGGCCCCAGTGCGCATGAGGTGCAGCGCAGTCTGGTAGTTCGTCACGCCGCCGACGAGCACGGGCACATCCAGATCCGCGATGAAGGTCTTGAGGTTGAGCCCGGGCTGATCCTCCCGCAGCACGTGTTCGGCCGAGATGACCGTCCCTTGGATGACGAGCAGGTCGACACCTTCGGCGAGCGCGTGCGGTGCGAGTTCAGCAGTGTGCTGGGGGGAGAGCCGGACGGCGACCCGGACCCCCGCCGTCCGCAGCCCGGCGATCCGCGCCCGGAGCAGATCGGGCGACACCGGCTTGGCGTAGACCTCCTGGAGGCGGCCGGTCTCGTCGGTCAAGCCGGACAGTTCGGCATCGGCGTCCTCGTACCGACACCAGATCCCCTCGCCGTCCAGCACGGCCAGGCCGCCGAGGCGCTCGATCTCGACGGCGGACGCGGGCGAGACGACGGCGTCGGACGGTGCCGCGACGAACGGCAGGTCGAAGGCGTGGGCATCGATCTGCCAGGACGTCGAGACCGCCGCCTGTCCCCGGGTCCGCCGGGTGGGGACGAGGGCGATGTCGTCCAGGTGATAACCGCGCCGGGCACTGCGGCCCAGGCCGATCTCCACTGTTTCAGGCATGCCCAGAGTGTGCCGCACGCCTCGGCAAGCGGGGACCAAAGGCCCCTGGTCGGAGGCCGTCGTACCTGGGACGGACGTCGGTCGAACCGGAAGGCTCTACTGAAGGGTCCGGACGCACATCTTCGCTTCAGCACGGAAGCGGCCGAGCCTTTCCGAAGCGGCGCCAACGGGGGCGGGTGCCGACGTCGGAGCAGTGTCGACGGCCCCGGTTGGGGGACCGGGGCCTTCGACACCCCACTTCAATACACGTTGCGCGCCGAGGACGATCCAGTGACGAGCCGCAGTCCGGTGACAGGACCGCCCCGCGCCGACGGCGCCGAGCGGTACCGGCGCCTGCTGGAAGCACATCACACGATCGCCGACGACCTGTCCCTGACATCTGTTCTGGATCGGACGCTGCGCGCGGCCTGCGACCTCCTCGACACGCAGTACGGCGCTCTGTGCCTCGTCGCGGCCGACGGCTCGGTCGAGCACCTCGCCCACCGCGGCTTCGACGGCGACATGGTGGGCCGTATCGGCCGCCCGCCTCGCAGCGGCGAACTGCTTGCCGCGTCGCTCTCCTCGCCCCGCCCCGTCCGAGTGGACGATCTGACGACTGATCCCCGCTACGACCGCTTCCCGCCGCCGGGACCGACGATGCGCTCGTTCCTCAGCGTGCCGATCCAGGCCCGCGGCGCCGTGCTGGGCGAGCTGTACGTCCTCGATCCGCTGCCCGGCCGCTTCGACGCCGAGGACCAGGATCTCGTCGTCTCGCTCGCCAACACGGCCGGTACCGCCGTCGAGAACTCGCGTCTCCACGACGAGGCGAGACGCAGCCGGGACTGGCTCAACGCATCCGGCGAGATCGCCCGCGCGCTGATCGCCGACGACGACGAGGAAGTGCTGCTCGACGTCGTCACCCAGGCGCTCGGGGTTGCCGAGGCCGACCTGGCCTGCCTGATCCTGCCCACCGAGGACCAGCAGCTGCAGGTGACGGTCGCAATGGGATTGGGGGCCGAGCGGGCCCGGGGAGCCATCCTCGACCCGGCCCGGTCGACCTTGGCCAAGACAATCATGGCCGAGCAGAGCATGCGCACGCACGACGTGACCCTCTGGACCGATGTCGACTTCGACAACCGGCACGATTTCGGGCCGGCCATGATCGTGCCGTTGCTGGACGCGCAGGGCAGCCGCGGCGCGATGCTCATGCTCCGTCGCCAGGGCCTGCCGTTCACGCTGCACGACGTCGATGTCGCATCCACCTTCGCCGCGCAGGTCGCCCTGGCGATGGAGCTCAACGACACCCGCGCCGAGGCCGAATGGGTTCGCGTGCTCGAGGACCGGCACCGGATAGCGCAGGATCTGCACGACAACGTGATGCAGCGGCTCTTCGCGACCGGCGTCGGGCTGCAGGCGCTGGCCGAGCAGCAGGCCGACGCCGCCCTGTCCGAACGGCTGCGGCGGCACATCGTCGACCTGGACGAGACGATCGACGAGATCCGCACCCGCGTGTTCGGGCTGCGCGACGACGCAGAGCTGGAGCCCCGCCGGCGCCGCAACCGCTTCCCGCACGTCGCGCGCGCCGCGGTGGCGGCGGCCCGGAACATGGGCAGCGCCGCGGCGCGGTCGCTGACGCCGCGCGGCCAGCGACGCGACCAGGCGCCCGGGATCCTCAGCTGAACCGCCCGCGCCGGTCCCCGAGTACGGTACCGCGCATGATGTGGTGTTCTGGCTGCAGCAACGTTCATCAGAGGGGCGAGAGCACATGACGGAAGGCGCGACCCAGCAGCAGGTGATTCGGATCTTCCTGCTCGACGATCACGAGATCGTCCGGCGCGGATTGGCCGACCTCCTGAACGGAGTCGCCGACTTCGAGGTCGTCGGCGAGGCCGGCACCGCGGCGGAGGCGCTGCGGCGGATCCCGGCGGTGGCCCCGCACGTGGCGATCCTCGACGGGCGCCTGCCCGACGGCAGCGGCATCGAGGTCTGCCGGATCGTCCGCGAGGAGCAGCCGGACGTCCGCTGCCTGATCCTGACCTCCTACGGCGACGACGAGGCGATCTTCGCGGCCGTGCTCGCCGGCGCGGCCGGTTACGTCCTCAAGCAGATCCGAGGATCGAACCTGATCGACGCCGTGCGCCAGGTCGCGGCCGGCCAGTCGCTGCTCGATCCGACGGTCACCGCCCGGGTCCTGCAACGTATCCGCGAGGGCAAGCAGGAGGACGCGCGCCTGGCGTCGCTCAACGCCCAGGAGCGCAAGATCCTCATCCTCATCGCCGAAGGGCTGACCAATCGCCAGATCGGCGAGCGCCTTTTCCTGGCCGAGAAGACGGTGAAGAACAACGTCTCCAGCCTGCTGGCCAAGCTGGGCATGCAGCGGCGGACCCAAGCGGCCGTGTTCGGCGCCAACGTCCGCGGCCAAGGCGATCTGGACGCGTAGGTCTAACCGGAGTAGTTCGGGGCTTCCACCGTCATCTGGATGTCGTGGGGGTGGGATTCCTTCAGGCTGGCCTGGGTAATGCGGATGAACCGGCCCTTGTCCTGCAGCTCGGGCACGGTCCGGGCGCCGACGTAGAACATCGCCTGCCGAAGGCCGCCGTTCAGCTGGTGGGCCACGGCGGCCAGCGGCCCCCGATACGCGACCCGGCCCTCGATGCCCTCCGGCACCAGCTGGTCGTCGGTCGTCACCTCGGCCTGGAAGTACCGGTCCTTCGAGTAAGACTTCTTGCCCCGGGAGCTCATCGCGCCGAGTGAGCCCATGCCGCGGTAGCTCTTGAACTGCTTGCCGTTGACGAAGATCAGATCACCCGGCGACTCGTCGCAGCCGGCGAGCAGCGAGCCGATCATCACGCTGTCGGCACCGGCCACGAGCGCCTTGGCGATGTCGCCGGAGTACTGCAGACCACCGTCGGCGATGACCGGGACGCCGGCCGGCTTGCAGGCCAGCGCCGCCTCGTACACCGCCGTGATCTGAGGTGCCCCCACGCCGGTGACGACGCGCGTGGTGCAGATGGAACCCGGGCCGACGCCCACCTTCACCGCGTCGGCGCCGGCATCGACGAACGCCTGGGCGCCGGAACGAGTGGCCACGTTGCCGCCGATGACCTGGACGTGCCGGGTGGCCGGGTCCGTCTTGAGCCGGGCGACCATGTCGAGCAGCAACCGGACGTGGCCGTGCGCGGTGTCGGCGACGAGCACGTCCACGCCGGCGTCCACGAGCCGCGTCGCCCGCTCCCACGCATCGCCGAAGTAGCCGATCGCCGCGCCGACCATCAGCCGCCCGTGCGCGTCCTTGGACGCATCCGGGAACTGCTCGGACTTCACGAAGTCCTTGACGGTGATCAGCCCGGCCAGCCGGCCCTCGCCGTCGATCAGCGGCAGTCGCTCGCGCTTGTGCTGGCGCAGCAATCGGGTCGCGTCCTCGTGGGAGATGCCGACCGGCGCCGTGATCAGCGGCATCGGCGTCATGACCTCGTCGACCTTCGTCCGGGCCCATTCGGCCACCGGGACGAAGCGCAGGTCGCGGTTGGTGATGATGCCGAGGAGCCGCTGGTCGGCGTCGACGACCGGCAGCCCGGAGATCCGGTACTGGCCGCAGACCTCGTCGAGCTGCTCGAGAGTGGCGTCCGGCCCGATCGTGACCGGATTGGGGATCATCCCTGTCTGCGTCCGCTTCACCAGGTCGACCTGGTAGGCCTGATCGTCGATCGACAGATTCCGGTGGAGAACCCCGATGCCACCCTGACGAGCCATGGCGATCGCCATCCGGGCTTCGGTCACGGTGTCCATGGCGGCCGACAACAGCGGAACGGCGATGGTGATCTCGCGGGTCAGCCGGGACGTGGTGTCGACCTCGGCCGGCACGACGTCGGTCTCGCCGGGGAGCAGGAGGACGTCGTCGTAGGTCAGGCCGAGCGAGGCGAACTTGTCCGGAAGGGCGGGGCCGCTACTGGCCTCGAAGTCGTGGGCCAACGTGGTGAACTCCTTGCGGTCGCCGGTAGTTCATCCTACGCGCGCGGGTTGGCACGGCCGTGCTACCCCCACCTCCGTCGGGACAAATGTCAGGGGCGGTTCGGGGGGAATCCCAATGGTTTACGGCCCGGGTCGGGAACAGGCTCGCCTCATGACCCGATACAACACGATCACATCCGCACCTCCGGCCGTTGCGGCCGCCCGCGCCACCGACGTGGTGAAGAGTTTCGGCAGCGGCGCCACGGCCGTCGTCGCCCTCGACCACGTCGACGTGGCCCTGTGGCGGGGCGAGTTCACCGCCATCATGGGCCCGTCCGGATCGGGGAAGTCGACTCTCATGCACTGCCTGGCCGGCCTCGACACGGTGACGTCGGGGACGGTCGCGATCGGCGACGTGGAACTGCGCGGCTTGTCGGACAAGAAGATGACGGCCCTGCGTCGCGACCGGATCGGCTTCGTGTTCCAGTCGTTCAACCTTGTCCCGACGCTCACCGCGCTGGAGAACATCACGCTGCCGATGGCGATCGCCGGGCGCCGGCCCGACCGCGAGTGGGTCACCACGGTCATCGACACGCTCGGCCTGCGCGACCGGCTCGGCCACCGGCCGAGCGAGCTCTCCGGCGGCCAGCAGCAGCGCGTCGCCATCGGCCGCGCCCTCGCCGGCCGTCCGGACATCGTCTTCGGCGACGAGCCCACCGGGAACCTCGACTCACGGTCCAGCGCCGAGGTCCTGCGCATCCTGCGCGAGTCGGTCGACCCGCTCGGTCAGACCGTGGTCATCGTGACGCACGATCCGAAGGCGGCGAGCTACGCCGATCGCGTGCTGTTCCTCGCCGACGGACGGATCGTGGACGAGCTGCGCTCCCCCACAGCCGACACGGTCCTCGACACCATGAAGGGCCTCGAGTCATGACCGCCACGGAAACGGCCCGGCCACTCGGTCGCCGCCCGATGCGTACCGTCTCCGTGCGCAACCTCCGCGCCCACAAGGTGCGCCTGGCCCTCACCGTCATCTCGGTGCTGCTCGGCACCGCGTTCGTCGCCGGCTCTTTCGTCTTCACCGGCACCCTGAAGAAGAGCTTCGACACGATCTTCGCCAGCAGCGACAAGGGCCTCGACGTGCGGGTCACCGACAAGGGCGACTTCTCGACGGGGGTTCCCGTATCGATGGTTGCGACGTTGGAGAAGGTGCCGGGTGTCCGGGCGGTCCAGCCGCAGATCGGTGCGGATCTGGTGTTGGTGGACGACACCGGCACGAAGGTCGACACCGGCGGCGCCCCCAGCGAGGGTCGTGCCTGGATTGCGAACGACCGCATCCGCGAGGTGCCGAAGATTCTGCAGGGCCGCGCGCCGCAGCACCCCGGCGAGGTCGTGGTCAACAACGGCGCCGCGAAGAAGTACCACCTCAGCCTCGGCGAGCGCGTTCGCGTCGTCGTCCCCAATGCCGCCGTCACCGACGCCACCATCGTCGGCGTCTACCGCGTCTCGTTCGACACCGGCGGTTACCTGGGCGCGCTGTTCAGCCGCGACCAGGCGATGTCGCTGTTCACCGACGGACGGCACTACACCGCGGTCGACATGGCGGCCAGCCGCGGCGTCTCCGAGCAGACGCTCGCCGCCCGCGTCGCGAAGATCCTCGCGCCGGGGCTGCAGGCCAAGACGGGCAAGCAGGTGCGCGCCGACAACTCCGCCGACGTCTCGCAGACGCTCGGTTTCATGACCTACATCCTGCTGGGCTTCGGCATCGTGGCCCTGCTGGTGGGGACGTTCATCATCTACAACACGTTCTCGATGATCGTCGCCCAGCGGCAGCGTGAGTTGGCGCTGCTGCGGGCGATCGGCGCCGATCGGCGGCAGGTCCGCCGCTCGGTGGTGTTCGAGGCGTTCCTGATCGGCGTCCTCGGCAGCCTGCTCGGCCTGGCCGGCGGCGTCGGGCTGGCCTACGGCCTGCACGCCTTGCTGGAGGCGCTCAATATGGGCCTGCCGTCCGGTGGCCTGGTGCTGTCCACCCGCACGATCGTGATCTCGCTGCTGCTCGGCACCGTCGTCACCGTGTTCGCCGCTTCGGCGCCGGCCCGGCGAGCGGGTCGCATCGCGCCGGTGGCCGCCATGCGCGAGGAGTTCGCGTCGGCCTCGGCGGCCGGGCTGCGCCGGCGCACGGCCATCGGGACAGTGGTCGGGATCGCGGCCGCCGCCGCGACGGTGTCCGGCGCGACCGCCGACAAGGCCTCGTCGGCGGCCTCGCTGGTCGGGCTCGGGCTGCTCGGCGCGTGTGCGGCGGCGATGCTGCTGTCGCCCGTCTTCGCCCGCTGGGTCATCTACCCACTGGGGCGCGTGGTCGGCCGCCCGTTCGGCATGGTCGGGCAGCTGGCCCGCACCAACGCGGTGCGCAATCCGCGACGCACGGCCGCCACCGCCTTCGCCCTCACTCTCGGGCTCGTGCTCGTGACCGGAATCGCCGTCGTCGGATCGTCGATGAAGGCGAGCATCAACAAGATGTTCGACGACAACGTCAGTGCCGACTACGTGCTCAGCACGAACGACCGCCTGCCCATCGCTGCCGCGCAGGCAGCCCGCACCGCGCCCGGCGTGCAGTCGGTCACCGAGATCCACGACCTCACCGCGAAGGTGGATGGGAAGACCCACACCGGTTCGGGCGTCGACGGGCCGCTGGCGGCCGTCATGCACGTGCGGATGGAGCAGGGCAGGCTGGCGACGTCCGGTCTGAACATGATCGTCTCGCACAAGACCGCCACCGAACAACACTGGGCTGTGGGGACGAAGCACACGTTCACCGTGCCCGGTATCGGTTCGAAGGTTCTGAGGGTGGCCGGCGTCTTCAAGAACGACAACCTGATCGGTCCATGGGCGGTGGACGGCACCGTCTATCGGGCGTTGACGCCGGAGAACGACCGGTCCGACGACGTGGCCCTGGTGCGCGCGAAATCCGGTGCCGATCCGCACAGCGTGCGGGCCGAGCTGAAGAAGGCGACCAACGACTTCTACATCGTCGACGTCCGCAACCGCACCGAGTTCAAGGGCATGGTGGCCGGCCAGATCAACGGCCTCATCGCACTGCTCTACGGACTGCTGGGCCTGGCGATCGTCATCGCCATCCTCGGCATCATCAACACGCAGGCGCTGTCGGTGATCGAGCGGCGGCGCGAGATCGGGATGCTGCGGGCCGTCGGCATGCAACGCAAGCAGGTCCGCCGGATGGTCTACGTCGAGTCCCTGCTGATCGCGGTGTTCGGCGCCGTCCTCGGCGTGACCCTCGGTATGGGGTTCGGGTCGCTGTTCGCCCGCACCCTGCGTTCCGAGGGCATGACCGTCATCAGCCTGCCCTGGGGCCAGGCGGCGCTGTTCCTGGTGTTGGCGGCCCTGGTGGGCGTCCTGGCCGCGCTGTGGCCCGCGTTCCGCGCCGCCCGCACGGCACCGCTGTCGGCGATCGCCGCGGCCTGAGGAAATTTGACACGAATCCCACCCCCGTCTCGGTTGGCGCCGAGGCGGGGGTCGGACATACCGTTAGGGCGTGACGCAGACGGCGGGACGCCCATGAACCTCGATGACGGCCCCCTGGACCCGTTCCTGGGCGACCCGGACGACCCGGCCGGTCTTCTGGACGACGCCGAGCCGGCCCAGCCGCTGAGCGACGACGAGCGCGCCGACGTCCTGGCCGACCTCGCCGAGCTCAGCGAGTTCCGCGTGACGCTCGAACCGCACGGCATCGCCGGCATCACCGTCGACTGCGGCGACTGCGGCGAGCAGCATTTCTTCGGTTGGGACCTGATGGCCGCCAACCTCCGCGCCCTTCTGGGTGAGGGACGAACGCACGTGCACGAGCCGGCCTTCGCGCCCGATCAGGACGCCTACGTCAGCTGGGACTACGCCCGGGGCTACGCCGACGCGGTGCAGGCCCTGAGCAAGCGCCGCTGATCGGGGGTTTTGCCGAGAATCGGGGCTTTTGCGGCCGGGCGATTCGGGCCGCCCGGGACTATGGTCCCGACTTGGGACTTCGAGTTGCCATTTACCGATGTCGGGAAACCGCACGCGTCACCTTTGCCGCGCTCGATCTTTGAATGATCAGACGATCGCCAACCGAGGACGGCGATCCACGTCATTCAGGGGGACGCCGATGGCCGAGGTGAGGCGGTTTCCCGCCCTCCGCGAGGGCGACTGGGACTGGCAGATGGCGGCCGCGTGCCGCGGAAGCGACACCGCGAACTTCTATCACCCGGAGAACGAACGGGGGCCGTCCCGGGCGCGCCGCGAGATGCGCGCCAAGGCGGTCTGCGGCAGTTGCCCGGTCATCGAGAGCTGCCTGCGCTGGGCGCTCGCCGCGCGCGAACCGTACGGCGTGTGGGGCGGCCTGTCCGTCGAGGAGCGCGAAGCCCTCCTGACCTTCCAACCGGCGTAAGCGCACCGACGGCTGGAAACGAACCAGCCTCGCCGCACGCGGGGCTGGAAGCCAGAGGCAACAACGCCACGTACGACGAGGCTGGAACGAAAAACAGCAGTTAATCGCGGGGAGGCGGCTCAGAAACCCGGGCCGTGGCTGTGGCCGTGGCCGCCGTGGCCGTGGCCGTCGTGGGAGTGCTCCTCCTCGGCCGGCTTCTCCACCACCGCACTCTGCGTGGTCAGCAGCAGCGAGGCGACCGACGCCGCGTTGGACAGCGCCGCCTTGGTCACCTTGACCGGGTCGACCACGCCGGCCTCGAGCAGGTCGACGTACTCACCCGTCGCGGCGTCGAGGCCGTGGTTCTCGGGCAGGTCGCGGACCTTGGCGACTACGACGTAACCCTCTTCGCCGGCGTTGCTGGCGATCCAGCGCAGCGGCTCGACCAGGCCCGTCCGGACGACAGCCACGCCGGTGGCCTCGTCACCCTTGAGGCCGAGGTCGCCGTCGAGTGCGCTCGAGGCGTGCACGAGGGCCGCTCCGCCGCCGGCGATGATGCCCTCGTCGACCGCGGCGCGGGTGGCGGCGATCGCGTCCTCGATGCGGTGCTTGCGCTCCTTCAGCTCGACCTCCGTGGCCGCGCCGACCTTGATCACGCCGACGCCACCTGCGAGCTTGGCGAGCCGCTCCTGCAGCTTCTCGCGGTCCCAGTCGGAGTCCGTCTCGTCGATCTCGCGACGGATCTGGGCGACGCGCGCATCGATGTCGCTCTGCGCGGCCGCACCGTGGGTGACCGTCGTCGTGTCCTTGGTGACGACGACCCGGCCGGCCTTGCCCATGACGTCCAGGCCGGCCTGGTCGAGCTTGAGCCCGACCTCCGGGGCTATGACCTGGGCGCCGGTGACGATGGCGAGGTCCTGCAGGAAGGCCTTGCGGCGGTCGCCGAAGAAGGGCGCCTTGACCGCGACAGCAGAGAACGTCTTGCGGATCGAGTTCACGACCAGCGTCGACAGCGCCTCGCCGTCGACGTCCTCGGCGATGATCACCAGGGGCTTGCCCGACTCGGCGACCTTCTCCAGAACCGGCAGCAGGTCGGCGACCGAGGAGATCTTCTGCGTGGTGATGAGCAGGTACGGGTCGTCGAAGACGGCCTCGCTCGCCTCGGCGTCGGTGACGAAGTACGGGCTGATGTAGCCCTTGTCGAACTGCATGCCCTCGGTGAACTCGAGCTCGGTGGTCATCGTCTGGGCTTCCTCGACAGTGATGACACCGTCCTTGCCCACCTTGGTGAACGCCTCGCCGATCAGGGCGCCGATGGTGGCGTCCTGCGCCGAGATCGTCGCGACGTGGGCGATGCCGCCCTCGTCGTCGACCGGATGGGCGGCCTTGTCGAGGGCGAGGTTGACGGCCTCGACGGCCGCGTCGATGCCGCGCTTGAGCGACATGGGGTTCGCACCGGCGGCGACGTTCTTGAGGCCGGCGTTGACGAGCGCCTGGGCGAGGACGGTGGCCGTCGTCGTTCCGTCACCGGCGACGTCGTTGGTCTTGGTGGCGACGGACTTGGCGAGCTGCGCGCCGAGGTTCTCATACGGGTCGTCGAGCTCGATCTCGCGGGCGATCGTCACGCCGTCGTTGGTGATGGTCGGTGCGCCGAAGCTCTTGTCGAGGACGACGTTGCGGCCGCGGGGGCCGAGCGTCACCTTGACGGCGTTGGCCAGCTTGTCAACGCCGCGCTCGAGCGCGCGCCGGGCGTCCTCGTCGAAACTGAGGATCTTCGCCATGGGTTTCCCTTCGATGTGCGTGGCCCATCCGAAACGCCCCGAC
Source organism: Jatrophihabitans sp. (assembly GCF_046262535.1). GTDB lineage: Bacteria > Actinomycetota > Actinomycetes > Mycobacteriales > Jatrophihabitantaceae > Jatrophihabitans. The sequence continues at coordinate 9,699 of NZ_JBHEMO010000048.1, read as the reverse complement.
CGCGGAAGGCGGCCGGGGCGAGACGGTGGAGGCTACTTCTCGATGATCGCGAGGACGTCGCGGGCGGAGAGCACGAGGTACTCCTCGCCGGCGTACTTGACCTCGGTGCCGCCGTACTTGCTGTAGAGAACGACGTCGCCGACGGTCACGTCGAGCGGGACGCGGTTGCCGTTGTCGTCGATGCGGCCGGGGCCGACGGCGAGAACGGTGCCCTCCTGGGGCTTCTCCTTGGCGGTGTCCGGAATGACGATGCCCGAGGCAGTGGTGGTCTCCGCCTCGTTCGCCTGCACGACAATGCGGTCCTCGAGCGGCTTGATGCTGACCTTGGTGGCGGTCACGGTGTGGCTCCCCTTCTCGGGTGTGAAGTTCTGTGGTTACCGGGGACGGCTGCCGTCGCGGGGGTCAACCGGTCCCTCATTGGCACTCTAACGCGGTGAGTGCCAACTGTCGACGCCGGGGTGGGTTACCCGGTTCAGCCGTCGGACGGTCCGCCTAGCCTGACCCTCCGGACGGCGACAGGAGGTGCGATGGCAGACGCCGAGGACGTGCGTCGGTGCGCTCTGGCCCTGCCGCAGGTTGAGGAGATCCACAGCGAGGGCTTCGACTTCCGCGTCGGCGGCAAGGGGTTCGTGTGGTCCTACCCGGAACGCCGACCCGGCGCGCGGCGGGTGATCCGGACCGACGTCGCCGTCCTGTACGTCGGCGACGAGGCCGAGAAGCAGGCCCTGCTCCTGGGCGAGCCGGAGCTCTTCTTCACCACGCCGGGCTATGACGGCTGGCCGCTGGTCATGCTGCGGCTCGACGAGGTGGACCCCGATCGGCTGGCCGAACTGGTCACGGACGCGTGGCGGATGCGCGGCCAGGTGAGCGCCTGAGTCAGCTGAACCGGACGGCTGACCAGGTCGCCCCTCCGTCACGGGTCGTCCAGATCGAGCGACCACCGTCGGTGACCGCCCGCCCGACCTGCCGGGACTCGAAGCCGATGAAGGTCACCGCACCTGTGACGTCGGGCATCGTGCGCCAGGTCGCCCCTCCGTCGGTACTGCGGGCCAGGCCGGTGCCGCCGGTGACGAGCACCGTCGCCGCGTCGCCGGTGAGCAGGCCGGCGGTTGCGGCGGGGACCGTGCCGGCCTGACGGGCGAAGTGCCGCCCGGCGTCGGTCGAGTTGGCGACGAAACTGCCGTGCTGCGCCGAGCGCTCGGTGCACAGGACGCTCACCCGGCCATCGGGCGCGGCGGTCACCGCAACGGAGTCGACCTCGGGGGAGCCCTGCGGACACGGCTCCCCGGCTGCGCTCCAGTGCCGCCCGTCGTCGGTCGACGAGTACAGGGTCGACGTCGCGTCCTGCGCGCCCCCGGCCGGATTGCGCCGGAGGAGCAGGTAGGCGGCAGAGCCTCCACGGGACAGCGCGACGTCCGAGCCGGACAGCGGGCCGCGGACGGCGAGGTCGCCCGCGGTCCAGTTCGCCGCACCCAGCGGCGCCGTCTCCACCCGGATGTCGCACGGGCCGGGACAGCCGGTGCCGCTGGACGTCACCCGGACGACGTTGTTGTCCAGGGATTCGAGCAGGATTGCGCCGCCCTTCGCGCGCGACCACGAGCGTCCGCCGTTCGTCGTCATGAAGAACGCGCCTTCCCCGTAGGCGTATCCCACCTGGGCGTTGGCGAAGCGCAGGTGCCGCACGCAGGGGTCGGCGCAGTTCCTGACGCCCGGCACGTTGAAGCCGCCCCCGCGGACGTCCCGCCAGGTCCGGCCGTCCGTGGTCCGCAGCAGCGCCGTGCACCGCCCGGGCCCGGAGACGCAGTCCGCCGAGGCCAGCGCCCACCCCTCGTCCACACCGGCGAAGGTGAGGTCGAGGACGCGCACCCCGCGCAGGCCCTTCTGGCCGGCCGGCGCGACGGCGTGTCCCGTCGGGGTCGGCGAGGCCGGCCGTGGGGCGGACGTCATCAGCGAGGGCGTGTGTGTGTGCGGTGCAGCCGGTGGGGCGCCATGGGCGCTCGGGTGGTAGTTCTCGATGGCCGAGACGGCCGCGACGACGGCGCCCACTGCGCCGGCCGCGACGAGCGGCAGGGCCCAGGTGCGCCACCCCCAGAGCCGACGCCCACGGCCCGGCGCCGCCGTCGGGGCGGCGTGGATGATCCGCTCGGCCAGCATGCCGCCGGGCGGTGCTTCGTCGGCGTGCCGGGCGAGGCTGGCGCGCAGCGCGGCCGCGGCCGGATCCCGGTCGTATTCGTCGCTCATCGCATGCTCCCGGTCGCGGGTGGTTGCGGCTGGGTCATCTGCTCCCGCAACGTGGCCAGCCCGCGGCTGATCAGGCTGCGCACCGTGCCGACCCGGCAGCCGAGGGCAGCGGCGGAATCGACGTCGTTCAGGTCCTCGAAGAAGCGCAGGACGAGCGCCGCGCGCTGCCGATCGGGTAAATCGCGCAGACCCGCCCAGATCTCGTCGCGATCGGCCAGTTGGCCGAACAGGTCCCGGTCGTCGAGTCGCTCGGGCACGTCCTCATAGGCATACTCGCGCCGGGCAGCGCGTCTTTGATGGTTGATGTAGCGGTTCGTCAGGCAGCGGCGCACGTAGGCCAGCGGCACGTCGGCGGCCTCGACCCGACCCCATTTCGGGTAGAGCTGGACGAGCGTGTCCTGGACGAGTTCCTCCGCATTCGCCCCGTCGCCCGTCAGCAAGAAGGCGGTCCGCAGCAATGCCTGGGTGTGCTCGCGGACGAACCCCGCGAACCCCGTCTCCGCTTCCACAAGCACCTCCACACCACGTAGACAGCGCGGAGAGCCGATCCGTTGCCTACTTCAGCGGCTCATAGTGCGCGTTGTCGTCGTCGAGGCGCCAGACAGTGCGGGTGCGCGACGGAGTGGGCACACCCTTGGCCTGCAGGGGTCGCCAGAGCGGCCGGTGCCACGTGGTGACCGGGATCGACGGCACCACCTGCACGTAGCGGGGGCGCTGGACGGCCGGCAGCTTGCCCAGCGCCTTGTCGAGGTCGCCCGCGCTCAGCTCGGCACCGGGGCGCAGAGTCACCGCGCCGACGAGGACGTCCGCGCCGCCGTCGTTCAGCCCGTACGCGATCACCAGGTCGACACAGGGGATCGAGCCCAGGGCGTACCGCGTGCCCGAGGGCAGCGCCGGACCGGAGGCGGTCTGCACGACCTCCGCGGCCTGCCCGGCCAGCCAGAGGTCACCCTGATCGTCGCGCAGGAAAAGGTCGCCGGTCGAGCGCCAGGCGTCGCCGCTGTCGAAGATGCCGCGCAAGGTCGCGTCGCTCATCGAGTCGGCCGGGTTGACGCGGGCGAGCAGCAACCCCACCTCGTCCACGCGGCATTCGCGGCCGAAGCCGTCGGCGTTGAGCTTCAGCTTCCCGGCGACGAAGTCGTAGGCCGCGACCCGTACCTCGGGGGTGCCCGGCAGCGGCTTGCCCATCGACCCGACCGCGCGCCCACTGACGTTCGCGAGGATCGCCTCGCCCTCGGCCGACGCGTAGAACTCGAGCACCCGCGCCGACGGGAACCGCTCGTTCGTCCGCCGCCAGAGATTGCGCGGCATGCCGGATCCCATGAACATCCGGATGGGATGGTGCTGCTCGTTCGGGTGCGGCGGGGCGTTCACCACCGGGCGCAGGGACGTCCATGTGTAGGACACGTGCGTGGCGCCGTAGCGGCGGACCTCCTCCCAGAACGTGTTCGGGTCGTCGGCGCTGGCCATGGCGAACCGGGCCCCGCCCGCGACCGCTCCGCCGATGCTCATCAACAGGGCCGACGTGTGGTGCACCGGCGTCACGCTGTAGACGGTGTCGCCCGGCTTGAGCGCCGCGGCGCTGGCCGTGCCGAGGGCGGACAACGCCCAGCGCCGGTTGGTGATGTGCAGCGGCTTCGTGCCGGTGCCCTCGCCGGTGAACAGGACGAACGCGATGTCCCCGGCCCGGTGCGGGTTGGCGCGGTACCAGGCCGGCAGCTCCACCTCGTCGGGGTCGATCTGTTCCATGTCGATGACGGCGGGGTCGACATCGCGGCGGGGTGCGTCGGGGGCGCCGCCGCCGAGGACGGCCCAGGTCACCCCGTCGATCTTCTCCGCCGGCGCCGCGTGCTCCGGATCGGAGATGATCCAGGTGACACGGCTGAGCGCCGTCTCGCGGGCGAAGTCCCCGTCCGGGCGCAGCAGCACGGCCGTCGCGCCGAGCCGGCTCAGCGCCGATACGACGGTGAACGCACTCGGCCGGGTGTGCATGAGGACACCGACGCGGTCGCCGTGCCGCACGCCAATGCTGACCAGGCCCTTGACCACGTTGTCGATGCGGCGGCTGACGTCGTCCCAGCGGTAGGCGCGGTCGCCGAACAGGAACGCGATGTCCTTCGGCGCGCGCCGGGCGGCCTCGTCGATGAGCAGGCCGAGCGAGATGCGGGTCGTGGGATTGAGCTGCTGGATGCGAGCGAGCTTGGGCAGCTGGAGCGGCGCCTCGCGGGAGACGTTGGTGACCAGCCGAGCAGCGCGGCGGGTGGAGGTCACCACCACCCGCCCGGCCGCCAGACCGAGTTCGGTGGCCTGCGCGATCGCCGTCGCCGCGGCGGTGGGTCGCGGCGGATTGCCGGGCTCGACCGTCTCGGCCGGCTTGATCGTGTCCGGCAGCTCGCCCTTGCCGGTGCGCCAGTCGACCCAGCCGGCCACGGCCGGCCAGGTGAGCCGAGTGGCCGACGATCCGACGACGAGGCCGAAATGCCCACCCGGCAACGTCACCTCGTACACGTCGGCCCGCGGCGCCGCGCGGCGGACCGCCCGGACCGAATCGGGATGCCCGATCGTGTCGGTGGCGCCGACGAACGTGAGGACGGGCAGGTCGATGTCGGCCAGGGTGACGAGTCGGTCGTCGATGACGAAGCCGCCCTCGAGCATGCGGTTGTGGGTGACGAACTGCTCGAGCAACTCGGCGATCGCCGGGCCGGAGTACGCCGTCCATCCCTTCTGGTCGAGGAACTGGCGCTGCCGTTCGCGCGGGAGCAGCGCGTCGCGGTTGTGCAGCGCCAGCAGAAACTGCACCCGGCCCTGCACCGACTTGGCCGGGCTGAGCATCTTGAAGCCCATCCGGACCATCCAGCTCGGCAGGGCGACGCGGCGCAGCAGCCCGCTCTCGACGAGCTCGCCGGCCAGCCGGGCGACCACGTCCGGTGAGATCGGGATCGGCAAGGGGGCGGTGGTGTCCACCGGGGAACCGAAGGTGACGAGGGAGTCGATGCCCTTGGCACGGCGGTAAGCTGCGGTCTGGTAGGCGAACATGCCGCCCTGCGAGTAGCCGGCGAGAACCACCGATCGCCCGGTCGCCTCGTTCACCCGCTCGACGGCGTCGCTGACCGCCAGCACGTGGTCGGTCAGGGTGCGCTCGAGACCACCCGGCTCCCGGTCGGGGTTGCCGAAGTCGACCACCCAGGCGTCGATGCCGGCGCCGTGCAGCGCGGCAACGGCCGACGTGCTGGGCGAGACGTCCCACACCTCGGTCGCCATCATCAGAGGCGGGACGAGCAGGACCGGCATCGCGCCGGCCGGCGGGTCGTCGGCGAAGTAGTGGCGCAGCCGGTAGTTCGGCTGCTCGGCGACGACCGTGTAGGGCGACTCCTCCTCGTCGGTCTCGAGGCCGCCGAAGCGCATCACCTCGGCAACGTTGCGCGCGGTGTGGGACACACGTCTGGCGTAGCGGACGGCCGAGGCCGGCCCTAGTCCGCCGGGGCGCTTCGCCGGCGCTGCGCCGGGACGCGGCCGGTCGACCTCTTCGGGGTCCGGGTTGTCGGGGGAGTTGGCCACGGTTTGCACTGTGTCTCTGTTTGCGGCGGGGTGCAAGCTCAGCGGGGAACGGGTTCGAAAGACCACACGTGCGGCGCCCGGGCGACCAGCACGGGCGGCGCGTCGGGCAGGCCCTGTCCGGTGGCGTCGATGACCACGACCCGCCCGTCGGCGCTGCGGTAGACGTCGGCGTCCGGCTGGGCGTGGGCCAGCGCCCAGGCGACCAGGTCGTCGCTGCACCCGTCCGCCGCCTTGGCCTCCCACATGGTCGTGCGTGTCATGTCAGCTGGGCCTGTTGCAGTTCGACGGTCGGGACGGCCGAGAAGTCCAGCGGCGACGGGGACGCGCCGTTGCGCACCAGCAGGTCGCCGATCGCGGCGATCATCGCGCCGTTGTCGGTGCACAGTCGCATCGGCGGGACGCGTAGTTCGATGCCCGCCGAATCGCACCGCTCCTGGGCCAGCGCCCGGATCCGGCTGTTGGCGGCCACTCCCCCGACGACGACGAGCGTGTCGACGTCCTGCTGCCGACAGGCGCGGATCGCCTTGGCGGTGAGGACGTCGGCCACTGCCTCTTGGAAACTGGCCGCGAGGTCGTTGACGTCGGCGCCTGGATTCTTCTCGACGTACCGGGCGACGGCGGTCTTCAGCCCGGAGAACGAGAAGCCGAGCGGCGGGTCGTTCACGCCGGTGAGCGGACGCGGAAAGGCGATCGCGGTGCGATCGCCGTCCCGGGCCGCCCGGTCGATGGACGGGCCAACGGGGTAGGGCAGCCCGATCAACCGGGCGACCTTGTCGAACGCTTCGCCGGCCGCGTCGTCGAACGTGTCGGACAGGTGGACGATCGGGGTGCGGACGAGATCGCGCACGAACAGCAGCGAGGTGTGCCCGCCGCTCACGATCAGGGCGACCGAGCGGTCGGGCAGCGGGCCGTGCTCGAGGGTGTCGGCCGCGGCGTGCCCGGCCAGGTGGTGGACGCCGTAGAGCTGGACGCCGAGGGCGAGCGAGTACGCCTTGGCCGCCGCGACGCCGACGTGCAAGGCGGTGGCCAGCCCCGGTCCCGCTGTGACGGCGACCGCGCCGACGTCGCCGAGGTTTATCCGGGCGTTGACGAGAGCGGCGTGGACCGTCGGAACCATGGCCTGCAGGTGGGCGCGGGCGGCGATCTCGGGGACGACTCCCCCGAACCGGGCGTGCTCGTCCATGCTCGACGCCAAGGCGTCGCCGAGCAGCACGCCGTCCTGGACGAAGCCGATGCCGGTCTCGTCGCACGACGTCTCGATGCCCATGACGATGGTCATGAACCGACCAGCTCCTTGCGCATCGTGACGGCGTCGACCCGGCCGCCGTCGTAGTAGCCGCGGCGCAGACCGAGTTCGGTGAAGCCTTCGCTCGTGTAGAGCTCGCGGGCGGCGAGGTTGTCGACCCGAACCTCGAGGAACGCCTCGCGTGCGCCGCGGCGGACGGCTTCGGCGAGCAGGTCGTCGACCATGCGTCGGGCCACGCCGGTGCGACGAGCTGTCGGCACGACGCCCACGGTGAGGATCTGCGCGGTGTCGGCGATCACCATGACCCCGGCCCAGCCGAGCAGTTCGCCGTCCGGTCCCTCGGCGGCGACGTAGTGGCGCGTGCGGGTGTCGACCAGCTCGGCTCGATAGCTGCCGCGCGACCAGGCCTCGGTGCCGAACATGTCATGTTCGTAAGGCATCAAGGCGTCGATGTGCGAGCGGCGCATGGCGACGATGGTGGCGTTCACTGGCTCACCGTCTTGGGCGCGCCGGGCACAACCGCGTCGGGACGGCGCAGGTACAGCGGGTTGAGCGGCTCGGAGGGAGCGCCTGCGGTGATCCGCTCGAGGGCGAGGCGGACGAGCGCGACGGGGTCCGGGTAGTGCTCGGGGCGACGGGTCAGCTCGGGCCAGACGTCGGAGTACAGCTCGGCGGCCGCGCCGGCGACGGCGGTGACCCCCTCGAGCGGGACGTCGGCCGGGCGGTCGACGGCCGGGCCGGTGAGCCGGCGGCCGGATTCATAGCGGGCCCAGTAGACCTCGTGCCGGCGCGCATCGGTGATCACGAGCAGCGAGGGCTCGTGGGCGCAGGCGGCACCGAGCGCGTCGAGCGACCCGACTGCGTAGACGGGGATGCCCGCGGCGTCGGTGAAGGCCGCCGCGGTGACCATGCCCACGCGAAGCCCGGTGTACGGACCGGGGCCCATGCCGACGACGACGGCGGCGACGTCGCGCGGCGTGACGCCGAGATCGGCCAGGCACGCGGCGATGCTGGGCGTGAGGAGCTCACCGTGGCCGCGCGGGGCCAGGGCCGTGCGCTCGGCGGCGAGGGCGATGTCGCCGCCGACCGTCACCACGCCGGCCGTCACGGCCGGTGACGAGGTGTCGATCGCGAGTACGAGCACGATGACCCAGCGTAATGGCGTCGGTGCCGCCGGTGCCGCCTAGCACCGACCGGCGACAATTCCCGGTCGATGGCTGTGGACAGTCGACCGTTGTCCACAAATCGTCGAAACCAAGCATCGCCCACCGCTGTTCACCGCAGACTCGGGGCATGAGCGCGGTGCTGGAGCACACGACCGGAGCCCCGGTCGCGGTCGCGACTGCGCACTCCACCGTGGACGACCTGCTCGCGGGCGACCTGACTCTGCTTTCCGAGGACGAGCTGCTCGAGGTGGTACGCGAGACGGAGCGGCTCCGCCGCCGGATCGCGGCCGTCCAGCACGCACAGATCCTCGAGCTGGAACGTCGGGGCGTACCGGCGGCGCACTTGGTGCGGACCACCGGCCAGTTCCTCCGCATGCTGCTGCGCCTGGACCCTTCCGAAGCGGCCAGCCGCGTCCGAGCCGCGGAAGCCGCCGGGCAGCGGCGCAGCCTGACCGGCGAAGTCCTCCGTCCGGCTTACCCGACGCTCGCGGCGGCACAAGCCGCGGGGCTGGTCTCCGAGCGGCACGCGCGAGTCGTCGTCGACACTGTGGAGAAACTGCCCGATCAGGTCCGGTGGGAACACGCCGCCCAGGTCGAAGCCGATCTGGTCGGTTACGCGGGGCAATTCGACCCCGTGCTGCTGGCTCGGGTCGCCCGACGTATCAGCGACCATCTCGATCCGGACGGCAAGTACAAGGACGTCGACTACCGGCTCCGCACCCGCGACCTCACGCTGCACGTGCGCCCCGACGGATCCAGCCGAGGGGTGTTTGAGGCGACGGCCGAGCTCACCGAACGGCTCCTGGTGACCTTCGACTCCCTCGCCGCCCCGAAGCCGGCCGCTGATGGAGTGAAAGACCCGCGCACCGCGGGACAACGGCGCCACGACGCGTTGCTCGACGCCATCACGATCCTGCAGCGGGCCGACGCGCTGCCGACGGCTGCCGGCGTGCGCGCCACCATCGTGGTCACGATGACCGAGGACGCGTACCGCACCGGGCGCGGACTCGCGGCGACCGGCCACGGCGCGCAGATTCCCGCTGACGAAGCCCTGCAATGGGCCGGCGGGGACCTGCGGCTACTGGCGGTCGTCACCGACAAGATCAAGGGAATCACGGCTTACAGCAGCAGCCACCGCCTCCATACCGAGCAACAACGTCTCGCCATGGAGGCTCGCGACCGGGGCTGCACGTTCCCCCACTGTCCGGCCCCACCCGGCCAGTGCCACATACATCACCTCAAGGACTACGACGGCACCAACACGACCGTCGACAACGGCGCCCTGGTGTGCGGACACGACCACCGAGAACAGGTCAGACAAGGCTGGACGGCGCAACTCCTCAACGGTCGTATCGCCTGGATCCCGCCCCGCTGGATCGACCCCCGGCGCAGACACCTCGCTACAACGTCCTCCACCACGCCGGCCTGCTCGATGAGTGACCCGAACCTGCTCAAGAAGCTTTCCGACACGAGTGAGGTGATCATCGA
>NZ_JBHEMO010000047.1:0-4328 GCF_046262535.1 Jatrophihabitans sp. | reverse complement strand
CCAGTCGGCCGCGTCGCGGCGGCCGCCCGCCGCCAGAACCGACGTCACCCAGGTCGCCACCGCCGTCATCTCGTCCACATCCGAGTGCCTACACCGACGAGGGTGAGGACGGCACGCCTGGGATACCGTCGGCGCGACGGGCAGATCAATGGAGGCGCTGATGGCGGTCGAGCACGTCGACGTCCTGATCGTCGGCGCGGGCGTGGCTGGCATCGGCGCGGCCTGTCACCTCACCCGCGCGTCGCCGGGCAAGCGCTACCTGATCCTCGAGCGGCGGGAACGGATCGGCGGGACGTGGGACCTATTCCGTTATCCCGGTATCCGCTCGGACTCGGACATGCTCACGTTCGGCTACAACTTCCGGCCGTGGACCCAGACGAGGGTTCTCGCCGACGGAGCCTCGATCCGCCGGTATGTCGTCGACACCGCTGCCGAGTACGGCGTCAGCCAGCACATCCGGCACGGCATCGACGTCGTCAAGGCCTCCTGGTCGACCGAAGCAGGGAGATGGACTCTCGACGCCCGTGACGCCGCGACCGGGCGCCCGAAGCGCTTCACTGCCAACTTCCTGATGGCCTGCACCGGTTATTACGACTACGAAGCGGGATTCCGCCCGGCCTTCCCCGACGAGGACGCCTTTCCCGGACCGATCGTGCACCCCCAGCACTGGCCCGAGGACCTCGACTACCGCGGCAAACGGGTGGTGATCATCGGCAGCGGGGCCACCGCGGTCACGCTCGTACCGGCCATCGCCGAGGACGCCGCCCACGTCACCATGCTCCAGCGCTCCCCCACCTACATCGCGTCCCTGCCGGCCCGCGACACGCTAGCCGAGCGTCTACGCCGCTACCTGCCGGCCGACGTCGTATACCGGCTGGCCCGCCGCCGCAACCTCGCCTTCCAGCGAGCGATGTTCCGGCTGTCTCGCAAGCGGCCCGAGATCGTGCGCCGCATGATCCTGAGGGCCGCCGAGCGCCAGCTGCACGGCCACTCGGACATCAAGCACTTCACGCCGACATACCAACCCTGGGACCAGCGGTTGTGCGTCGCACCGGATGGTGATCTGTTCCGTGCCATCCGCACCGGCCGCGCCGATGTCGTCACCGACCGGATCAGGCGGTTCACGACGACCGGGATCGAACTCGAGTCCGGCGCTGAACTCCATGCCGACGTCATCGTCACGGCCACCGGCCTGAACGTTCAGATGCTCGGTGGCGCCCAGCTCGAGGTCGACGGCGAGCCGGTGGCGCTGAACCAGCGGGTCACCTACAAGGGCGTCCTGCTCGAGGGCGTTCCCAACGCGAGCGTGGTCTTCGGGTACACGAACGCGGCGTGGACGTTGAAGGCCGATCTCGCCGCTGAGTACACCTGCCGGCTGCTGAACCACATGGACGCGCACGGCTACCGCCAAGCCGTCGCCCACGCCGGGGATTCCGACCGTGGGCCGGACTCGGCCCTCGCGTCGCTGAACTCCGGCTATGTGCGGCGCGGCAACGACCGGCTGCCGCGGCAGGGCACCCGTGGCCCCTGGCGGATCACCAACGACTACCGCCGTGACCTGCCGATGCTGCGCCGGGCGCCGATCGATGACGGCGTGCTGCAGTTCAAGTAGAGATAACTCCACTGCGCGGGCGGGACCGGAGGCCGAGGATCGTTCCATGGCCAATCTGGTGGACGTCCTGCCGTCCCAGCCGATCCCGGCTCCGCGCCGTCCCCCGCTTCGACTGTTCCTGCTCGGCCGCTCCGCGGTCGTCATGGTGACGTCGACGTTCGGCGTCGTGTTGTTCACGCTCTGGATCACGCTGGTGGCGATCTCGCCGCTCACCGTCCTGGCCGCCCTCATACTGCCGGCGACGTCGCTCGTTCGGTGGTACGCCGACCTCCGCCGGCGCGGCGCCCAACGGCTGCTCGGCTCCCCGGTTCGCGGCTCGTACCGCCCGGCGGCGAGCACCGGAGTCGTCGCTCGGGTTTGGGCGATCGAGCGGGACCCGGCCAGTTGGCGCGATGCCGCCTGGTGCCTCATGCACGCGGTCCTGGGCTGCGTGACGTCGACGCTGTCGTTCTCACTGTTCGCCGGCGGGGTGTTTTACCTCAGCTATCCGTTCCTGTACTGGGTGACGCCGGACAAGGTGTTCCGGCAGCCGTTCGGTGATCAGTGGACGCTGCACTCCGTGGGCGAGTCGACCGCGGTGATGCCGGCGGCGCTCGTGTGCTTCGCGTTGTGGTTCGCGCTGGTCATCCCGCTCGCCCGGGCCGAGGTGTCGCTCACGAGGTCGCTGCTCGGCGCGCGACCCGACCGTTGACGGAAGATCGCTTTGGGTACCCAGTTGGCGTGCCGATCCGGTTTCTCGCCAGCGCAGCTGTCCTCGGTCTGCTCGCCGCCTGTTCGTCGGGCAAACCGCAGCGGGTCGTGACCGTCACCGTCCCTCCGTCGTCTTCGCCGAGGGCGCCCTCGACCGGTTCGTCCACCGCCGGCGCGGGCACCACGACGCCCGGTCCGTCGACCAGCCCCGGACGCCCGTTGACCAAGCTCAGCGGCACCTGCGACACGCTGCTGCCCGACACGTCGATCGATGCGGTCATCGGCGGTCCGCCGCTGGCCGGCGTGGACGCCTTCATCGTCGGGAAGCCGGAGCCGACCATTGGGCGGCTCGCCTACCTGAACTGCCGGTATGGGGTCACCGGCTCCGGGGCCACGGCGAAGGCGAAGATCGAGATCGGAGTCAGCCTGTACTCCTCACCCGAGAAGGCAGCGAGCCGCATCGCCACGACGGTCGACGACTACACCGCCCACGGGGCGTCCGGCCGGCCGACGACCGTGGACGGGCAGACCGCGACGATCCTGACCGGCGGCGTCGGCACCGACTACGAGGACCCCCTACTCGTCGTTGCGTCCGGACAGCGGACCGTCGCGGTCAATATCGACCCGTCCGCCGAGTCGGGCGCAAAGGCGACCGACGACGCCGCGTCACTTGCAACCCTGGCCCTCAAGGGCACCGGCGGCTGACCGCGCGCTACGGTCGCGGAATGCTGGACGACGTCGTGCACACCGGCCTGAACAAGGCTCTCGGCTTCACCCTGGACGAGGCGGGACCCGACCGTGTGGTGATGAGCTGGACGGTTGGCCCGCAGCACCTCCAGCCGTATGGGATCGTGCACGGCGGTGTCTACAGCGCGGTCGTGGAGGCCAGCGCGAGCGTCGGCGCGGCGCTGTGGTTCGGCGAGCGCGGGAAGGTCGTCGGCGCCGCGAACCACACGAATTTCCTGCGCGCGGTCCGCGAGGGACGCCTTGTCGCCACCGCCACGCCGATCCACCGTGGCCGCAGCCAGCAGCTGTGGCAGGTCGAGGTGATCGACGAGGCCGACCGGCTCGTGGCCCGCGGCGAGGTCCGTCTGCAGAACCTCACCGAGTGATCGGCCGTACTCCGCAGTAGGGTCGGGTTCCAGACCGCCGTGCCGAGAGGGGTTCCATGTCCGAGGCTGCCGCTCCCGTCGTCCTGACCGCCGCCGGTTCCGATCCGCTGGAGCTAGCGGTCCGCCCGGCCGCCGAAGGATCCGCCGGTGCCGACATCGGCAAGTTGTTGTCGTCCACGGGGCTGGTCACCTACGACCCCGGATTCGCCAACACCGCGTCGTGCTCGTCGGCGATCACCTACATCGACGGCGACGCCGGCATCCTGCGCTACCGCGGCTACCCGATCGACGAGCTGGCCGAGAACTCCACGTTCATCGAGGTCAGCTACCTTCTCATCCACGGCGAACTGCCCACGGCAGATCAGCTGGCTGCCTTCGAGGACAACATCCGCCGGCACACGCTGTTGCACGAGGACATGAAGCGCTTCTTCGACGGCTTCCCGAGCGACGCCCACCCCATGCCGGTGCTGTCCTCGGCGGTCTCGGCGTTGTCCACCTTCTACCAGGACTTCCTCGACCCCTTCGACAAAGAGGACTTCGAGCTCTCCACCTACCGGTTGATGGCCAAGCTGCCCACCATCGCCGCGTACGCCTACAAGAAAAGCGTCGGCCAGCCGTTCCTCTATCCGGACAACTCGCTGGGGCTGGTCGAAAACTTCCTGCGCATGACGTTCGGACTGCCGGCCGAGCCCTACGACGTGGACCCGGCGGTCGCCAAGGCTCTGGACCGGTTGTTCATCCTGCACGCCGACCATGAGCAGAACTGCTCGACATCGACGGTGCGTCTCGTCGGGTCGTCGCAGGCCAATCTGTTCGCCTCCGTGTCGGCCGGCATCAACGCCCTCTACGGCCCGTTGCACGGCGGCGCGAACCAGTCCGTGCTGGAGATGCTGGAGCAGGTCCGGGCTCAGGGC
>NZ_JBHEMO010000046.1:0-35515 GCF_046262535.1 Jatrophihabitans sp. | reverse complement strand
TCAACGACATCCTGTACGCCTCGCTGGCCAATAAGATCAACGGCGCGAAGCTGCCGCCCGGCCGGCACAAACGGGTCCGCGGCGTCGAGCAGCTCGACAAGGTCGTCGGCGTCGACCAGTCGCCGATCGGGCGCACGCCGCGGTCCAACCCGGCCACCTACACAGGCGTGTTCGACCACATCCGCAAGCTTTTCTCCGAGACCACCGAAGCCAAGATCCGCGGCTACCAACAGGGCCGGTTCTCGTTCAACGTCAAGGGCGGCCGCTGCGAGAACTGTGCCGGTGACGGCACCATCAAGATCGAGATGAACTTCCTGCCCGACGTCTACGTGCCCTGCGAGGTGTGCAAGGGCGCCCGGTACAACCGCGAGACGCTCGACGTGCACTACAAGGGCAAGACGATCAGCGAGGTCCTCGAGATGCCGATCGAGGAGGCGGCCGAGTTCTTCAAGCCGATCTCGAAGATCGCCCGGCATCTGGACACCCTCGTCGACGTCGGCCTCGGCTACGTGCGGCTCGGGCAACCGGCGCCGACCCTGTCCGGCGGTGAGGCCCAGCGGGTCAAGCTGGCGGCCGAACTGCAGAAGCGCTCGACGGGGCGGACGATCTACGTCCTCGACGAGCCGACCACCGGCCTGCACTTCGAAGACGTCAGCAAGCTGCTCGGCGTGCTGCACTCGCTGGTCGACAAGGGCAACTCGGTCATCGTCATCGAGCACAACCTCGACGTGATCAAGACCGCCGACTGGATCATCGACATGGGACCCGAGGGCGGCTCCGGCGGTGGGCAGGTCGTCGCGATCGGTAGGCCGGAGGACGTCGCCTCGGCGCCCGAATCACACACCGGCCGCTTCCTCGCGCCGCTGCTGGAGGGCCGCCGGACCGCCGGCGGCCCGAAGTCCGCGGCACCGCGCACGCCGCGGGCCAAGACGCCGGCGGCGAAGCGGCCGCCCGCGAAGCGGTCCGCCGCCAAGAGCGCGTAGCTCCGGTCGTTCGGAAAACGTGTCGTACCCCGGTGGCAGGGTGAACGGCATGGGGACGCAGGCCTATCGCGACGTGCTGCGCAGCGGGGGAGTGCGGCGCGTCCTGCTCCTCAGCCTGGTCATGCGGGTACCGCTGTGGGCCGGCAACGTGGTCATGACGTTGCACGTCGTCACCCATCTGCACCGTTCGTACGGTGCGGCCGGGCTGCTCGTCGGAGTGGCCACCGTGGCCGCATCCGTCAGCGCGCCGTGGCGTGGCCGGTTGCTCGACCGGCTCGGGCTGCGGCGCGCCATCGTCCCGTCGCTGGCCGTGCTCAGCGCCTGCTGGAGCGTGGCACCGTTCGTCGGCTACTGGCCGCTGCTGGTGCTCGCGACCGTCGCCAACCTCTTCCTCGTGCCGACCTTCTCGATCATCCGGCAGGCGCTGATGTGCGCGGTGGACGACTCCCGGCGGCGGACCGTCCTGGCCATGGACTCGGTCGCGGTCGAGATGTCGTACATGATCGGGCCGGCCGCCGGGGTGCTGTTGGCCACCTACTGGCCGACGTCCTGGGCCCTGTTCGCCTGCGAGTTCGCGACGATCGCCGGCGGCGTCCGGCTCTGGTTCGCGAACCCGCCACTGCGCCGGGCGGACGACGGCGCCCAGCCGGGCCGGCCGCGGATCCCGGTCCGGCGATGGATGACCCCTCAGGTGCTGGCCGTCCTGGCCATGAGCGCGGGCGCGACGGTCGTGCTCACCGGAACCGACGTCGGCGTGGTCGCTGCGCTGCGCCACCTGGGCCACCAGCCGTGGATCGGGTGGGAACTGGGTCTCTGGGGCCTCGGCTCGGCCGTCGGCGGCCTGGTCTACGGCGCCCTGCACCGGTCCATCCCGGTCCCCGTCCTGCTCGGGCTGCTCGCCGCCACCACGGTGCCGGTCGCGCTGGCGCAGAACGCGTTCGTCATCGCCGCGCTGCTCTTCCTCACCGGGCTGTTCTGCGCCCCCACGATCACCGCCGCGGTCGACGCGCTGTCCACCAGCGTGCCGGAACGGGTTCGCGGCGAGGCACTCGGCTGGCACGGATCGGCGATGACCGCCGGCGGTGCGCTGGGCGCACCCGTCGCCGGGCTCGCCATCGACGCGGCCGGGTGGCACGGGGGCTTCGTGGTGTGCGGCCTGATCGGCCTCGGGGCCGCGACGATCGGCCTGCTGGCGCTGCGGCATCGACCAGCTCCGGACCCGGAACTGAGCGGCGGCGCGCCGTCGGCCCCGGTTCCGAGCGCCCCCGACGAGCCGGTGGCCCTGGCGCACTAGCGTGGCGGGAATGGAATCCCGCATCCTCGGCCGCACCGGCCGGCCGGTCTCGGTCGTCGGACTCGGCACCTGGCAGCTCGGCGCCGACTGGGGCGACGTCGACGAGTCCACGGCCCTTGACGTTCTCACCGCGAGCGTCGACGCCGGCGTGACCCTGTTCGATACGGCCGACGTCTACGGCGACGGCCGCAGCGAGCAGCTGATCGGTCGCTTCCTGCGCCAGCACCCCGGCCGCGACATCCTCGTGGCCACGAAGATGGGCCGGCGCGTCGAGCAGCTGCCCGAGAACTATGTCCTCCCCAACTTCCGCGACTGGACCGACCGTTCGCGCAGCAATCTGGGGACCGATCGGCTCGACCTCGTGCAGCTGCACTGTCCGCCGACCGCCGTCTACTCCGACGATGCGGTCTTCGACGCCCTCGACACCCTGGTCGACGAACAGCGCATCGCCGCCTACGGCGTGAGCGTGGAGACGGCGGCCCAGGCGCTGACCGCCCTGGCGCGGCCCGGCGTGGCCAGCATCCAGATCATCCTCAACGCGTTCCGGCGCAAACCGCTGGACGAGGTGCTGCCCGCCGCCGCGGCCGCCGGCGTCGGCGTGCTGGCCCGCGTGCCGCTGGCATCGGGGTTGCTCTCCGGCCGCTACACCTCCGAGACGACGTTCGCCGCCGACGACCACCGGACCTTCAACCGGCACGGCGAGGCATTCGACGCGGGGGAGACCTTCTCCGGCGTGGACTTCGACGCCGGCGTGGCCGCCGCCCAGGAGTTCGCCGCCCTGGCACCCGACGGTGTGCCCCCGGCCCAGCTGGCACTGCGCTGGGTCATCGACCAACCGGGCGTCACCGCGGTCATCCCCGGCGCCCGGTCCGCGGAGCAGGCCGCCGGCAACGCGGCAGCGGCCCAGCTGCCGCGGCTGGACGACTCGACGCGAGCCGCGGTCCGCGAGCTGTACGACCGCCGGATCCGGGCCCTCGTCCACGACCGCTGGTGATCCGCGGTAAACCTGACATGGATGTGTCAGACTCTTGGAGCATGACCGAACTCGCTGACTTCATCGCCGGGCTGCCCAAGGCCGAGCTGCACGTCCACCACGTGGGATCGGCCTCGCCGCGGATCGTGGCCGAACTTGCCGCCCGGCACGCCGGATCGACTCCGGTGCCCGCCGATCCGGACATGCTCGCCGACTACTTCGTGTTCAGCGACTTCGCGCACTTCATCACCGTCTACCTGTCGGTCGTCGACCTGATCCGCGACGCCGAGGACCTGTGGACGCTGACCTACGAGATCGGGCGGGAACTGGCCGGCCAGCAGGTGCGCTATGCCGAGCTGACGCTGACCCCCTACTCGTCGATCATCCGCGGGATCCCGGCCGAGGCGTTCTGCGAGGCCGTCGAGGACGCCCGCCGCCGGGCCCGCGCCGACCACGGCGTCGAGTTGCGCTGGTGCTTCGACATCCCCGGTGAGGCGGGTGTCCCGGCCGCCGACGTCACCCTGGAGGTGGCGACCAAGCACCGCCCGGACGGTCTGGTCAGCTTCGGCCTGGGCGGTCCGGAGATCGGGGTGCCGCGGGCCCAGTTCGCGCCGCACTTCCGCGCAGCGATCGCGGAGGGGCTGCACAGCGTTCCGCACGCCGGCGAGTCGACCGGCCCGGAGACGGTGTGGGACGCCCTCACGCACCTCGGCGCCGAGCGGATCGGGCACGGCATCGCCGCCGCGCAGGATCCGCGACTCCTGGCGCACCTGCGCGACGCCGGGATCCCGCTCGAGGTCTGCCCCACGTCGAACGTGCGGACCCGCTCCGTGCCGTCCCTGGCCGAACACCCGCTGCCCGCCCTCGTCGCCGCCGGAGTCCCTGTGACGATCAACTCCGACGACCCGCCGATGTTCTCGACGACGCTGAACGGGGAATACGCGGTGGCCGCGGGGCTGCTGGGGCTCGACCCCGCCGGAGTCGCGGAGCTGGCCCGCGCGGGAGTTCGGGCGTCCTTCCTCGACGACGCCGGCAAGGCCGCGTTGCTTGCCGAGATCGACCGCTACGCGACGTCCTGAAGGCCGAGGGACTGCCGCAACGCTCGCTGCCCGGCGTCGGTCACGTCGACGGCTCGTCCGTTCGGCCGGCGCACCACCCACCCGGCCTGCAGCGCCCGGTCGAGGACGGCGGCGCCGAGCGCACCGGCCAGGTGATGACGCTGCTCGCTCCAGTCGACGCAGAACCGCAGCAGCGGCCGGGCCCCGGCCGGGCGGTGGAGCAGGGCGTCGAGCTCGACACCGGTGCCGTCGAACACCTCCGCTGCGTGCGGGCCCAGCGCGTACGGCTCGGTCCGGGCCGGCGCCGCCGATCGGTCGGCCGAATGGGGCAGCGTGCCCGCTCGGCCGTCAACCCGGACGAGTGCGCCCCGGTCGACGAACGCCTGCATCAGCCCGACACCGACCCGCCCGGCGAGATGGTCGTAACACGTTCTGGCCCGCCGCATCGCCGCCGCCCGCGTCGACTCGCGCAAGGACGTGACCGGCGGCTGCGGGGCGATCACGGCGAGTGCCTCAACTGCGGCGGCGACGTCCGGGCCGGCCAGGCGGTAGTAGCGGTGCCGGCCGGACGGTTCGACGTGCAACAGGCCGCCGGTCACGAGCCGGGCGAGGTGTTCGCTGGTGGTCGACGCCGACACGCCGCTTTCCTGGGCGATGACCGACGCCGGTAGCGCACGCCCGTCGACCAGCGCGGCGATGATCCGGGCCCGAGTGCGATCGGCCAGCAGCGCGGCGACCGGCGCGATGTCGGCCGCGCGCTTGGCGGTGCTATCGGTGTCCACCTGCCCAGTCTGCGCCTGGCATCCTTCGGTACGGACCGAAGTGTCGCCGGCCGATGCTGGAGGCATGGCTGCCCTAGATCGCCCGAGCCGGGTCCTGACCGTCATGTGCGCCGGCATGTTCCTCGTGCTGCTCGACGTGACGATCTCAACGTCGCCCTGCCCCGGATGGGCGCCGGGCTCGGCCTCGGCGTCGCCTCCCTGCAGTGGGTGGTCGACGGGTACGCGGTGAGCATCGCCAGCCTGCTGCTCGCGGGGGGCACGCTGGGCGACCGGTTCGGCCATCGCCGGATGGTTCTGGTCGGCCTCGCAGTGTTCGGGACCGCGTCGCTCGGTTGTGCGGCGGCACCGGTGGCGGCGATGTTGATCACCGCACGGGTGCGCCTTCGTCGGGCCGAACGTCGTCGCGCTGACGATGAACTTGGTTTTCAACGGGCTGCTGTTCGTGGTCAGCCTCTACCTGCAGGTCGTCCGCGGCTTCGGGGCGGTCCGTGCCGGTGTGGCCGTGCTGCCTATGGCCGTGCCCTTGGTCGTTCTCGCCCCGGTCTCGGGCCGGCTCACCGCACGGCGCGGTCCGCGGACCGCCGTCGTCAGCGGCTGCCTGGCAGCGACCGTCGGGGCGCTGCCGCTGCTCGGCGTCGGTGTGCGCGGCGGACTGCCGGCGCTGCTCGTGGGACTCGGAGTGCTGGGTTGCGGCGCCGGCCTAACCACGGCGTCCGTCCGGCTCGGCGCTTCGCCCGGGCCACTTCGTGACGGGCCTGCACGTGCTGGCGGTCGTCTGCGCCCTGTTGTGGTCCATCGCGGCTGCGCTCGCGGCCACGACGATCGAAGGACGTCCCGCCCGGAGGAGTTCCGCGGAAGCGTGCTCCGGCTGAGCGGTCGAAGCCGTCGGAGCCGGTGACTAACCTCGGAACCGTGCCCGACCCGTCCAGCTATCGCCCCGCCCCGGGGACGATCCCGGTCGGGCCGGGGGTCTACAAGTTCCGCGACGAGCGCGGCCGGGTGATCTACGTCGGCAAGGCGAAGAGCCTGCGCCAGCGGCTCAACTCCTACTTCGCCGACATCGCCGGGCTGCACCAGCGCACCCGGCAGATGGTGACGACGGCGGCGTCGGTCGAGTGGACGGTCGTGCGCACCGAGGTCGAGGCGCTGCAACTCGAGTACACCTGGATCAAGGAGTTCGACCCGCGCTTCAACGTCCGCTACCGTGACGACAAGTCCTATCCCTCGCTGGCGGTGACGCTCTACGAGGAGTTCCCGCGCCTGCAGGTCATGCGCGGCCCGAAGCGCAAGGGCGTGCGGTACTTCGGGCCTTACTCACACGCCTGGGCGATCCGCGAGACCCTCGACCTGCTGCTGCGGGTGTTCCCGGCTCGTACCTGCTCAGCGGGCGTCTTCAAGCGGGCGGGGCAGGTCGGCCGTCCGTGTCTGCTGGGCTACATCGGCAAGTGCAGCGCGCCCTGTGTCGGTCGGGTCACCGCCGAGGAGCACCGCGACATCGTCCTCGACTTCTGCGACTTCATGGCCGGCAAGACCGACCTCATGATGAAGCGGCTCGAGCGGCGGATGGTCGAGGCCAGCGAGAACCTCGAGTTCGAGCTGGCGGCGCGGATGCGCGACGACCTCGAGGCGCTGCGCCGGGCCATGGAGAAGCAGGCCGTGGTTTTCGGCGACGGAACCGACGCCGACGTGGTGGCCTTCGCCGAGGACGACCTCGAGGCGGCCGTGCAGGTCTTCCACGTGCGCGGCGGGCGCGTGCGCGGCCAGCGCGGGTGGATCGTGGACCGGCTCGACGACATGTCGACCGGTGACCTCGTCGAGCAGTTCATCACCCAGGTGTACGGCGGCGAGGACGAGGAATCGTCCGGCATCCCGCGCGAGGTGCTCGTCCCGGTCCTGCCCGACGACGCCGACGCGCTCTCGGAGTGGTTGTCCGGCCTGCGCGGCTCGCGGGTATCGCTGCGCGTACCCCAACGCGGCGACAAACGGGCCCTCGCTGAGACGGTGGCCCGCAACGCCGCCCAGGCCCTGAACCAACACAAGCTCAAACGGGCATCGGATCTCACCGCACGGTCTCGAGCTCTCGACGAGCTCCAAACAGCATTGGACCTTCGTGTTGCGCCGCTGCGCATCGAATGCTTCGACATCAGCCACGTGCAGGGCACCAACGTGGTGGCCAGCATGGTCGTGTTCGAGGACGGGCTGGCCCGCAAGAGCGAATACCGGCGCTTCGCGCTGCGCTACACCGGCGAGGGCTCGGGCGACGTCACCTGGATCGCCGAGGTCGTCCGTCGCCGGTTCGCCCGCTACCTCGACGAGCAGGTCGAGACCGGTGCCGACGCCGACAGCGATCCGGCCGCCGAGGCCGCCGAGACGACCCGGCCGGGCATCGACCCGACGACCGGGCGCCCCCGCAAGTTCTCCTACCCGCCGAACCTGCTCGTGGTCGACGGCGGTGCTCCGCAGGTGGCGGCGGCCCAGGCCGTGCTGACCGAACTGGGCATCGACGACGTCGCCCTGGCCGGCCTGGCCAAGCGCCTCGAAGAGGTATGGCTGCCCGACCAGGAGTACCCGGCGATCCTGCCGCGGACATCCGAGGCGCTGTACCTGCTGCAGCGTGTCCGCGACGAGGCGCACCGTTTCGCGATCACCTACCACCGGCAGAAGCGGTCCAAGGCGATGACCACGTCCGCACTCGACGACATCCCAAGCCTCGGGGAAACCCGCCGTAAGGCGTTGCTGAGGCAGTTCGGCTCCATCAAGCGGCTGCGCGCGGCGTCGGTCGAGGACGTCATGCAGGTACCGGGTGTCGGGCGGCACACGGCCGAGGCCGTCGTCGCGGCACTCGCAGTGCCCACCGACGCCGCCCCGGCCGTGAACGTCACCACCGGTGAGGTGCTGCAAGATGACGCCATGAGGCCGACACATGGGTGAACCGGTACGGGAGCGCGCGGCGGCGGTATCCGGCGGTCTCGAGACGGTGATCATCACCGGGCTCTCGGGCGCCGGCCGCAGTGCGGCCGCGAAGTGCTTCGAGGATCTCGGGTTCTTCGTCGTCGACAACCTGCCGCCCGAACTCATCCAGACCCTGGTCGACCTGGGCAGCCGCAGCGGGGGAGCGGTGACCCGGCTGGCCGTCGTCATGGATGTGCGCAGCCGCGCGTTCTCGAAGGATCTGCGCACGGTCATCCGCGATCTGGCCGACCGGCACATGCGCCCGCGAGTGCTGTTCCTCGAAGCACGTGACGACGTCCTGGTGCGCCGTTTCGAGAACGTCCGCCGGGAACATCCGATGCAGGGCGACGGGCGCCTGACCGACGGCATCGCGGCCGAACGCGCGCTGCTCAGCGGGTTGCGCGACGAAGCCGATCTGGTCATCGACACCAGCGACCGGTCGGTGCACGAGCTGCGCCGCTCGATCGAATCGGCCTTCACCGGTACCGGCGGCGAGCGGCGCCCCGCTCTCCGGGCGACGGTGTTGTCGTTCGGGTACAAGTACGGGCTACCGGTCGACGCCGACCTCGTCGTCGATGTCCGGTTCCTGCCCAATCCGCACTGGATCCCCGAGCTGCGTGACCTGACCGGCCAGGATCCGTCCGTGCGCGACTACGTCCTGAGCCAGGAAGGCGCCGGCGAGTTCCTCGACCGCTACACCGACATCCTGCGCATCATCGGTGCCGGCTACACGCGCGAGAGCAAGCGCTACCTGACCCTGGCCGTGGGCTGCACAGGTGGCAAGCACCGGTCCGTGGCAATGTCGGAACAACTGGCCGACCGGCTCACCGCGATGGGCGTGCAGACGACGGTCGTGCACCGCGACCTGGGTCGTGAATGAGTCCGCGAATGACGCAAGCCGCACTGCGGGCGGTGGCGCTGGGTGGCGGGCACGGCCTGCACGCCTCGCTGTCCGCCCTGCGACTGCTGACCTCCGAGCTGACCGCCATCGTCACCGTCGCCGACGACGGGGGGTCGTCCGGACGGATCCGGCGGGAGATGAAGGTGCTGCCGCCCGGCGATCTTCGCATGGCGCTGGCCGCCCTGGCCGCCACCGATCCCACGCACGCGCGCTGGACCGATCTGCTCCAGCACCGCATCGGCGGGCACGGTGTCCTCGCTGGGCATCCGGTCGGGAATCTGATGCTCACCGCGCTGCTGGAGCGCGAGACCGATCCCGTCGCCGCGCTCGCGCAGCTGGCCGAGCTGGTCGGTGCGGTCGGCCGGGTGCTGCCGATGAGCCCGGTTCCGCTGGATCTGGTCGCGCTCGCCGACCGCTTCGACCCGGATCACCCGGACCGCACCAGACAGATCCGCGGGCAGTCCTCGATCGCGGCCACGCCCGGCCGGGTCCGCAGCGTGCGGCTACTGCCGACCGGTGCACCGGCCTGTGCGGCCGCGGCCGACGCCGTGCGCGAAGCCGATGTCGTCGTGCTCGGACCGGGATCGTGGTTCACCAGCGTCATCCCGCATCTGCTGCTGCGCGAACTCGGCACGGCGTTGTGTGCCACGCCGGCGCGGGTGGTGGTCATTCTCAATCTCGTTCCGCAGGCCGGCGAGACCGACGACTACGAACCGCACCAGCTCCTCGACCTGCTGCTGAAGCATGCGGCCCCGTGTGGCGGCCTCAAGATCGACGCCGTCCTGGCCGACACGGAGTCCGTGCTCGACCCCGCCGAACTCACCCGACACGTGGGCGCGATCGGCGCGCGTCTCGTAGTCTCTAGGCTCGCGGCAGATGACAGCGCGGAACGCCACGACGCAACGCGGTTGAGCGAAGCGATCCAACACGTGCTGGATGACGAACCTGGTCCCGAAGCACGGACCGGGTAGAGGGGCGATCAGATGGCGATGACGGCGGCCGTCAAGGACGAGCTCAGCCGGGTGCCGGTCACCCGCATGTCCGCGCGCAAGGCCGAACTGGCCACGATGCTGCGCTTCGCCGGTGCCCTGCACCTGATCGGCGGTCACATCGTCATTGAGGCCGAGCTCGACACGGGCTCGGTGGCCCGCCGGTTGCGCAAGGAGATCGCGGACATCTTCGGCCATGGTTCCGAGGTGCAGATCGTCGCCGGTGGTGGTCTGCGCAAGGGCAGCCGATACCTCGTCCGGGTCGCGAAGGACGGCGAGCGGCTGGCCCGCCAGGCCGGGCTGGTCGACCTGCGCGGACGCCCGGTGAAAGGCTTGCCGCATCACGTCGTAGCCGGCGGCGTCGCTGATGCCGAAGCGGCCTGGCGCGGTGCGTTCCTGGCCCACGGGTCGCTCACCGAACCGGGGCGGGCGTGCTCGCTCGAGATCACCTGCCCCTCGGCCGAGGCGGCGCTGGCGCTCGTCGGCGTCGGGCGGCGGCTCGGGATCACCTCCAAGGCCCGCGAGGTGCGCGGCGGTGACCGCGTGATCGTGCGCGACGGCGACGCGATCGGTGCGTTGCTCACCATGATCGGTGCGCACGAGTCGTTCCTGGCCTGGGAGGAGCGGCGCATGCGGCGCGAGGTGCGCGCGACGGCCAACCGCCTGGCCAACTTCGACGACGCGAACCTCCGCCGGTCGGCCCGCGCCGCCGTGGCGGCCGGAGCGCGGGTCGAGCGGGCGCTGGAGATCCTCGACGGCGACGCGCCCGACCACCTGCTGCAGGCGGGCCGGTTGCGGCTGGAGCACAAGCAGGCCTCGCTCGAGGAACTCGGCGCGTTGTCCGACCCGGTCATGACGAAGGACGCCGTCGCCGGGCGAATTCGCCGCCTGCTCGCCATGGCCGACAAGCGGGCGCAGGAGCTCAACATTCCGGACACCGAATCGGCGGTCACCCCGGAGATGCTCGCCCCCTGATGTCGGGGGCCCGTTCACCCGGACGGCCGATCGGCTTAGGCTGGACGCATGCCGACGCAACGACCCCCCGAGGATCCAGGCCGGCCCACACCGCGTGAAGCGATCGCCAAGGCGACCGCCGCGGCCGGCCCGAAGGTGGCCAAGGCGGTCGAAGCCGCCGGCCCGAAGGTCGAGAAGGCGGCGCTGTCCGCCGGCAAGCTGCTCGGCACGCTGCGGGAACGGGCCAAGGACACCGCCAAGCAGTTCAGCGAGGCGTACGGGGGCCCTGACACCGAGGACAAGCCGGCGGCGGGGACGGGCGAGCCCGATGACCCCGCCGGGCGCCCCCGCCCGCGCCCGACCAGGAAATGACACCCCAAGGTGGTCTCGTCGCTACCCGCTGGTAGCGCGCACGGCGAAGCCGGTTCGCCCGCACCCGATAGTGTTCAGGGCGAGAACAAACGCCGTGTGATCGCGTATCCCAAGGAGCAACAGCAGTGACCGTACGTGTCGGCATCAACGGCTTCGGCCGCATCGGGCGCAACTTCTACCGGGCCGCAGTGGCCGCTGGCGCGGACCTCGAGATCGTCGGCGTCAACGACCTGACCGACAACGCGACGCTCGCGCACCTGCTCAAGTACGACTCGATCCTCGGCCGGTTCCCCGGCGAGGTCCGATCCACCGAGGACGAGATCTCCGTCGACGGCAAGTCGTTCAAGGCCTTCGCGCACCGCGATCCCGCCCAGTTGCCTTGGGGCGAGATCGGCGCCGACGTCGTCATCGAGTCGACCGGCATCTTCACCGACGCCGTCCAGGCGAAGGTGCACGTCGACGGCGGGGCGAAGAAGGTCATCATCTCCGCGCCCGCGAAGAACGAGGACGTCACCATCGTCCTGGGCGTGAACGACAACGACTACGACCCGGCCAAGCACACGATCATCTCCAACGCGTCGTGCACCACGAACTGCCTGGGCCCGCTGGCCAAGGTCCTCAACGACTCGTTCGGCATCGAACGCGGCCTGATGACGACGATCCACGCGTACACCCAGGACCAGAACCTGCAGGACGGCCCGCACAAGGACCTGCGCCGCGCCCGGGCGGCCGCGCTGAACATCGTCCCGACCAGCACCGGCGCCGCGAAGGCCATCGGTTTGGTGCTGCCCGAGCTGAAGGGCAAGCTCGACGGTTACGCGCTGCGCGTCCCGGTCCCGACCGGCAGCGCCACCGACCTCACCGTCACCGTGGGCCGGGACGTCACCGCCGATGAGGTCAAGGCGGCGTACAAGGCCGCGGCCGAAGGCGAGCTCAAGGGCATCCTCGTCTACACCGAGGACGAGATCGTCAGCACCGACATCGTCACCGATCCGGCGTCGTGCATCTTCGACGCGGGCCTCACGAAGGTCATCGGCAACCAGGTGAAGGTCGTGGGCTGGTACGACAACGAGTGGGGTTACTCGAACCGGCTGGTCGACCTCGCTCTGCTCGTCGGCTCGTCGCTGTAACGGGCCGGTGTCGTGAAGACGCTTGACGACCTGATCAAGCACGGCGGCGGCGCACTCAACGGCCGGCGCGTCCTCGTCCGCTCAGACCTCAACGTTCCGCTCAGCGACGGAGGGGTCACCGACGACGGGCGTATCCGCGCCTCGCTGCCGGTGCTCACCCGGCTGGTCGAAGCCGGCGCGCGCGTCATCGTCGCGGCGCACCTCGGCCGGCCGAAGGGCGCACCCGATCCGGCGTACAGCCTCAGCCCCGTCGCCGATCGGCTGGCCCAGTTGCTCGGGCGACCGGTCGACTTCGCCCTGGACACGGTCGGCGAGAGCGAGCGACTGCTCGCCACCGAGCTGAAGGACGGCGAGGTACTGCTGCTCGAGAACGTCCGCTTCAACGCCGGCGAGACGAGCAAGGACGACGCCGAGCGCCACGAGTTCGCCCGATGCCTCGGGTTCCTGACCGGCGGCGAGGACGAGGGCGGCGCCTTCGTCGAGGACGCGTTCGGCGCGGTGCACCGCAAGCACGCCTCGGTGTACGACATCGCCAAGCTGCTGCCGCACTACGTCGGGGACCTCGTGCGCGACGAGCTGGCGGTCCTCACCCGGCTCACCGGCGAGCCCGAGCGGCCCTACGTCGTGGTGCTCGGTGGGTCGAAGGTGAGCGACAAACTTGCGGTGATCGAGTCGCTGCTGCCCACGGTCGACCGGCTGCTGGTGGGCGGCGGCATGTGCTTCACGTTCCTCGCCGCCCAGGGGCACGAGGTCGGCGACTCGCTGCTCGAGCCCGACCAGATCGAGAACTGCAAGCGGTTCCTCGACGAGGCGGGCGACAAGATCGTGCTGCCGACCGACATCGTGGTCGCGCGCGAGCTGAGCGCGGACGCGTCGACCCAGACCATCCCGGCGGCCGAGATCCCGGCCGGCACGAAGGGGCTGGACATCGGCCCCGAGTCGGTCGCCGCCTTCGCCGCCGCGCTGGCCGGCGCGCAGACTGTCTTCTGGAACGGCCCGATGGGCGTGTTCGAGCTCGCCCCTTTCGCGGCCGGCACGAAGGGCGTCGCCGAGGCGGTGGCGGCGTCCGGCGGACTCTCGGTAGTGGGTGGCGGCGACAGCGCGGCCGCCGTGCGGGCCCTCGGCCTGGACGTCAACGCGTTCGGGCACATCTCGACCGGCGGCGGCGCGTCGCTGGAATTCCTCGAAGGCAAGGAACTGCCCGGTGTTGCGGTTCTGGAAGAAGTCTGACGTGGCGAACGAGCCGGTCACCGTTGCGCTGCCTCCGTCCGGTCGGCGCCCACTCATCGCCGGCAACTGGAAGATGAACTACACCCACCTCGAGGCGATCGGGCTGACCCAGAAACTGGCCTTCAGCCTGACGCCCGAGCAGTTCGCCGCGGCCGAGATGGCAGTCCTACCCCCGTTCATCAGCATCCGCAGCGTGCAGACGCTGATCGACGGCGACCGGATCCCGATCCGGTACGGGGCGCAGGACCTCTCACCCCACGACTCCGGCGCCTACACCGGCGACGTGTCGGGGCCGATGCTGGCCAAACTCGGCTGCACCTACGTCGTCGTCGGGCACTCCGAGCGCCGGCAGTATCACGACGAGGACGACGCCCTGGTCAACGCGAAGCTCGTCGCCGCCTTCCGCAACGGGCTGACGCCGATCCTGTGCATCGGCGAATCGCTGCAGGTGCGCGACGCCGACGGCCACATCGCGCACTGCTCAGCCCAGCTGGACGGAGCCCTGGCCGGGCTGCCGGCCGACCAGGTCGAATCGGTCGTGATCGCCTACGAGCCCATTTGGGCGATAGGCACCGGCAAGGTGGCCACGCCGGAGAACGCGCAAGAGGTGTGCGAGGCGATCCGCGGCAAGCTCGGGGAGATGTACAGCCCGGAGCTCGCGCGAAAGGTGCGCATCCTCTACGGCGGGTCCGTGAAAGCGGCCAACGCGGCGGAGATCCTGGCCCAGCCCGACATCGACGGTGCCCTGGTCGGAGGCGCCAGCCTCGACCCGGTCGAGTTCAGCGCGATCTGCGTCGCCGCCGGACAACCGGTCGCGGCCCGGTGAGCCGGTGCTCGGTTCGCGGCCGTCGGCCAGGTAACCTTACCCAGCAAGGCAGTCCTACGTTCGCGTCCAACAGCTGAGGCCTTCGACAATGATTATGACGCTATCGATCGTGATGGTCGTATCGAGCTTGTTGCTCATCGTTCTGGTGCTGCTGCACCGGGGCAAGGGCGGCGGCTTGTCGTCGATGCTCGGCGGTTCGTTCTACTCCAACCTGTCGGGATCGTCGGTGGTCGAGCGCAACCTCGACCGGCTGACCATCATCGCCGGCGCGGTCTGGGCGATCAGCATCGTGGGTCTGTGCTTGCTCTACAAGAACGCGGCCTGACGCCGCCGCCTGGTTAGCAGAGAGGGACACACGTGGCTGGTGGCAGTGCGATCCGAGGCAGCCGAGTAGGCGCCGGACCGATGGGCGAGAACGAGCGGGGCGAGTCGGCGCCGCGGCAGATCGTGTCGTTCTTCTGCGCGAACGGTCACGAGGTTCGTCCCGCGTTCGCGCTGGACGCGGCCCTGCCCGACACCTGGGACTGCCCCCGCTGTGGTTACCCGGCCGGGCGGCAGTCGGAGGCGCCGCCGAACGCGCCGCGCAACGAGCCGTACAAGACCCACCTCGCCTACGTGAAGGAGCGGCGCTCCGACGAGGACGGCGCCGCGATCCTCGAGGAGGCGCTCGCCCGCCTGCGGGCCCGCCGCGGCGAGAGCTAACCGCGCAGCTTCGCCGCCGCGTCGCGGTCGAGCAGCCACAGGGTGTGCTCGCGACCGCGCGGCCGGGCCGACGGCACGTCGGTGAAGTCGGCTCCGCCCAGCGCTCGGCTCACGGCGTCGGCCTTGCCGTCGCCGGAGGCCACGAACCAGATCTCGTTCGCCGCATCGAGCGCCGGAAAGGTCAACGACAGCCGGGTCGGTGGCGGCTTCGGGGAATCGTGGACGGCGACGACCGAGGCCGCGGACTCGTGCAGGGCCGGGTGGCCCGGGAACAGCGAGGCGCAGTGGCCGTCCGGGCCGACGCCGAGCAGGACCAGGTCGAACGTCGGGACTTCGGCGTGGCCGGCAGCTGCCTCGGCCAATTCCGCGGCATAGGAGGCGGCGGCCGCCTCGACGTCCTCACCGAACCCGGCGTCCGACGGCGGCATCCGGTGCACCTTCGACGGATCGACCGCGACCTGGTCGAGCAGGGCGGCCTTCGCCGGGAGGTCGTTGCGGTCGGCGGAGTCGGCGGGCACGTAGCGTTCATCGCCCCACCACACGTGCACCTGCGACCAGTCGATCGGCTTGCGGGCGGCGAGCGCGGCCAGGACCTTCTCGAGGATGCCGCCGCCGGTGATGACGAGGTGCGCCACCCCGCGTTCGTCGAGGGCGGCGCTGAGCGTGGCGACGGCGAGGTCGGCGACCCGGTCGGCTAGTGCGGTCGCCGACTCCTCGACCACCACTTCGGGCTCCGTGGTCATGAGTTGGCCTGCTCGGCCAGCGCCGGATCGTGCCAGATGTGCTTGCGCACCGGCGAGCGCTCCTCGAGCCCTTCGATCCCGGTGACATTGGACAACGCTTCGGCGTAGACGTGGTCGTGGTCGAGGCGGCGCAGCTCCTCGGCCAGCAGCTCGCCGAGCGGACGTTCGCCGAATGGCATGTACGAGTCCTGCTGGCCCTCGCGGCGCAGCACCAGGCTGCCGCCCTCGAGAGTGGCCCGCGTCGTCTTGCCGTCGGCGAAGCCGATCTCGACGCCGCCGATCGGCTCGTCGTCGGTGCCCTCGACCGAGACGTCCACGCCGAGGCGGGCCGAGAGCCACCCGGCCAGCAACCGCGCCGACGGCTCGTTCTTACCGCCGCGCACCGTCGCCGACTGCGGCTTGTGCCGGGCGCCGTCGAAGGCCGAGGCGAGCGCGGCCCGCCAGGGGGTCAGGCGCGTCCAGGCCAGGTCCGTGTCACCGGGGGCGAAGTCCTCGGCCCGCTCGCGGAGGGCGGCGCTGGGATCGTCGGTGCGCAGCACGTCGGTGATGCGCCGTTCGGCGAACACGCCGAGCGGGTCGTAGGCGATCTTCTCGGGGGGGCGGCCGTGCCACCACGTCACCACGGGCGCGTCCGGCGCGAGCAGCGGCAGGGTGACCGACTCGGCGTGCAGCGCCAGCCGGCCGTACATGCGCAAGACCACCGACTCGCCCGGGCCCAAGCGTCCACCGATGGTGACCTCGGCATCCAGCCGGGGGACCGGCGCGTCGATGTGCCGGCGCACGACCATCAACGTCCGCATCGGGTGGCGGCTCGCGGCGATCGTCGCCGCCTCTTCGGCCTCCTCGACGTCCTTGTGCTCGACGACGACCACGAGGGTCAGCGCAATGCCGCTCGTGACCGCGCCCCCGGTGCGCCGCTCAGCGGCCAGGGCCTTGACCACGGCCGTTCCGGTCGTGTCCCAGAGAGTTGTCATGTCAGGGCCTCCGCCACTGGCGGCCGTCGCGGGCCAGCATGTCGTCGGACTCCTTCGGTCCCCACTCCCCGGCGCGGTAGAGGTGGGGGGTGCTGTCGGCCCAGAACTTCTCCAGCGGGTCGATCACCCGCCACGACGCCTCGACCTCTTCGCTGCGGGGGAAGAGCGTCGCGTCGCCGACCAGCACGTCGAGGATCAGCCGCTCGTACGCCTCGGGCGACGACTCGGTGAACGCCTCGCCGTAGAGGAAGTCCATCGCGACGTCGCGCACCTCCATCGCGCTGCCCGGCACCTTGGAGCCGAACTTCAGGGTGACCCCCTCGTCGGGCTGGACGCGGATGACTAGCTGGTTGTGGCCCAGTTCCTGCGTGTCGGTCTTGCTGAACGGCAGGTGCGGCGCCTTCTTGAAGATGACTGCGATCTCGGTGACCCGCTTGGGCAGCCGCTTCCCGGTACGCATGTAGAACGGCACGCCGGCCCAGCGGCGGGTTTCGACGCCGAGGCGGACGGCGGCGTAGGTCTCGGTGTTCGAGTCGTCGGGGATGCCGTCCTCGGCCCGGAAGGCGACCGCGCGTTCGCCGGCGAGCCAGCCCTGGTCGTACTGCCCGCGGATCGCGTAGCTCTCGAGCTCGGCCGGCAGCGAGATGGCCCGCAGCGCCTTCAACTTCTCGATGCGCACGGCCTCGGGGGAGAACTCGACCGGCTCCTCCATGGCCGTCAGCGCGAGCAGCTGGAGGAGATGGTTCTGCAGGACGTCACGGGCGGCGCCGGTGGCCTGATAGAAGGCGGCCCGCCCACCGATGCCGACGTCCTCGGCCATGGTGATCTGCACCGAGTCGACGTAGTTGGCGTTCCACACCGGCTCGAACCACAGGTTGGCGAACCGGAGGGCCAGCAGGTTCTGGACGGTCTCCTTGCCCAGGTAGTGATCGATCCGGTAGACGTCGCGCGGCGGGAAGACGTTGTCGACGAGCCCGTTGAGCTCCAGAGCGCTGGGCAGGTCGTGGCCGAACGGCTTCTCGACGACGACCCGCCGCCAGCCCCTCGCCTTGTTCGCATCGGAAAGGCCGGTGCGCTGCATCTGCTTCAGGACGTTTGGGAACATCGACGGCGGCACCGAGAGGTAGAACGCCGCGTTGCCCTGGATGCCGTGCGACTCGCGCAGCTCTCCCATGACGTCGACGAGTTTGTCGATCGCCTTGTCGTCGTCGAAGGAGCCTTCGACGAACTTGGTGTTGCCGGCCAGGCGCTTCCAGACCTCTTCGTTCCAGGTCGTCCGGGCGCCGTCCTTGGCACTCTTACGGGCCAGGGACTCGAAGGTGCCGCCCCCGGGCCAGTCGGCCCGGGAGAAGCCGACGAGCACGAAGTCGGTCGGCAGCAGCCCGCGGTTGGCGAGGTCGTAGACGGCCGGGATCAGCTTCTTGCGGGACAGGTCGCCGCCGATCCCGAAGATCACCAGGGCGCACGGCTCCGGTACGCGGGGCAGACGCCGGTCGGCCGGATCGCGCAACGGGTTCGAGCCGTCGGCGCCGAGCTCGTCCAGGCCGGTCGACACCGCGGCCGGTACCGCGGCCGTCCCGCGCCCGTCCGCGTTCGCCTCGGGGCCGTCCGCCTGATTGGTGTCGGCCTTCGACTCGGCCTCAGGCACCTCGGTGTCACTCATCGCGGATGCCTTCGCCTGCGTATGTCCCGCGCAGCCTCATTTTCCGGCGGCGTCGAGCTGACTGTGCACGCTTTCAGCGAGCTGCTTGTAGGAGTCCTCGAACTTCTGGACGCCTTCGACCTCGAGCACCTCGATGAACTCGTCGTAGTCGACGCCCAGGCCCTTGAGGTCGTCGATCACCTTGCGCGCGTCATCGTAGGTGCCGTCCACGGCATTACCGCGAACCTTGCCGTGGTCGGCAACTGCGTCCAGGGTCGCCTCGGGCATGGTGTTGACGGTGTCGGGCGCGACGAGCTCGATGACGTACATGGTGTCGTCGTAGGCGGGGTCCTTGACGCCGGTCGAGGCCCACAACGGCCGTTGCACGTGTGCTCCCGCTTCGGCCAGCGCCTTCCACCGGTCGGAGCCGATGACCTTCTCGTAGCGCTCGTAGGCCAGCCGGGCATTCGCGATGGCGGCCTTGCCGCGCAGCGCCTTCGCCTCGTCGGTGCCGATCTTGTCGAGCCGCTTGTCGACCTCGGTGTCCACGCGGGACACGAAGAAGGACGCCACCGATCGGATCGTCGACAGGTCGACACCGTTCTTCTTGGCCTGCTCGAGGCCGGCCAGGTAGGCGTCCATGACCGCGTCGTAGCGGTCGAGACCGAAGATCAAGGTGACGTTGACACTGATGCCCTCGGCGGTGGCCTCGGTGATCGAGGCCAGACCCTCTTGCGTGGCCGGGATCTTGATCATCACGTTGGGCCGGTCGACCAGCCACCACAGGCCCTTGGCCTCGGCGGTCGTGCGCTCGGTGTCGTGCGCGAGACGCGGGTCGACCTCGATCGACACCCGGCCGTCCTTGCCGTCGGTCGCGTCGAACACCGGACGCAGGATGTCGCACGCCCAGCGGATGTCGTAGCCCATCAGCAACCGGACCGCGTCGTCACCCTCGATTTTCCGGGCCGCCAGCGCGCGAACCTGCTCGTCGTAGGCGTCGCCCTTGTCGAGGGCCTTCTGGAAGATCGTCGGGTTGCTGGTGACCCCGACGACGTGCTTAAAGTCGAGCAGTTCCTGCAGGTTGCCCGTCCGCAGCCGCTCGCGGCTGATGTCGTCGAGCCAGATGGAAACGCCAGCATCGGACAGCTGCGCGAGTGCGTCGCTCATGGGATCTCCCTTACCTAATTACCGGTCGTGGCGCCGCGGACGCGGCCGGCCCGCTCGAGGGCCGCATGCGCGGCAGCCACCACGCGATCGGGGGTGAAGCCGAACTGCTCGAACAGCACGTCGCCCTCGGCGCTGGCACCGAAGTGGTCGATCGCGATGATCTCGCCCGAGTCACCGATGATCTCGCGCCAGCCCTGCGGGACGCCCGCCTCGATGCTGACCCGCGCCTTGATGTCGGGCGGGAAGATCAGCTGCTGGTAGGACGACGGCTGGGCCCGGAACCATTCGACGCACGGCATCGACACGACGCGCACCGACGCACCGTCGGCCTCGAGCAGCTCGCGGGCCTTGAGGGCCAGCGACACCTCGGAGCCGGTGGCGACCAGGATGACCTCGGGCAGACCGTGCGAACCCTCTTCGAGGATGTACGCGCCCTTGGCCGCGCCGACTGTCTTGGCCGGGTCGAGCACGGGCAGGTTCTGCCGCGAGAGCGCGAAGCCGACCGGGCCGTCGGTCTTCTCCAGCGTCGTCTTCCAGCAGACGGCGGTCTCGTTGGCATCGGCCGGACGAACGACGTCCAGACCGGGAATCGCGCGCAGGGCGGCGAGCTGCTCGATGGGCTGGTGCGTGGGACCGTCCCCGCCCAGGCCGATCGAGTCGTGCGTCCAGACGAAGATGGACGGGATCTTCATCAGGGCCGAGAGGCGCACCGGCGGTCGCATGTAGTCGCTGAACACGAGGAAGGTTCCGCCATAGACGCGCGTGGCGCCGTGCAGCGTGATGCCGTTGATGATGGCGCCCATCGCGTGCTCGCGGATGCCGAAGTGCAGCGTGCGGCCGTACGGGCCGCCCGGCCACTCCTTCGTCTGGTGCACAGCGGGGATGAAGCTCGGCTCGCCGTCCATCGTCGTGTTGTTGCTCTCGGCCAGGTCGGCCGAACCGCCCCACAGCTCGGGCAGCGTGCCGGCGAGACCGCTGAGCACCTTGCCCGACGCCGACCGGGTCGAGACGGAGTTCGGTTTGCCGTCCTTCTCAGTCGGGAAGTCGACCAGCGCGGAGGTCCAGCCGTCGGGCAGCCTGCGTTCCCGGAGCCGCTCGACCAGCGCCGCGCGCTCGGGGTTGTCGGCCGCCCACGTGTCGTACTGCTTCTGCCACTCGGCGTGCGCCTCGCGGCCGCGGGTCACGACCTGCCGGGCGTGCTCGAGCACGTCGTCGCGGACTCCGAAGTGGACGTCCGGGTCGAAACCAAGCAGCTCCTTGGTCGCCCGGATCTCGTCCTCGCCGAGCGCGCTGCCGTGGGCCTTGCCGGTGTTCTGCTTCGTGGGGGCCGGCCAGCCGATGATCGTGCGGACCGCGATGATCGACGGCTTGTCGATGACCTTCTTGGCCTTGTTGATCGCCTTCTCCAGGGCGACGACGTCCTCACCGGAGTCGACACGGTGAACGTCCCACCCGTACGCGACGTAGCGCGCGAGGACGTCCTCGCTGAACGCGACCGCGGTGTCGTCCTCGATCGAGATGTGGTTGTCGTCGTAGAACATGATCAGGTTGCCGAGCTGCTGGTGCCCGGCGAGCGAGGACGCCTCGGACGAGATGCCCTCTTCGAGGCAACCGTCACCGGCGATCACGTAGATGTGGTGATCGAAGATCGATTCGCCGACTGCCGGATCGGGGTCGAACAGACCGCGCTCGCGGCGGGCGGCCATCGCCATGCCGACACCGTTGGCCACGCCTTGCCCGAGTGGGCCGGTCGTGACCTCGATGCCGAGGGTGTGACCGAACTCGGGATGGCCGGGGGTGAGCGAGCCCCACGTGCGCAGCGACTCCAGGTCGGCGAGCTCGAGCCCGTAGCCGGAAAGGAACAGCTGGCAGTACTGGGTCAGCGAGGCGTGCCCGTTGGACAGGATGAACCGGTCCCGGGCCGTCCAGTTCGGATCGGTCGGGTCATGGCGCATGACGCGCTGGTAGAGCAGGTAGGCCAGGGGGGCGAGGCTCATCGCCGTGCCCGGGTGGCCGTTGCCCACCTTCTGGACCGCGTCGGCGGCCAACAGGCGCGCGCTGTCGACGGCCTTCGTGTCGAGGTCCGTCCACCAGTCCGGATGCGTCGTGACGACGCCTTCCGCCGGGTCTGCCGTGTCGGTCACAGGGTGTTCGTCCCTTCGGAAATGGCGATCGGTGGACCGGATTTCGGCCCGTTCTCCCAGTCGTCGTACCCAGGCCAAGCGTAGCGACATCACGTGTCCGGGGGGCGATCGGAAAGCTGACTGCTCCGCAACACGCGGCGCTGAGCCTGGATGCGGACCGGTCGGCCGCGACAGTTACGCTGATGCCGTGACGCAGACCCCCGTCGCGCCGACCGATTCGGCGTTGCCCGGCCGGGCCGACGAGGGCGGATCCATCGCCGTTCCGCAGCGGGCGATCGCGCGCGAACCGAGGGCCCGCGGGCGGGTTGCCTCCTACGTCGCGCTGACCAAGCCCCGCATCATCGAACTGCTGCTGGTCACCACGCTGCCGTCGATGATCCTGGCCGCCGGCGGGTTGCCCGAGTGGTGGGTCGTGCTCGCCACCATGGTCGGGGGGACCCTCGCCGCGGGCAGCGCCAACGCCCTGAACTGCTACGTCGACCGCGACATCGACGCGCTCATGCGGCGCACCACGCACCGGCCCCTGGCCCGCCACGACGTGTCACCCCGAGGTGCGCTCGCCTTCGGGCTCGTGCTCGGGGTGTTGGCCGTCGCGCTGATGGGCGCGGCCACCAACTGGCTCGCCGCCGGGCTGACGGCCGCGGCGATCGGGTTCTACGTCGTCGTCTACACGATGCTGCTCAAGCGGCGGACGTCGCAGAACATCGTGTGGGGCGGCGCGGCCGGGTGCATGCCCGTCCTGATCGGCTGGTCGGCCGTCACCGGTTCGCTGGCCTGGGCGCCGGTCGTCCTGTTCGCGGTCGTCTTCTTCTGGACGCCCCCGCACTTCTGGGCGCTGGCCATCCGCTACCGCGAGGACTACGCGCGGGCCGGCGTGCCGATGCTGCCGGTCGTCGCCTCGCCCCGCCGCGTCGCGACCGAGATCGTCGCGTATTCCTGGCTCACGGCCGCGGTGTCGCTCCTGCTGTGGCCACTGGCCACCGGCTGGGTCTACGGCGTGCTGGCCATCGCGTCCGGCGCAGCCCTGATCGTCGCGGCGCACCGGCTTCTCGCCCGCACCAAGCAGGGCGCCAACGCCAAGGCCGCCATGCAGCTGTTCCACCTGTCGAACAGCTACCTCGCGTTCCTCTTCGTCGCGGTCGCGGTCGACACCTTCGTCCGCTGAGGCGGCGCCGGGCGGGTCACCCGGCCGCGGCGACACCCGGCGCAGCTCAGCGACACCCGCCCATAGGATCGAAAGATGCCGGCCGTCCTGCTCGCCACCTGTGCCCAGCTGCCCGCTGGCGACGACGACGCCGACCTGCTCGTCAGTGCCCTCACCGAGCGCGGGGTCGATGCCCGGTGGGTGATCTGGACCGACCCTGACGTCGACTGGACGGCCGGGCTGGTGGTGCTGCGGGCGACGTGGGACTACACCTTCGATCTGCCCGCGTTCCTCGACTGGGTGCACGCGGTGCCGCGGGTGGCCAACGAGGCCGCCGTCGTGGCTTGGAACACCGACAAGGTATATCTGCGCGACCTCGAGGCGGCCGGGATCCCGATCGTGCCGACGACGTTCGTGGCTCCGACCGAGACAACCGTCCTGTTCGGCGGCGGCGCGGCCGGCCCCGGCGCGGGCGAGCTGGTCGTCAAGCCGTCGGTGGGGGCCGGGTCACGGGGGGCGGGCCGGTTCAGCGCCGACCAGGCCGACGCCGCCCGCACCCACCTGCAACGACTGCAGGCGGCGGGCCGCACGGCGCTCGTCCAGCCCTACCTCGAGGCGGTCGACGAGGCCGGCGAGACGGCGCTGATCTATGTGGACGGCCGCTTGAGTCACGCGATCCGCAAGGGCCCGCTCCTCCCGCCGGGCACCGCGCGGGCGGTCGACGCGGGCGCCCTGTACGCCGAGGAGCGGATCGAGGCCAAGACGCCGCTCGCGGCCGAGCTGGCGATCGGCGCCGCCGTCATGGACTTCGTGCGGGACCGGTTCGGGGCCGATCAGCTGTACGCGCGGGTCGATCTGCTGCCCTCGCCCGCCGGCCCGCTCGTGGTCGAACTCGAACTCGCCGAACCGTCACTGTTCCTGCAGGACGGGATCGGCGACCACGAACCCGTCGACGCGTTCGCCACGGCGATCGCCGAGCGCGCATGACGGCCGGCGCGACGCGGCCGGGCGTCACCGCGCCCATCAGTCCGTTCCCCGCTCTCGCCGAGGAGCGGTTGCGGGCGCTGCGCCGGATGAAGCTGATCGCCGGCGGCCTACTGGTGCTGGCCGCCGTCGTCTACGTCGTCAGCCGGATCGTCGGCGACGGGAACGGCGTCTGGGGCTACGTGCAGGCCGCGGCCGAGGCGTCGATGGTCGGCGGCTTGGCCGACTGGTTCGCGGTGACCGCGCTCTTCCGCCATCCTCTGCGGCTGCCGATCCCGCACACCGCGATCATCCCGGAGAAGAAAGACCAGATCGGGGAAGGCCTGGCCGGCTTCGTCCACCAGTACTTCCTGACGACCGAGATCGTCAGTGAACGGGTTGCCGCCGCCCAGGTTCCGGCCCGGGTGGGTCAATGGCTGGCCGAGCCGGCGCACGCGCACCGCCTCGCCGAGGAACTCAGCAGCGCGATCGGCGGCCTGGCGACCGTGCTGCGCGATGACGAGCTGCGCAACTCCGTCGCGGCGTTCGCCGACAAGCGGCTGCGCGAACTCGACATCGCCCCACTGCTCGCCCGGCTGATCGACGCCGCGTGCGACGCCGGTCAGCACCAGGCCGCGCTCACGACCTTCCTGCGCGGCGCCCGGAAGTTCCTCGAGAACAACCGGGCGGAGTTCCGCCAGCGAGTCGCCCAGGAGTCCCCGGAGTGGGTGCCCGAGTGGCTCGACGACCGGGTCTTCAACAAGGGCTTCAGCCTGCTGCAGTCGTTCATTGCCGACGTGATCGACGACGATTCCCACGGCCTGCGGCGGGGGTTCGACACGCAGCTGCGCGAGCTGGCCGAGCGGCTGCGCAGCGACCCGGAGCAGATCGCGAAGGTGGAAGCCGCCCGGGATCAGCTGCTCGACCACCCGCGCATCCGCGAGTACCTGGCCAATCTCTGGGACGCCATGAAGACGCTGCTGCTGCGCGAAGCCGACAACCCCGGCTCGGATCTGCGGCGGTCGGCCGAGTCGCTCACGATGCGGGCGGGGGAGGTGTTGCGCGACGACGCCGGAATCGCGGGCAAGGTGGACGAAGCGCTGCAGCGCCTCGTCGGGCACGTGGTCACGCACTACGCCCAGGACATCACGGACGTGATCACGACGACCATCGAGCGATGGGACAGCGAGGAGACGAGCCGCCGGCTGGAACTGCAGGTCGGGCGCGACCTGCAGTTCATCCGCATCAACGGCACCGTGGTGGGCTCGCTCGCCGGCCTGGCGATCTACGCGATCACGCGGGCCTTCTGACCGGGCTCATTTGCTGGGCTGCGGCACCTTCACGTTCGGGCACTTCTCCTTGGGGTTCGCGCCCACGTAGTTGAGCGGCCCGGCCACGATGGTCACGACGATCGTCGAGACCTTGGCGCAGCTGGCCTTGCGGTTGTTGTAGTAGTGCCGCTGACCCGCCGCGATCGCGCCGATGATCAGCCAGATGACGACCACGATGGCGATGATCCGCCCGAGGCCGCTGCGCCGTCGGTAACCAGGCTCCGTTGTCATGCTTGCGGCCTACCCGAGATCACGCCGTCTTTACCTGTCGATCTCCGAGTTGTCCCGGCGCCGTCCGCGCACAGGTGGACGGAGCCGGGACGAGTCGCGGATGTCAGGGCGTGAGCACGATCTTCTCGCAGTTGTCCTGCTTGTTCTTGAAGATGTCGAAGCCGTGCGGGGCCTCGGCGAGCGGCAGGCGGTGGGTGATGATCCGGGTGGGGTCGATCTCGCCCCGCTCGATCCGCTCGAGCAGCGGCCGCATGTACTTGTGGACGTGCGCCTGGCCGGTCCGCAGCGTGATGGAACGGTTCATCCAGGCACCGGCCGGGAACTTGTCGATCATTCCGCCGTAGACCCCGATCACCGAGACGACGCCACCGCTGCGGCACGACAAGATGGCCTGCCGCAGGGCGTGCGGACGGTCGGTCTCCGAGCGCACGGCCTGCTTGACCCGGTCGTACGCGTGGACGTGCGTCGCCCCGTGCGTCGCTTCGAGCCCGACGGCGTCGATGCACTTGTCCGGCCCGCGTCCGCCCGTCAGCTCCAGCAGTTTCGAGCGGACGTCGATCTCGTCGAAGTTGACAGTCTCGTAGCCGGCATCGGCGGCCATCTGCAGGCGGTAGGGCTCCTTGTCGATGGCGATGACGGTGCCGGCGCCGAGCACCCGGGCACTGTCCATGGCGAACTGGCCGACCGGTCCGGCGCCCCAGACGGCGACGACGTCACCGTCCTCGATGTCGCACAGCTCGGCGCCCATGTAGCCGGTGGGCACGATGTCGCTGAGGAAGAGCACCTGCTCGTCGGTGAGGTCGGCCTCGATCTTCAGCGGACCGACGTCGGCGAAGGGCACGCGCGCGTATTCGGCCTGGCCGCCGGCGTACCCGCCGGTGAGGTGGGAGTAGCCGAAGATGCCGGCGGTCGGGTGACCGAACAGCTTCTCGGCCATCCCGGCGTTGGGATTGCTGTTCTCGCAGCAGGAGAACAGCTCGGCCTTGCAGGCGTTGCACGCGCCACACGCGATCGGGAAGGGCACGACCACCCGGTCGCCGACGAGCAACTTGTCGGCGCCGACGGCTGAACCGACCTCGACGACCTCGCCCATGAACTCGTGGCCGAGGATGTCGCCCTTTTGCATCGACGGCACGTAGCCGTCAACGAGGTGCAGGTCGGAGCCGCAGATGGCGGTGGAGGTGATTTTCACGATCGCGTCGCGTGCGTTCAAGATGCGCGGATCGGGGACGTCGAGGACCTCGACGCTGTTGCGGCCGGTCCAGCAGTTGGCCTTCATGCCGACACCTCCGCGGCGTACTCGTCATCGGTCAGAGGCTGGGCGGCGTGCTGGGGGAACTCCTTGCGCGCGCGCTTGCCGCCGGGGGCTCCCTCGGAGCGCACGACCTCGCCGGTCTCGACGATCTGCTTGAGCCGGCGCAGGTCGTCGTCGAGCTGCTGGTGTGGGTCCTCGCCGAAGTACCGGGCCACCGCCTCCCCGAGCTTGCCGCCGGGGATCGAGTACCGGATCGTCGCGTGGATCTCCGTGCCCTGGTCGCGGGGGGCCGGGTTGAAGCGGACGACGCCCTCGTTCTCGACGTCGGCGGTGCCGACCGACTTCCAGGCGATGGACCGGCCGGCGTCCTCGTCGGTGATCTCGGCATCCCACTCGACCGTGCGGCCGAACGGTGCGCTCACCTTCCAGTGGCTCGTCCGCTCGCCGGTCGTCGTCACGTCGTCGACGTGCGCCATGAAGGTGGGGAGCCGGTCGAGTTGGCGCCAGAACGCGTACAGCTCGTCCGGTGACGTGCGGATGGTCGTCGTACCGGTTATCTCCATCGCGGACTCCTTGCGGGACCGGGTGAGTGCGGCGTACAGATCGACGGCCGCGATGGCGGCCACGCCCGCGGTGGCCACGGCCGTGCGGCGGATGCCGCGGCCGTCGGACTTCTTCATCGCCCGGCCGAGCATCGCGAGGTCCATGGCGTCGCCGGCGACGCGGCTCCAAAGCCAGACCGAGCTCGGCCGGGCGAGGAGCCCGGCGGCGGCCGCGAACTCGCGCACGCCGACGAGCGTCGCGGCGGCCCGGTGCTTGGGCGAGGAGCCGACGCCGACGGCCTGGGTGGACTCGGCGGGACGGACGAGTAGGGGCAGGCCGAGACCGACACTGGCCCAGCCGAGAGCCCGGCTCAATTGATCTTGATTGTGGAACGGCGGTGCGGAGTGCGAGGTTGAAGGCACAGCTGGGGTCCTCGGCGTGGTACTGGCGGGCCGTGGTTCGGCCGGGCGGGCGAACCGCCCCTGTCAGTGCCCTACCCGGTGACCTACGGCACTAACGGTCCCGGCTCGTCCGTCGTGTTCCGGGACCGCGCGACCAGGAGCACGTGCAGGGCCGCGATCCATACCAGGCACGCGCCCAGCATGTGCAGGCCGACCAGCAGCGGCGGCACGTGCAAGAAGTACTGGGTGTAGCCGACGGCGCCCTGGACCAGCTCGACCGCGAGCAGGAGGCCGCCGGCCCGCCGCAGCGGCGCCGAGTGCAGCGCGAGCGCCAGCGCCACCACCCCCACCGTCAACCCGATCAGCACCATCACCAGATCGGCGTGCAGCTGCGCGAGCCCGGCGATCGGGAGGTCGATGCGGCGCACGCGCCCGTCCTTGATGTCTCCCGCGTGCGGTCCGGCACCGGTGACGACGGTGCCGGCCGCGAGGACAAGGGTGGTGGCCGCGACCAGCAGGGGGCCGAGCC
This sequence comes from Jatrophihabitans sp., assembly GCF_046262535.1. Classification (GTDB taxonomy): domain Bacteria; phylum Actinomycetota; class Actinomycetes; order Mycobacteriales; family Jatrophihabitantaceae; genus Jatrophihabitans. The sequence continues at coordinate 7,302 of NZ_JBHEMO010000046.1, read as the reverse complement.
AGCGCGCCGCGGCGGGTACCGCCGCTGCCGGGCGTTGCCCGAGTCGCCACCAGAGCACGAAGGTGGCCGCGATGATCGCCGCCGACAGCAGGAAGTGCAGGGCCACCAACCACGGGTTCAGGTCGGTCCGGACGACGATGCCGCCCAGCACGGCTTGGGCCGGGACGCCGGCGAGGGCGAGCAGCGCCAGCCCGGCCTGCCGCCGCTGGCGCCAGGCGGTGAGCAGGGTCAGGGCGAGCGTCAGGCCGACCAGGAAGGTCAGCGTGCGATTGGTGAACTCGATGGTCCCGTGGACGCCCAGCTTGCTGTTGGGCACGAGCTGCGAACCGCTGCAGCGCGGCCACGTGGGGCACCCGAGACCGGAGTTGGTCAGCCGGACGGCGCCGCCGGTGACCACGATGCCGACGTTGACGACGACCGAGGCCGCGGCGAGCCGGCGCAGCGCGAGCGGCGAGGTCGTCCACGTCAGCCAGCGCCCGGACCACGCTCGTCCGCCCCGCACGACCGGCACTTGCGGCTCGGTGGTCACTCCCACCGGAACCACCTCGCGGCGGCGGGCAGGGCCACGGCGGCCCAGACGAGCAGTGTCAGCGTCTCGCGCAGCGGCAGGCCGTGCCCGTGCTGCAGCACGTCGTGCAACCCGTTGGACAGCGCCGCTGACGGCAGGTACTGCAGGACGTCGCGGGCGGTACCGCCGTACTTCGACAGCGGCACCGCGATGCCGCCGGCGAAGAGCAGCACGAGCCAGACGAGGTTTGCGGCCGCCAGCGTCACCTCGGCGCGCAGCGTCCCGGCCACGAGCAGGCCGAGGCCGCCGAACGCAATGGTTCCGAGCACCACGAGGACGAGGGCGAGCAGCGGGTCCCCGTGCGGGTGCCAGGCCAGGACGAAGCCGAAGCCGCAGACCAGGACGAGTTGCACCAGCTCGAGCAGCAGGACCGACAGCGTTTTGCCGCCGATCAAGACCGATCGGGGCAGGGCCGTCGCCCCGAGCCGCTTGAGGACTGCGTACTTGCGCTCGAAGCCGGTCCCGATGGCCAGCCCGGTGAAGGCGGCGGACATCACCGCGAGCGTGATGATGCTCGGCACCACGAAGTCGATGCGGCGCGGCGTCCCGAGCGAGTACAGCAGCGGCAGGTTGAAGAAGAACAACAGCAGCACCGGGATGAGCAGGGTCAGCCCGACTTGCTCGCCGTTGCGCAGGAGGAGCCGGAATTCCATGCCGGTCTGCGCGCCTAGCATGCGACCGGTCGGCGCGGCGGCGGGGTCGGGCGCGAACCGGCCCGGGGCGAGGGTCATGCCCGCAGCTCGCGACCGGTGAGCTCGAGGAACACGTCCTCCAGCGTCCGCCGCTCGACGGCCAGGTCTTCGGCCATCACCTCCTGGGCCGCGCACCACGCCGTCAGGGTGGCCAGCAGCTGGGGGGTGACGTCGCCGGTGACGAGGTAGCGGCCGGGCTGCTCCTCGGCGGCGACGGTCCCGTCGGGCAGGGCCGCGACGAGTGACTCGAGACGCAGCGACGGGACGGCCCGAAAGCGGATCTGCCCCTCGGCGCCGGAGCGGGTCAGCTCGGCCGGGCTGCCCTGGCCGACGATGCGGCCGCCGTCCATCACGACGACGGTGTCGGCGAGCTGCTCGGCCTCGTCCAGGAAGTGCGTGGTCAGCACGATCGTGAGGCCGTCGGCGCGCAGCGCGCGGACCAGGTCCCAGGTGCCGCGCCGGGCCTGCGGGTCCATGCCGGACGTCGGCTCGTCGAGGAACACCAGTTCGGGGCGGGCGACCAGCGCGAGGGCGAGCGACAGGCGCTGCTGCTGGCCCCCCGACAGGCGCTTCACCGCCGTGCCGGCCACGCTGGACATGCCGACGATCTCGAGGAGTTCGCCCGGATCCTGCGGGCGGGCGGCGTAAGAGGCGAACAGGCGCAGCAGCTCGACCGCGGTGGCCCCGGTGTACCCCCCGACGCCGTCCTGCAGCATCACCCCGACCCGGGGCCGCAGGCTCGGGTCGGTCGGATCGAGACCGAGCACCCGCACCGTCCCGGAATCGGCGCGGCGGAAACCCTCGCAGATCTCGACGGTCGTCGTCTTGCCGGCGCCGTTCGGGCCCAGCAGCGCGAGGACCGAACCGGCCGGCACGTTCAGCGACAGCCCGTCGACCGCCCGGTTGGCGCCGTAGCTCTTGACGAGGTCGACGACCTCGACAGCAGCGGGCGCGGGGGACACGCCGTCAGTCTAGGAACCCGCCCCCTCGGCGCCGCGCCGCGCTCAGCCCAGTGACCGGACGCTCACTCGGCCAGCTTCATCGCCGAAGCGTAGGAGTCGACGTAGTCCTGCCCAGAGAGCTTCTGAACCGACTCGCGAATCGTCTCGGTGACCTCGCGCAGGACGCGGGCGCTGCGCTCCTGCCCGGCGAGGTGCCCGAATCGCAGCGGCTCCCCGAAGGCGACGGTCAGCGGTGCCCGGTGCCAGCGACGACTGTTCGGCGGCTGGACCTCGCGAGTGCCGATGAGGCCGACCGGCACGACCGGCGCGTCACTGCGCAGGGCGAGCCGGGCCACGCCGGGGCGGAACTTGTGCAGCCGGCCGTCGGGCGACCGGGTGCCCTCGGGAAAGATGCCGAGCCCACCGCCGGCGTCGAGAACCTCCATGCCCACGTCGATCACCGCCGCGGCCGAGCGGGTGTCGCCCCGCTCGACCGGCACCTGGCCCAGCCCGTGGAAGAACGCGGCCATCGCCCGTCCGCGCAGCCCCGGGGTGGTGAAGTACTCGGCCTTGGCGAAGTAGAAGACCTGCCGACGGGCCGCGATCGGGATGAAGAACTCGTCGGAGAAGGACTGGTGATTGGCGGCGAAGATGACCGCGCCGGAGGTGGGGACGGAGCCCAGACCGACGACCTCCGGTCGGAACACGGTGCGCAGGGTCGAACCCAGCGTCAGCTCCATGAACCGGTACAACATGGCCCGGAACCTATCGTGCCGGTGTTGCCCCCAGCCGACGGCGGCGCGTGATGTGACCGGCGTGCTGATGATCGGGTTTTCCTCCGATGGCGCCGTCAATGCCGCTGGGCAGCGGCGCTGCCGGAGGAAAAGGTGATCGGGCAACGGCGCTGCCGGAGGAAAAGATGATCGGGTGCGCCGCTGCCGGCGGGCCGGCGGAGACTTCCGCCCGCCCGTGGGCGGGGCCGGGGTGGGGGCGCTGCGGGAAATACGTCATACTGGTGTTGTGAAAATCCGGGCCGGCTCGGCGACAGGCGTCTCCGGCGCCTGCGACAAGCCGGCCGACCGTACCCGCGACGCCGTGGCCCGCACCATTCTCGAGCGCGGACCCCAAAACGCGGCCCATCTCGCCGAGCGCCTCGGGCTCTCGCCGGCGGGTATCCGCCGGCACCTCGACGCCCTCGTGGCCGACGGCTTCCTGGCCGAGCGCGAGCCCCGCCCGTCCGCGTCGCGCGGCCGCGGCCGTCCCGCCCGCACTTACGCCCTGACCGACGCCGGGCGGGCCGCCTTCCCGCACGCCTACGACGACCTGGCCAACACTGCGCTGCGCTACCTCCGCGACACCGGTGGGGACGACGCGGTCACCGCGTTCGCGGAGCACCGCGCCGCCACCCTGGCCGCCGACGTCCGTGACGGCGTCGACTGTGCACAACCGCTGGCCGACCGCTCCGAGGCGCTCGCCGGAGCGCTCACGGCGCATGGCTACGCTTCGACCGTCCAGGCCGTCCGCGACGCCGACGACACCATCCACGGCATCCAGATCTGCCAGCACCACTGCCCCGTGGCGCACGTCGCCGCCGAGTTCCCGCAGCTGTGCGAGGCCGAGACCCGTGCCTTCGAGCAGGTTCTCGGGACGTACGTCCAGCGCCTGGCCACCATCGCCCACGGCGACGGCGTCTGCACCACGCACATTCCCGTTCGACCGAAGAATCCCGCCCCGACCAAGGGAAGCCAGATATGACGACCACGCCAGACCGCGTCCTGACCCAGGACGAGCAGATCGACTCGCTGGGCCGCTACGGCTTCGGCTGGGCCGACACCGACGTCGCCGGCGCCGCCGCGCAGCGCGGCCTCTCGGAGGCGGTCGTGCGCGACATCTCGGCCAAGAAGAGCGAGCCGCAGTGGATGCTCGACCGCCGGCTCAAGGCGCTGTCGATCTTCGACAAGAAGCCCATGCCGAGCTGGGGCTCGGATCTCTCGGGCATCGACTTCGACAACATCAAGTACTTCGTCCGCTCGACGGAGAAGCAGGCGGCGACCTGGGACGACCTCCCGGCCGACATCAAGAACACCTACGACAAGCTCGGCATCCCCGAGGCCGAGAAGCAGCGCCTGGTGTCCGGTGTGGCGGCGCAGTACGAGTCCGAGGTCGTCTATCACAAGATCAACGAGGAGCTCGAGCGTCAGGGCGTCATCTTCCTCGACACCGACACCGCACTGAAGGAGTACCCCGAGCTGTTCGAGGAGTACTTCGGCTCGGTCATCCCTTCTGGTGACAACAAGTTCTCCGCACTCAACACCGCGGTGTGGTCGGGCGGCTCGTTCATCTACGTGCCGAAGGGCGTACACGTCGAGATCCCGCTGCAGGCCTACTTCCGGATCAACACCGAGAACATGGGTCAGTTCGAGCGGACGCTGATCATCGTCGACGAGGGTGCGTACGTGCACTACGTCGAGGGTTGCACCGCACCGATCTACTCGAGCGACTCGCTGCACTCGGCGGTCGTCGAGATCATCGTCAAGAAGGGCGGCCGCTGCCGCTACACGACCATCCAGAACTGGTCGAACAACGTCTACAACCTCGTCACCAAGCGGGCCAAGGCCGAGGCCGGTGCCACCATGGAGTGGATCGACGGCAACATCGGGTCCAAGGTCACGATGAAGTACCCGGCCGTGTGGCTGACCGGTGAGTACGCCAAGGGCGAGGTGCTCTCGATCGCGTTCGCCGGCGAGGGGCAGCACCAGGACGCCGGCGCAAAGATGCTGCACCTCGCGCCGCACACGTCCTCGACGATCGTGTCGAAGTCGGTGGCGCGCGGCGGTGGCCGGACCAGCTACCGCGGTCTCGTCCAGGTCAACAAGGGCGCGCACCACAGCGCGTCGACGGTGAAATGCGACGCCCTGCTGGTCGACGACATCAGCCGCTCGGACACCTACCCCTACGTCGACGTCCGCGAGGACGACGTGTCCATGGGCCACGAGGCCACCGTGTCGAAGGTGAGCGAGGACCAGCTGTTCTACCTGATGAGCCGTGGCCTGTCCGAGGACGAGGCGATGGCGATGGTCGTGCGCGGCTTCGTCGAGCCGATCGCCCGTGAACTGCCCATGGAGTACGCGCTCGAGCTCAACCGCCTGATCGAACTGCAGATGGAGGGCGCAGTCGGATGACGGCTGTTCTGGCACATTCACACGGCGCACCCACCGGGTCACCCCCGGAGCGCTTCACCTCTCGCAACCCGGACGACTTCCCGATCCCGTCAACGGCGCAAGAGGACTGGCGGTTCACCCCGCTGGCCCGGATCCGCGCCTTCTTCGAGCCGTTCGAGCCCGACGGCGTCATCGACGGCGATCAGAGCGTCCCGGCCGGGGCGTCGGTCGAGGTCGTCGACCCGTCCGGTCTGGCTGCGTTCGGTACCGCGCTGACGCCGGCCGACCGGGTCAGCGCGCTGGCGATGGCCAACGCCAAGCGGGGCCTGCACGTCACGGTCGACGCCGGCGCCGAGCTGGCCGAACCGATCGTGCTGTACCGCAAGGGCATCAGTGGCCGGTCCTACACGCATCACGTGGTCGAGGTGGGCGCCAACGCGAAGGCGACTCTGGTCATCGACCACCGCGGGCTGATCCAGGTGGCCGCCAACATCGAGTTCATCGTGGGCGACGGCGCGTCGCTCTCGGTCGTCGCGGTCAACGCGGCGGACGAGGGCTCGGTGCAGCTGTCCTCCTACGCCGCGCTCGTCGGGCGGGACGCAAGCTACCGGCACACCAACATCACCATCGGCGGCTCGCTGGTCCGCATCGTGCCCACCGTGCGTTTCGCGGGTCCGGGCGGGCAGGCCGAGCTGCTCGGCGTCAGCTTCGCCGGCGACGCGCAGCACTTCGAGAGCCGGCTGTTCGTCGACCACGGGGCGCCGAACTGCACGTCCAACGTCCTCTACAAGAACGCCCTGCTCGGCGAGTCCGCCCGCACCGTCTGGATCGGTGACGTCCGCATCCGCCCCACCGCGACCGGCACGCAGACCTACGAGATGAACCGCAACCTGCTGCTTTCCGACGGCGCCCGGGCCGACTCGGTGCCCAACCTCGAGATCGAGACCGGCGACATCGCCGGCGCGGGGCACGCGAGCACGACGGGACGTTTCGACGACCTGCAGTTGTTCTACCTGCAGTCGCGCGGCATTCCGGAGGACGAGGCCCGTCGCCTGGTCGTCCGCGGATTCTTCGCCGACGTCGTCGAGCGCATCGGTGTGCCCGACCTGCAGCGCCAGATCATGACCGCGATCGAGGCCCGGCTGGGCTTCACCCCTGAGTTGGAGACTTCCGAATGAGCACGCTCGAGATCCGCGACCTGCACGTCACCGTCGGCAGCGGCGACGACACGACCGAGATCCTCAAGGGTGTCGACCTGACCGTGACGTCGGGGGAGACGCACGCGATCATGGGCCCGAACGGGTCGGGCAAGTCGACGCTCGCCTACTCGATCGCCGGGCACCCCAAGTACACCGTCACCAGCGGCACCGTCACCCTCGACGGTGAGGACGTCCTGTCGATGACGGTGGATGCGCGCGCCCGCGCCGGACTGTTCCTGGCCATGCAGTACCCGGTCGAGGTGCCCGGCGTGTCGGTGTCGAACTTCCTGCGCACCGCTGCCACCGCCGTTCGCGGCGAGGCGCCGAAGCTGCGGACCTGGGTCAAGGAAGTCAACACCGCCATGTCCGAGCTGGGCATGGACAAGGCTTTCGCCGAGCGCAGCGTGAACGAGGGCTTCTCCGGCGGTGAGAAGAAGCGCCACGAGATCCTGCAGCTCGAGCTGCTCCAGCCCAAAATCGCGATCCTCGACGAGACCGACTCCGGCCTCGACGTCGACGCGCTGCGGGTCGTCAGCGAAGGCGTCAACAAGGTGCGCCAGAGCGGTATCGGCACGCTGTTGATCACCCACTACACGAGGATCCTCCGCTACATCGAGCCCGACTTCGTCCACGTGTTCTTCGACGGACGGATCGCCGAGTCCGGTGGCAAGGAACTCGCCGACCAGCTCGAGTCCGAGGGGTACGCGAGGTTCGGCGTGAACGAGACGGCGAGCGCCTGAC
>NZ_JBHEMO010000045.1:0-8804 GCF_046262535.1 Jatrophihabitans sp. | reverse complement strand
GCGATATGGATTCAACGACCGTTCGTCAGCGGGCCGCTCGATGCCGCGACGCCCGAACATGAGCATGTCGAAATGGCCGGCGAACGACAGTCGCGGTAGCCGCGGCTGGCCGTCGGCGTCCAGGGCCAGTGCGGCTAGGTAGTCGGCGTCGAAGTCGCCGTGGCTCATACTCATCGGCTCACGGCCCTGTTCCCGCATCGCCAGCAGCGCGGCCGCGTGATCATCCGGTGGCAGCAGGCTGACCTCGCCGCCGATCAGTTGCGCGTGGGCGCGGGGGCCGCGCCGTTCACGCAACAGCCGGAACTGGGCGCGGACCTGCGCCACGGTGTGACCGCCGTCGACGCGGACACGGTTCGCATCGCGGGAGTGGTAGCACGGCGTGCAGGCCAGGTTGCAGCGCGGGAACACCCCGTGGGTGCCCTCGCAGCCGACCGCGTGCTGGCCGAGCGTCTGCGCCGGTGTGCGTACATGGTCAGGCAGCGTGTGCCAGCGTTCACGCAGAGCGGCCGTGGTTTCCGGGCCAACCGGCCGGGTGATTTCCCACCATCGCCGCAGGCGCGTCAGCAATGGGCTGCTCACGCTTCGGTGACCGAGCCGGCGTCCCAGAACGCCACGTAATTCTTAATCTTTCGGGCCAGTCGGGAAGGCTGCCGGTAGCTCCATGCGGCGTTGCGCTGGTCCGCGCCGTCGACTGTGAGCGCGTAGTAGCTGGCCACGCCCTTCCACGGGCACAGCGACTTCACCCTCGTCGTGGTGAAATGCTCCTCGACGATCGCGTCGGGCGGGAAGCAGCGGTTGCCCTCAATCAGCACCGTTCGATCGCATCGGGCGATAACCGTGCCGTTCACGGTCGCGACGTAAGTGGTCATGCCAATCCTTCGTCCTGCAGGGTGGGTTCGGTTTGAGTGCGGCACGCGGCCGAGTCTTCGTCATCGGAAACCCGGCGGCTCAAGCCGATGCATCCCGCGGCCGCAGCCAGTTCCTGAGTGATCGCAGCGGCTGCCAGCCGTCAAAGCGCCCGACCCGGCAACAATCGGCGCCTCTTCCGGATGCGGTGACCTCAGCCGGCGGCCGCACCAATCGGCTCGCTCACAACACCAGAGCGTCGGGCAGCCATCGTCGCGGCGCGAACGCGCTGAATGGCTGACCATCGACGACCACGCCGCGGTTCCTGGCCTGCGGGGTCGAGTCTCGATCGGCCTCGAAGCCCTCTCCCTTGCCGGTGCGCTCAGCCGCTTTCCGGCCGGGCCACCAGGCTAGCGATCACGGCATTGAGGGTGTCGGCAACAATGTCAGCTGTGCCGAACAGCGGCGGGGGTGTGCGGTCCAGCCGCGGGCACCATCCGGTGGTGAACCCGACCTGCCGGGCGTCGTAGAGGTCCCAGGAGTACACCGCGACCAACGCCGTCTGCTCCGCCCGCAGCCCAGCGTGGGGAGGGCGTGTTAGTAGCCCACCGGCCCAGGTTTCCATGCCCGCACGTCATCGACCGACAGCACCGCCTCGACCTCGCCGGCCATCCCGGCCCGCTCGAGAAAGCCCTCGGTAGTGGCCGCGGCACCGTTGCTCAGGGTGAACACGCGTAGCCCGCCTGCCCTGCGGCGCGCACGGCTGCGACCGCATCCGGCTGCGCGGTGAGCTCACCGAACCCGGCCACGACATACCCGAGCTGCGCCTTGCTCGGCGCGCCGCGGGTCTCGGCGTGCCGGCCGGAGGCGGGCGATGCCGTACAGACAGCGGCCATGCGGGCACGGTGTCACGAAGACCGGATGAACCGCGCGACGTCGTAGTTGGCGACGCAACCAGTGAGCATGCCAAGCGTTACGGCCGTGCTTGTTCGAGGAAGCGGAGTCCGCGTCCAAGGGGGTGCGATGTGCCCTTGGGGACCACGAGGTCTGTGAGGTCTGTATCTGTCCCGTGGTACGTATCAGGTCGGCGCAGCGTGACCCACAGGCGCCAGCCAAGTTCTGAGGTAGCCAGCGCCTCGCGACCTGACGATCTCGGCCGGAGGGGTCAGGACGCCTGTCCTGCCGCCAGTTGCTGGGCTAGGTCGGTCAGGTCGGGCGCGGTCAGCGAGGGCGGCGTGAAGAAGTCGGGGTAGGGAGCGCCGGCCCGGTCGATCCATGCGGTGGCCATGCCGGCACGGGCGGCGCCGTCGATGTCCCACGGGTGGACGGCGATCAGCAGCATGTCGCTCAACTCGCTACCGCAAGCACGTGCGGCGTAATGGTAAGCGGCCCTGGCCGGCTTCCACGCGGGAGCATCCTCCACTGACAGCAGCGCCTCGAACTCCTCCCGGATGCCGGCTGCGGCGAACAGTCGCTCGGCGACCTGCACCGATCCGTTGGTCAGGGTGACCAGCCGGCGGCCGGAGCGGCGCAGCGCGTGCACGCCCTCGGGCACGTCCGGGTGCACCGTCAACTGATTGAAGCCGTCCATCACATGAGCGATCGCGGCGTCCAAGCCACGGTTGAGGTTGGCCCCATGCAGCACCGTGCGCAGCGCCGCGACGCCGAGTTCGGCGAAGGGCTGCTGCCCCCCTGCCGCGGTTAGGGCGAACCCGTCGCGCAGCAAGGTGGCGAACCATAGCTTCGCCAGATGCTCCTGCGCGCCGATATCGGCGAACCGCGCGGCCATCGGGCTCATGTCAGACAGCGTCTCGTTGACGTCGAAGACGATCACGGAGGGGCTAGGGCCCATCGGTCCTCCCAGGGGTCTATTGCGGACAGTACGTGTCACGCCGTGAACGTCAGGCGGTGCGAGAAGGCCTCAACCGATCTCAAAGTGCGCTGGCGACAGGGCGCGAACCCCAGCGAAGGGTGCCCACCTAGCAGCGCAGATGCGCGACCAGATGGTTCAGATTCGACGCCGGAATCGGACAGCGACGTATCCGGGACGTGGCCCGCTGGCTGGGCAGACCAGCGTGCGGCCACCGGTGACAACGCCGGGAATTGAACCACATCGAACGACCGCGGTCCGGTTGTGCAGCCGAGCAATCCGGCTTTCGGCCGGAGCGGCGTTACGGTCGGCAGCATCTCGTTGACATTGTTGACGTCGACGGTCCGGGTTCGTGCCATGCGCTGCCATCTCAGCCTGGTTGGTATTGCCTCGTAGTGGGCGATACTGGGATTGAACCAGTGACCCCTACCGTGTCAAGGTAGTGCTCTCCCACTGAGCTAATCGCCCTCTATGTGCACCGCGGTGCGGTGGTTGTTGCCCTGCGAGGCGGCGGCGGGAATCGAACCCGCGTACAGGGCTTTGCAGGCCCTTGCCTAAGCCACTCGGCCACGCCGCCGTGTGTTCCGGCCACCCCTGGGTGCCGAGAGCGGTTCCTCGAGCGGACGACGGGATTCGAACCCGCGACCCTCACCTTGGCAAGGTGATGCGCTACCAGCTGCGCTACGTCCGCGATTGCGGCGGCCCGAAATTTCGTGCCGGCCACCGGGCGTCGACTCTATCGGATGGGTGCGAGCGCTTCCAATTCGGCCTACGCCGTGAAAGCCGCGGCGACGAGCCGTTCCCAGACGGCATCGACCTGGGCCGACAGCTCCTCAAGCGATCCGTCGTTGCCGATCAGCTCGCCGGCCACGGCGCGCCGCTGCTCGTCGGACGCCTGCACCGCCATCCGGTCGCGGGCGTCCGCCTCGGCCATCCCGCGCTCGGCCAGGCGGGCCAGCCGGGTGTCGACGGGGGCCTCCACGACGAGGACGGTGTCGAAGCCGGCCGCCAAGTTGCTCTCGACCAACAGCGGGATATCGAAGACGACGATCGCGTCCTCGCCGGCCTCGGCCATCAGCTCGGCGGTGCGTTTGCCGACCAGCGGGTGGACGATGCCGTTGAGCGCAGTTCGGCGGGCCTCGTCGTTGAAGACGATGGCGGCCAGCGCGGGCCGGTCCAGCCGTCCGTCGGGCCCCACGACATCGTCGCCGAATTCCGCCACGACTGCGTCGAAGCCGGGAGTGCCGGGCTCCACGACTTCGCGAGCGAGGGCGTCGGCGTCGATGACGACCGCGCCGTGGTCGGCCAGCAGCCGGGCGACGGTGCTCTTGCCCGAACCCACTCCCCCGGTCAGTCCCACTCTCACGTGAGGAACGCTACCGACACAAAAAGTTGTCCGCGCTTCCCCACGTCATGACGTGGGGAAGCGCGGACGACTTCGAGCAGTGTGGCCTTATCGGCCGGCAAGCTTCTCGCGCAGCGCGGCGAGCGCCTCGTCGGAGGCGAGCGTCCCGCCGCCGTCCTCGGCGGCGGGGATGTCGGAGCTGTACGTCGTCGCCTCGCCGGCCTCGGTCGCCGCCGTGGCATCGGCCTTCTGGGCGTCCTCTAGCTGCTTCTTGTGCGCCTCGAACCGCTCGCGGGCCGCGGCGTAGCGCTTTTCCCATTCCTCGCGTTGGGCCTCGTAGCCCTCGCGCCACTCCTGGGTGTCCGGGTCGAAGCCCTCGGGGTAGATGTACTCACCCTTGTCGTCGTACTGGGCTTCCATGCCGTACTGCGCCGGGTCGAAGCTGTCGTCGGTGAGCGCGCCCTCGTTCGCCTGCTTCAGCGACAGCGAGATGCGACGCCGCTCGAGATCGATGTCGATGACCTTGACCAGCAGGTCGTCGCCGACGTTGACAACCTGCTCGGGGATCTCGACGTGCCGCTCAGCCAGCTCGGAGATGTGCACGAGGCCCTCGATGCCGTCCTGGACGCGCACGAAGGCGCCGAACGGAACGAGCTTGGTGACCTTGCCGGGGACGACCTGGCCGATCTGGTGGGTACGGGCGAAGTGACGCCACGGGTCTTCCTGCGTCGCCTTGAGCGACAGCGAGACCCGCTCGCGGTCGAGGTCGATGTCGAGAACCTCGACGGTGACCTCCTGGCCCACCTCGACGACCTCGGATGGGTGGTCGATGTGCTTCCACGACAGCTCGGAGACGTGCACCAGACCGTCGACGCCGCCGAGGTCCACGAACGCACCGAAGTTGACGATCGAGGAGACGACACCCGTGCGGACCTGGCCCTTGGCCAGCTTGTTGAGGAACTCGCTGCGCACCTCGGACTGCGTCTGCTCGAGCCACGCCCGGCGCGAGAGCACCACGTTGTTGCGGTTCTTGTCGAGCTCGATGATCTTCGCTTCGAGCGTCTTGCCGACGTAGGGCTGCAGGTCACGCACGCGGCGCATCTCGACCAGCGACGCGGGCAGGAAGCCGCGCAGGCCGATGTCGAGGATCAGACCACCCTTGACGACCTCGATGACGGTGCCTTCGACGACCTCGTCGTTGTCCTTCTTCTCCTCGATCGTGCCCCAGGCGCGCTCGTACTGTGCGCGCTTCTTGGACAGGATGAGCCGCCCTTCCTTGTCCTCCTTCTGGAGAACCAGGGCCTCGATCTCATCGCCCACGGTAACGACCTCGTTGGGGTCGACGTCGTGCTTGATGGAGAGCTCGCGGGAGGGGATCACACCTTCGGTCTTGTAACCGATGTCGAGGAGGACCTCGTCCCGGTCGACCTTGACGATGGTGCCTTCGACGATGTCGCCATCGTTGAACGGCTTGATGGTTCCGTCGACTGCGGCGAGAAGTTCCTCGACGGTGCCGATGTCGTTGATCGCAACTTGCGGTGTGGTGGAGGTCGGCGGGGCTTCGGTGGTGGACGTCATTGAGTAGGTGATTCCTGACAGGGACTCGAAGTGCGCTGCGGGCATGCCCGGTCCGCCGAAAGTTCGGGGGCGACCTACTCCATGTCGAGGTCACAGACCTGTCCGCGCCTCCAGCCTACTCGGACCCCCGTAATAAGGGGAATCACGGGTCCAGATGACGCCGGATCTCAGCCGCAGCCTCGGCCAGGGCCTGCCGGGCCACCGGCTGGATGCCCGGCAGCGAGATGTACCCGTGCACGGCTTCTACGTAGTTCGTGGATCGCACCTCGACACCGGCGGCGCGCAACGCCTCGGCGTAGTAGGCCCCGTGATCGCGAAGCGGGTCGAATTCGGCCGTCTGGATCAGCGCGGGCGGCAGGCCCTCGAGCTTGCCGCGGATGGGGGACGCGTAGGGATCGGTCATTTCCCGGGTGCTCTCGTGGAAGTACAGGCCCGGCGCGTTGACGATGTCCTTCGACGTCAGGATCGGCCGGTTCGCATTCTCGCGTTCGGACGGGTATTCCCCACCGAGTTCCACCGACGGATAGATCAACACCTGCAGGGCCACGGACGGCTCCCCGCGGTCGCGGGCCATCATGGCGACGACGGCGGCCATGTTGCCGCCGGCGCTGTCGCCCATCACGGCCAGCCGGTCGGCGTCGACGCCGAATTCCTCGGCGTGCTGGGCGACCCAGCGGGTGGCGTCGTAGCAGTCCTCGACCGGCGTCGGGAAGGAGTGCTCCGGGGCCAAGCGGTACTCGACCGACACGACGACGACGCCGGCCCGCGCCGCCAGCGCGCTGGCCCACCACTCGGACTGCAGGACGCTGCCCGACACCCAGGCACCGCCATGAAAATTGAGGACCACCGGGAGGCGGCCGGCGGCGCCCTTGGGGCGGTAGACCCGCAGCGGAAGCGGCGTTCCGTCGGCGGCCGAGGCCTCAGTCTCGGTGATGTCGACCCCCCTGGCCGGGCGGCCGGTGATGAGCCACGCGAGAGGCAGCCCGAGCGCTTTGTTGCGCAGGTCCGCAGCGGCCCGCACCTTCTCGACGGGCTGTTGCATCACGGGGGCGCGCTCGATCAGCTTGTAGACGGACCAGAACGCGGCAGTACGCAGGGGTATGGACACCCCCCCACCCTACTGAACGTCAGTCAGTTAATCACGGGAACGAGAGGCGGGCCACTACAGCGGCCACGCGCTCGGACGCGATGCCCCACGGATCCGGCGCGCCGACGGCCGCGTCGAGGTCCCAGAGGACGCACGACTCCCCCGGCTGCGCCACCATCGACCAGGCGACCACCGTCCGGCCCAGCTGTTCGGCCATCGACCCGCTGCTGCCCACGACCGCGGCGGGTGCGCCGCCCTCAGGATGGTGGTGCAGAAACCGCCCGTACGCCGCGTCACAGAAGCGGGCGTAGCGAGCGGTGCAGAGGATGAACCCGTGCCAGACCTCGTCCACCGCATGCGAGGGCATGCCGATCACCTGGTCGTCGCGCAGCGCCGCGCCGGCACAGCGCAACCACTGGCGCAGACCTGTCTCGATCAGCTCGCGCGGCTGCCAGGGGCACGTCTTCCAGATCGCGTCCGGAAGCTCCAGGGAAGCGGCCGCACGGTTGACCCGGGCGAGGTCGACCGCCGATCGTCGCCGAATTCGCACCCACTGAATCTACGGCCGTTATCGTCTGGGCATGCATCCGCTGACGTTCGTGCTCGTGGGTGGCGGGGCCCTCGCACTGGTCACCACCCTGGGCCGGTACGCCCGCGGCGGCACGGGACGCGGACGGCGCACCAAGGGGGCGAACGACTCCGACTGGAATGCGGGCAACATGCCGGGCAACAACAGTGGGGGCCATCACGGAGGCCACTCCGGCTGCGGCGGCGGGCACGGCAGCGCCGGATCCGACGGCGGCGCCAGCTGCGGCGGTGGGTCGAGCTGTGGCGGCGGAGGCGGGTGCGGCGGCGGAGGTGGTTGACCACCCGGTCGGCGTGGCGCGGCGCGAGGAAAACGCGGGGTCGACCGTGGCCGCCAACCGGCGCTGGTGGGACGGTGACGCCGACGCCTACCACGCCGAACACGGCGACTTCCTGGGCACGGCGGACTTCGTGTGGGCACCGGAACGGCTCCGCGAGGAAGACGCGCACCTGCTCGGGGACGTCCGCGAGAAGACGATCCTCGAGCTCGGCTGCGGAGCGGCGATGTGTTCCCGCTGGCTCGCGGCGCAGGGCGCGCACCCGGTCGCCTTCGACCTGTCGGCCGGCATGCTGCGGCACGCCCAGGCCGGCGCCCAGGCGACCGGGCTGAACGTCCCCCTCGTGCAGGCCGACGCGCAGTACCTGCCCTTCCGCGACGCCGCCTTCGATGTGGCCTTCACGTCCTTCGGGGCGATCGCGTTCGTCGCCGACAGCGCTCGGGTGATGCGCGAGGTCGCCCGCGTCCTGAAGCCGGGCGGGCGCTGGATCTTCTCCACCACCCACCCGACCCGGTGGTCGTTCCCCGACGACCCCGGGCCGGACGGGCTGACCGCGACCATGCCCTATTGGGACCGGACGCCCTACGTCGAGGTCGCCGCCGACGGGCGGCCTACCTACGTCGAGCACCACCGCACGCTCGGCGACCGCGTCCGTGAGATCACCGCGGCCGGGATGCGCCTGGTTGATCTGATTGAACCGGAATGGCCGGCCGGGCACACGGAGGAGTGGGGCCAGTGGTCGCCGTTGCGCGGTTCGATCCTGCCGGGCACGGCGATCTACGTCTGCGAGGTCGACCAGCCGCGATGATCGTTCGCAGCGCCTCCATGGAGGATCTTTTCATCATTACCAACTGCAGCGCCGGTGTGACGCGGCCGCCTTCGGCGAACCCGAACACGGCGAGAGCGAGGTTCGAGAAGAACTCGAACGCATCGGGTCCCTCGCCGAGCACAGCCGTCTGGTGTTGGACAGGGACGAACTGCTGGCGGCTGCGTGGCACTGGTCGACCGAGGCGACTCTGCTCACCGAGCCCGGTGCTGACCCCGCTCCCCTGCACGCCGAACTGCTGCCCTGGTTCGAGCGGCAAGCGGTGCGTGCCCTGTCAGTGCTCAGTGCCGACGACGTCCTGCGCGGTGCCCTCATCGCTCGCGGATGGCGACATACCCGGTCGGTCTTCGATCTACTGCGGGCAGTCGAAGCGGATTGGGTGATCGTCC
>NZ_JBHEMO010000044.1:0-6604 GCF_046262535.1 Jatrophihabitans sp. | reverse complement strand
GGCTGGTCGCCCAATGCCGTCCGCCGTCACCCGAGTTCGAGACGATCACGTCCGGCGTCGTCTCGTTCACTGGCCCGACGAAGCGGAAGCCCAGCGTGGCGTAGTACGCGTGGCCGTCGGCGTCGAAGGCGACGGACGGGTCGCCGGGTGGCCTGGTAGGCCGAATTGGCGTTGAGTGGGTATTCGGCCCAGGTCCGGCCGGCGTCGAACGAGACGTGCGCGCGTGACAGCAGCGTCTCGGACACGTGGGATCCGGGGTTCACGGCCAACTGGCAGTCGTTCACGCCGCCGATGATGTTGTTGTGGTTCACCGGGTTCACGGCGATCGAGGTCTCGTTGTGCGGGTTGTTCGGCTCGCACGACGTGTTCGCGTTGGCCGCGGTCGACGTCGACGTCGAACAGATTGCCCTGCCGATGTTGGCACCGGGGCTGCTGCCGAACACGCCTCCCGACACCGGCGACTCCATCCCGTTGTGCAGGAAGTCGATCGGTTGCTGCAGGTCCCCGTCGTCGGCGAGAGCGGGGACGGTCGTCACGAAAGAGGCCGCGGGGACCGTTGTGAGGATGATGGTGAGTCGCCGGGATCGCCGGCTCGGTGAGACCGCCATTGACTGGAACCTCCCACGAAGACCCGCATGACTGGTTTCATGCGACTGTCCCTGCCCCCCAGCGGGATATAGATCGCGCCGCCCGCTCTGGCCACGCACCGCGGCGGACGGGCTCACGGTTCGGTGTGGGCTCCGCTGACATAGTCCTTCAGCAGCGGGATGAGCCGGGTGCGGCGCGGAACCGCGCCGACCTGTCGCACCGCTCGGGCCACCGCCGGGCCGGCGGCGTGCACGATCGACAGGTGCCGCTGCGCCCGGGTGAGCGCGGTGTAGACGAGCGGCCGTGACATGAGCCGGCCCGCCTCGGGCGGCAGCACCACGACCACTGCCGGGAACTCCGAGCCCTGAGCGCGGTGCACCGTGATCGCCCAGCCGTGCAACAGGTCGGCCAGCGCCTTGCCCTTCACCTCGGCCGGTCCGGACGCGAACTCGACGGTCACCGCCCCTTCGGGCCCGATCTCGGCGACCACGCCCACCTCGCCGTTCGCGTAGCCGAACGGTTCGGCCTCGAGGTGGTTGGCCGTCGCCACCACCCGGTCACCCGGATCGAAGCGACGCTTGCCCGAACCGGGATTGATCTTCTCCTTCAACGCCTTGTTCAGCGCCTGCGTCCCGGCCGGACCGCGGTGTACCGGCGTCACGACCTGGACCAGGTCGGGCGGGATGGCCAAGGCCCGGGGGATCGAGTCGGTGACCAGCTGTACCACCCGGTGCGCCGCATCGCCTGAGCCGCGGGCCGGCACGATGACGACCTCGTGCGTGGGGTCGTCGACCGCGGGAAGTTCGCCCTCACGGACCGCGGTCGCCAGGCGGGCGATGGTGCCACCTTCGGCCTGCCGGTACAGGGTGGTGAGCTCGGTTACCGGCACCGTCCCGGAGTCGATCAGGTCGCCCAGCACCCGTCCCGGCCCGATGGACGGAAGCTGCGCGGCGTCGCCCACGAACAGCAGGTGCGTGCCGTCCCCGCACGCGGTGAGCAGGGCGTCGGCCAGCTCGACGTCGAGCATGGACGCCTCGTCCACCACCACGACGTCCTGGTCGACCGGCCACTCCTCGTTGCGGGCGAAGCCGCCGTCGAAGGTGACGCCGTCGCCCGATTGCCGAGCTTGCGCACCGAGCAGACGGTGCAGCGTGGAGGCGGGGGAGTCGCACAGTTCCTCGAGCCGCTTGGCCGCCCGACCGGTGGGCGCGGCCAGCGCCACCGAGTGGCCGGCGGCCTCGGCGAGGCTCACCAGCGTGGCGACGGTTCGGCTCTTGCCGGTCCCCGGTCCGCCGGTGAGCACCGTGACGCCTCCCTGCAGCGCAGCGGCTACGGCCGCCCGCTGCGTCTCGTCCAGCGAGGCGGTCTTGCGTTTGGACACGGCAAACGGCTCCGCGGTGGCCACGAGCCGGGCGATGCCCTGCGCGATCCCGTCCTCGGCCTCGGCGTAGCGAGACAGGCCGACCTGCTCGTCGTCGGCCTCGATCACCGCGGCCGACTCGACCGCTGCGTCGATCGCCGTCTCGACATCCCCGACGCCGAACTCCAGCAAGGCCTGCGCCACATCGGTGCGCGCCGAAACCGTGTGCCCGTCGCGCGCCTGACCGGCCAGCACCCAGCCGACCAGCGCGCGCGCCCGCCGGGGGTCGTCCCGGGTCACTCCGGGCAGCGCCGCCCGCGCCACCCGGTCGGCGTCGGCCGGCGTCACGCCGTTGACGGCCAGCAGGCGCCACGGGTCGTCGCGCAACAACCGCGGAGCCGGTGGGCCCAGCTGGTCGACCAACCGGCCGGCGATCCGCGCGTCCACCCCGGCCGGCACGACCAACGAGGCCACCTCATAGGCCGGCGCCGCGGCGATCCACGCCGACAGCAACCGGCCGGCCCGCATGGGACCGACCTTGGGCAGTCCGGCCAGACTCGCCGTCGTCACGTCCTCCGGGCGCCGGATGCCCGCGTCCGCGAGCTCGGCGGCGAGGCGCTTGCCCAGCCCAGGCCACAGCCCGGCGTCGCAGAACGCCGTGAAGATCGGGTCGGACGGCGTCAGCGCACGTCCTCGGGGTAACCGATCACCGGCGCCGACACGTCGTCGAGCGCGTCGATGATCTCGCGCGGGAGCTCGAGCGCCTCGCTGGCCAGGGCGCCGGTCAGCTGGCCGAGCGTGCGGGCGCCGAGGATGGGTGCCACCACGCCCGGTCGGTCGCGCAGCCAGGCCAGGGCGACGGCGACCGGGGACGTCGCGAGACCCTCCGCTGCGGTCGCTACAGCTTCGACGATGCCGGCCGCGGAGTCGGCGGCGACGAGATCGGGGCGGTGTCCCGCGACGGCTCGGGAGTCGGACGGGGTGCCGCCGCGGTACTTCCCGGTGAGCACTCCGCCGCCAAGGGGCGACCAGGGAAAGACGCCGACACCGAGCGCGGCGCAGGCCGGCACGACCTCGCGTTCGATCCCGCGGTCGACGAGGGAGTACCGCACCTGGTTCGCAACGATCGGCGCGCGGCCCGGGACCGCTTGCTGCCAGGTCGCCGCGCGGCCGATCCGCCAACCGCTGTAGTTCGAGACGCCCGCGTAGCGGACCTTCCCCGACGACACCGCGTGGTCGAGCGCGCCGAGCGTTTCTTCGAAGGGGACGGTGTCGTCGATGTAGTGGACGTACCAGAGGTCGAGGTAATCGGTGCCGAGCTTGCGCAGCGACTCGTCCAGCCGGCGCAGCAGCTCGCCCCGCGACGCGTCGACGACCTGGCTCTCGAGCGTGCGGGTGATCCCGGCCTTGCTGGCGATGATCAGATCGACCCGCGGTACAACGTCGGCGAGGAGCTGACCCAGGATCGACTCCGACTCGCCGTAGCCGTACGACGCCGCCGTGTCGACCAGCGTCCCGCCGGCATCGTGGAAGGCAACCAGCTGCGCAGCGGCCTCGTCGGCGTCGGTCTCCACACCCCACGTCATGGTCCCGAGGCCGAGGTGCGAGACCTTCAAGCCGCTGCGCCCGGCAGTGCGTTGCTTCACCGTCGCAAAGTACCGGCTCGGCGGTCGGGGCCCGCCAACGGTGCTCGCTATGGTGGCGCCATGCGGCTCGGCCTGAACGTCGGTTACTGGGGTATCCGCGGAAACAGCGCAGACGACCTCGCCGTCGTCCTCGAAGCCGAGCGCCTCGGATTCTCCGTGGTCTGGGCGGCCGAGGCCTACGGTTCGGACGCCGTGACGGTGCTGTCGTGGCTCGCGGCGAAGACGTCGACGATCGATGTGGGCAGCGCCGTGCTGCAGATCCCGGCCCGGACGCCGACCATGACGGCGATGACCGCCGCCACGCTCGACACCCTGTCCGGCGGTCGCTTCCGGCTCGGCCTGGGCGTGTCCGGACCGCAGGTGTCCGAAGGATGGCACGGTGTGCGCTTCGCCAAACCTCTGGCCCGTACGCGGGAGTACGTCGACATCGTCAACCTCGCGCTGTCGCGCGAGCGGGTCCGCTACAGCGGCGAAACCTACCAACTGCCGCTACCCGACGGACCGGGCAAGGCCCTTCACCTGATGCTGCACCCGGTGCGCGAGCACATCCCGATCTATCTCGCCGCGATCGGCCCCAAGAACCTCCGGCTGGCCGGGGAGCTGGCCGACGGCTGGCAGCCGGTGTTCTTCGCGCCCGAGCACGCCGATCCCCAGGTCGAGGGCATCCGCGCCGGCCGGGCGAAGGTCGGCAAGGATCTCGCGGGCTTCGACATCTCGGCCACCGTTCCGCTCGTGGTCGGCGACGATCCCGAGAAGTGCGCCGGGCCGGTCCGGCCCTATTCGGCGCTCTACATCGGCGGGATGGGCAGCCGGGAGGAGAACTTCTACAACGCGCTGGCTGTGCGCATGGGATACGAGGAGGCGGCGGCAAGAGTGCAGGACCTGTACCTGGCCCGGAACTACGACGAGGCCGCCGCGACGGTGCCGTTCGAGTTCGTCGACAGCACGGCGTTGCTCGGGCCGGTGGAGCGGATCGCCGACCGGATGCGGGCCTACGCCGAGGCCGGAGTCACCACCATCAGCCTCGTCCCGTACGGGGACTCGCACGACGAGCGAATCGCGGGCCTGCGCACCGCCGCGGAAGCTCTCGACAAGTCGGGCGCCGGGGCATGAGCGACGCTTGCGGAGCGATGTGGTGTTGCGGCTCTGCATGCTCGAACGGAGTGAGGGCATGAGCCTGTTCCAAGCGATTGTCCTCGGCATCGTCCAGGGGCTGACGGAGTTCCTGCCCATCTCATCGACGGCGCACCTGCGCATCGTCCCGGCCCTGTTCGACTGGCACTTCAACTACCACGGGCACGCGCGGACCAACGATCCTGGCGCACGCTTCACCGCCATCGTCCAGCTCGGCACGACCGTGGCGATCGTCCTCTACTTCTGGCGCGAACTGCTGCACGTGACGATGGCCTGGTTCCGCGGCATCGTCGACAAGAGCGTGCGCACCACCCTCGAGTACAAGCTCGGCTGGTATCTCATCCTGGCGACCGTCCCGGTCGGCCTGTTCGGGCTCATCTTCAGTCACCAGATCGAGACCGGCGCCCGCAACCTCTGGGTCATCTCGGTCACGCTGATCGCGCTGGCCGGCGTGCTGTACGCCGCCGAGAAGGTCGGCCGGCGCGACCGCGACGAGGAGCAGATCGACAGGATGGACGCCGTGTACGTCGGCACCGCGCAGGCGCTGGCGCTCATACCCGGCGCATCCCGCTCGGGCACGACGATCACCGCCGGACTCTTCCGCGGGCTCACCCGTGAGGCCGCCGCCCGCTTCTCCTTCCTGCTCTCGATCCCGGCCGTCGTCCTGTCCGGCGGATACGAGGCGGTCAAGAAGAACACCGACGGCTCGCCGGGCGCCGGCCTGATCGGGGTCGCCGTGGTCTTCGCCTTCGTGGTCGGTCTGGCCTCGATCCACTGGCTGCTCCGGTGGCTGACCAAACACGGCACCTTCGTCTTCATCTACTACCGCGTCGCGCTGGGCGTGCTGCTGATCGTCCTGCTGTCCACCGGCGTCCTGCACGCGACCAAGTAGCGCTCGGGTGTCGACTCTGCTCCTGGTCCGGCACGGCCTGACGAAGATGACCGGTCCGGCCCTGGCCGGCCGCACCCCGGGCGTCCATCTCGACGAGCGCGGCGAGAAGCAGGCCGCCGCGGTGGCCGAGCGGATCGCCGTCCTGCCGCTGGCCGCGATCGTCACCAGCCCGTTGGAGCGCTGCGTCGAGACCGCCGAAGCCATCCAGGCGGCGCAACGGGCCGAACCGGACTGGCAGGTCGACGAGCGGCTGATCGAGTGCGGCTACGGCGACTGGACGGGCAAGGCGATCAAGGACCTGGCCAAGGACCCCCTCTGGAAGGTCGTGCAGAGCCAGCCGTCGGCCGTCCGCTTCCCTGGTGGCGAAGGTCTGGCCGAGATGGCGAGCCGGGCGGTCGCCGCGGTGCGCGACTGGGACGCGCGGCTCGGCCAGGACGCCGTCTGGGTCGCTTGCACGCACGGCGACATCATCAAGGCGGTCGTGGCCGATGCGCTCGGGCTGCACCTCGACCAGTACCAGCGCATCGTTCCCGATCCGTGCTCGGTGTCGGTGATCCGCTACACACCGACCCGCCCGTACGTGATCCGGGTCAACGACGTGGGCGGCGATCTGAGCGCATTCGTGCCCCCGAAACGCCGGCGGCGCCGATCTTCCGGCAACGACGCCACCGTTGGCGGTGGCGCAGGCGCAGGCAGCGTTTGAGCCGGTCGCAGATTGACTAGGCTCGAAAGCATCATGCGGCAGCTTTTCCTCTTCGAACGCCCGAGCCGGTTCATTGCCGGCACTGTCGGCACGCCCGGCGAGCGGGCGTTCTACCTGCAGGCGGTCGACGGGAACCGCATCGTCTCGGTCGCCCTGGAGAAGCAGCAGGTCGTGATCCTGGCCGACCGGCTCGAGCAGTTGCTGGATGAGATCGTCGCCCGCACTGGTACGGCGTTGCCGGCCAGCGACCTCGACAACGATGCGCTCGAGCTGCCCGTCGA
>NZ_JBHEMO010000043.1:0-37171 GCF_046262535.1 Jatrophihabitans sp. | reverse complement strand
GAGTTGGGTAGGACGTCGGCATGAGCGAAACCACGCCCGAGGGAACCGAACCGTCCGACGACGACATCCGCCAGCATTCGCAGGACCCGGCCGAGGGGCCCGACCCCGACAAGGACGACGGCGATGCGGTCCCGCGCGAGCACACGCAGGACCCGGCCGAGGGCTGAAACCCGCTACGGATGCCCGGCGTGGGGCACGGCGACGTCCACGGTCACCACCCGCCCGGTGGGCTTCCCCTCGAACATCGCCTGCGGGCCGCGCCACTCTGTCGCCACAATGAACAGCGTGCGGCCGTCCGGGCCGCCGAGTGCACACGAGAAGCAGCCGCGGTCGAGTTCGATCGTCTGTAGCACCTGGCCGCCCTCGCGCACGCGGACGCAGTGCCGGTTGGGAACGTCGGCGTACCAGACCGCGCCCTCGGCATCGACGCAGATCCCGTCGGGCACGTCGGTGCCGAGTTCGGCCCACACCCGTCTGTCCCTCAGCCTGCCGTCGTCTGCGATGGCGAACGCGGTCAGCCGGTTGCGGTACGACTCGGCGACGATAAGCGTCGTGCCGTCGGCCGTCACCGCCATGCCGTTGGGGAACCACACGTCGTCGGCGACCTCGCGCACGGTGCCTTCCGGGCTCACGAGGGCAACGGTGCCGCTCGTGGGTGGTGCGCCGCTCATCAGGTCGAAGCCGGCTTGGTTGATGTAGGTGTTGCCGCGACCGTCGACGACGATCTCATTCCACCCCGGTGCGAGCGCGGCGACGTCCGCGTGCGGCACGAGCGATCCACCGCCCTCATCGCGGTCGAGCCGGCTGGAGACGACGAGCAGACGTCCGTCGGGCAGCCAGTCGATGGAGAACGGGAAGCCGGCCACCCGGTGCATCACCTCGCGCCGTCCGTCGAGGTCAACGGCGACGATCTCGCCCGTTCCCCAGTCGGCAAACCAGAGCCGCCCGTCGTGCCAGCGAGCGGACTCGCCGAAGGTGAGGCCGTCGCACAACACGCGGGGTTCGGGCACGCGGCCGAGGCTAATGGCACGCTGGGCCGCGACATGACTCTTTTTCCACCGCTCGGTACCGCGGCCGACCCGGACGCGCTGTACCTCGGATTCACCGAGTGGGTCGCCGAGCAGGGGATCGAGCTCTACCCGGCGCAGGACGAGGCGCTGCTCGAGCTGGTCACCGGCAGCAACGTCGTCCTGACCACGCCGACCGGCTCCGGCAAGTCACTGGTGGCGGTCGGCGCGCACTACTTCGCGCTGGCCGGCGGCGTCCGCTCGGTGTACACCGCGCCGATCAAGGCCCTGGTCAGCGAGAAGTTCTTCGCACTGTGCGCCGTGTTCGGCTCGGCCAGCGTCGGCATGATGACCGGCGACGCGGCGGTGAACGCCGACGCGCCGATCCTCTGCTGCACGGCGGAGATCCTGGCCAACGTCGCGCTGCGCAGTGGGGCTGCGGGCGACCTCGGGGTCGTGATCATGGACGAGTTCCACTACTACGCCGATCCCGACCGCGGCTGGGCGTGGCAGGTGCCGCTGATCGAGCTCACCGGGGCGCAGTTCCTGCTCATGTCGGCCACCCTGGGCACCGTCACCGAACTCGCGGCCGAGCTCGCCCAACGCACCGGCCGACCCACGCACGTCATCGGCACCGACGTCGAACGCCCGGTCCCGCTGCACCACTACTACGCCACCACTCCACTGCACGAGACGATCAGCGACCTGCTCGCCGGCGGCCAGGCGCCCATCTACGTCGTCCACTTCACGCAGGCCGCCGCGCTGGAACACGCGCAGTCACTGACCAGCATCAACGTCGCGACCCGCGCGGAGCGCGACCTCATCGCCGAGGCGATCGGCGACTTCCGGTTCACCGCCGGCTTCGGGCGCGTGCTGTCGCGGCTCGTCCGGCACGGCATCGGCGTGCACCACGCCGGCATGCTGCCCAAGTACCGTCGCCTCGTCGAGCAGCTTGCCCAGGCCGGCTTGCTCAAGGTCATCTGCGGCACGGACACGCTCGGCGTCGGGATCAACGTCCCGATCCGCACGGTCGTCTTCGCCGCCCTGTCGAAGTACGACGGTCAGCGCACCCGGCAGTTGCAGGTGCGCGAGTTCCTGCAGATCGCCGGACGGGCCGGCCGCGCCGGCTTCGACACCGCCGGGACGGTCGTCGTCCAGGCGCCGGAGCACGAGGTCGAGAACGAGCGACTGCTGGCCAAGGCCGGCGACGACGTGAAGAAGCGCCGCCGCGTCGTTCGCAAAAAGGCGCCGGAGGGCTTCGTCTCGTGGGGACGCAACACCCACGAACGGCTGCAGACTGCGGCGCCCGAGCAGTTGACCTCGCACTTCCAGGTCACGCCGGCGATGGTGCTGAACGTGATCGCCCGGCCGGGAAACGCATTCACGTCCATGCGTGAGCTGATCTTCGCGGCGACGCCGGACCCGGCCGCCCGGAGGCGGCACGTCCGCGCGGCGATCCAGTCGTATCGCTCCTTGCTGGCGGCCGGTGTCGTCGAACGCGTCGACCCACCGGACGAGTTGGGCCGCACCGTGCGGCTGGTCGCGGAGTTGCCGGTCAACTTCGCGCTCAACCAGCCGCTGTCGACGTTCGCGCTCGCCGCCCTCGACCTGCTCGATCCGGAGTCGGACACCTACGCACTGGACGTGGTGTCCGTCCTCGAGTCGACGCTGGAGGATCCGCGTCAGGTGCTGGCCGCCCAGCAGAACATGGTCCGCGGCGAGGCGGTCGCGGCGATGAAGGCGGAGGGGATCGAGTACGAGGAGCGGATGGAGTTGCTCACCGAGGTGACCTATCCCAAGCCGTTGGACGAACTGCTGTCCGGCGCGTTCGCGATCTACCGCCAGACCCATCCGTGGCTGGCCGAGGACCAGCTGTCATCGAAGTCCGTGGTGCGGGACATGTGGGAACGCGCGATGACCTTCACCGAATACGTCTCCTTCTACGGGCTGACGCGCAGCGAGGGCCTGGTGCTGCGCTACCTGACCGACGCCTACCGCGCCCTGCGTTCGGGAGTGCCGGACGCCGCGCGCACGGAGGCGGTGGCCGACATCGTCGAATGGCTGGGGACGCTCGTGCGCCAGGTCGATTCCAGCCTGCTCGACGAGTGGGAGCAGCTGACCTCCGGGATGGTTCCGGCCGGGCCGGGCGAGGCGCGTCCGACGACGCCCGACACGCTCTCGGCGAACACGCGGGCCTTCACGATCCTGATCCGCAATGCGCTCTTCCGGCGGGTCGAACTCGCCGCCCTGCGCCGGGTCGCCGACCTGGGTGAACTCGACGGCGACGCCGGCTGGGGCACCGACGAGTGGCGCGCGGCGCTGGACCGGTACTTCGCCGAGTACGACCGCCTGGACACCGGCGGGGACGCCCGCAGCGCCGCACTGGTGCACCTGGACACCGGCGCGCCCGGCGCCCGGACGTGGCGCGTCCGCCAGGTGTTCGACGATCCCCAGTCCGACCACGACTGGGGCATCAGCGCCGAGGTGGACCTCGACGCGAGTGACGCGACCGGCGAGCCGGTGATCACCGTGCTCGACGTCGCCCCGTTCGGGCCGTGATCGGCACCACCCATTAATTTTGCGCAAAAGTTGTTCAACAGCTGCACAAACGCCTGCCCGGCGGGTACAACGAATGCCGAGCAACCAGAGTGAGGAGGTGAGGCGGGAATGACCGCGCGTGTTGACCCTCCGCGCGAGGATGGCTCCGGATTCAGTGACCGGTCGGCCGCCCTGAACGAGGCCCGCCGCCGCATCGAACATCTCGAGACAGCGCTGCAGACGAATCGCCGCATCGGGGTCTCGATCGGGATCCTCATGAGCCGGCACGGACTGTCCGAGGATCACGCCTTCAACCTGCTCGCGCGGGCGAGTCAGCTGTCCAACCGGAAGCTGCGTGACGTCGCCGAAGAGGTCGTCTACGAGGGCGACCTCCCGCATGGCACGGCGCACACCGCCGAGGACCGATCCGACTCCGACCTCGACGCCGTCGGCTGAGCGCGCGCGACTGGGGGGCGGGCTGTCAGCGGCGGCCGAGAATGCCGCGCCGCCGCGCACCCCCGGCGAGCGCCGTGACGCCGAACGCGATGCAGCCCAGCACGAACAGCCAGAACAGACCCTTGATGATCAGGCCCAGAATGCCGATGAACACCCAGAGGGCGAGCAGGACGAGCAGGACCTTGGCTACTGACGACATGGCGGCCTCCTACCCCTCATAACCTCCGGCCCGGCGGCGAAGTTCCCGCGTGATGGTCAGCCGAGACGCCGTATCGTTCATGTGTTCTAATCATGGAATGAAGGTCGTGCGTTGTCGGGGGTGTGGCCAGCCGATCAAGGTGCCCGACCGCGCGCGGCCACCCGAGTGGTTCTGTTCATCGGCCTGCGTGCCCGTCTGCGCTGCCCGCGGGTGCACCACCGTCGCGCGGGGCACCACGGGCCGGTGCTGGGTGCACCGGCGCTCGTGAGGTCAGGCAACGGGCAACGCCGCGAGGTCGACGAGGGCGGGACCCACCGTGGGCGGCTGCCAGCCTTGCCGGAGGAGCGCCCGGACGCGGCCCTGTGCCGGATCGAGGACGTCGGGTCCCGCGGTCATGCCGAAGTACTGCCCGGCGAGAGGCGCGATGGACGGGTCGAGCGCCGCAGCCGCGCAGATGACGTCGGACGGTATCGGTTCGGTCAGGTCCAGTCGTCCGCCGGCGAAGCGGTGCAGCATCGTGCGGTCCGAGCGGACGTGGTCGAGGTACCAGGGCCGGATGTTCTCCTCGGCCCAGAGATCGAGCGCGAGCGACGCGTCGAAGAGATCCTTCGTGGGGTCATCGAGCACGGCGAGCAGGTGCTGCACGTGCGGCAGCGCCAGGCTCAGGTAGCGCCCGGCCACCGGATTCAACGTCGCCACCGCGTCCCCCACGAAGAGCAGGCCGCGGGCCGGCGGCAGGCCGAGTGCGGGTCCCTGCAACCGATAGGTGTTCGTCAGGTTTCCGCCGACCAGCGGACCGGTGATGGGTTCGAACCGGTCGGGGTCGGCCCACGGGGCCAGGTTCGGGACGGCCGCGGCGGCGCGGTCGAATCCGGTTTCGGTGCGCAGCAACGCGGTGTCCCTCGCTGACGTCGGGAAGCACAGCAACAGCGAATGGGTGCCGCTGTCCTGCGGCATGACGAGGGAGTAGTAGTCCGGCCCGACGGCCAGTGAAGGCGCGCGCAGGTCGCAGCCCGGTCCGCCTGCCCGGGCGCGGTACATCCGGGAAAGGTAGGAGAACCCGCACGAGCCGCCCTCGACCGGTCCGCGCAATTCGTCGGCGAGACGGGTGGACCGCCCGGTCGCCACGATCACGAGCTCGGCCTCCAGCTCGGCACCGTCGACCTGCAGCCCGCGCGCCTTCCCCCCGCTGACGAGGACGCGGTCGACGTGTCCGGTGATCCACCGCAGCCCGCGTTGCCGCCGGGCGGCTCGGCGCAGCGTCCGCTCGACAACCGACCGTCGGCAGTAAATCCCGGCGGACTCTTCAGGCGCGCCCGGTCGCTGCCGGACTTCGGCGCCGGCGGCCAGCAGATCGTCGTAGACCTCAGGGAGTGCAGATTGCAACGCCCATCTCACCTGAGGGCGGAAGCCGTGCGGGTGGAGGAACTGCATCACCCCGGCGCGCGACCACGATCCGTCCGCGGCCGGACCGGGGTCGCGGTCGACGACGCACACGGTGTGACCGCGCCGGGCCAGCGTCAAAGCCGTGAAGAGCCCGACGGGCCCGGCGCCGGCGATTGCGATCTGCATGTCTGCCTCCTCGTTGTGAGTGGGGCAGACGGTAGGAACGACACCGCCCGACCGGCGTCGGCAGAACTGTGCAGATCGCTGTGTAACTTCGCCGGGTGCTCAGGTGAGACGGCGCTCGTATGCGTACGCGGTGGCCGCCGCCCGCGACGACACCCCGATCTTGGTAAAGATGTTGGCGAGGTGCCGCGCGACGGTCTTCTCCGACAGGAACAGCGTCTCGGCGATCTGCTTGTTGGTCGCGCCCGTCGCGGCGAGCCGAAGGACCTCGAGCTCTCGGGGCGTCAGGTCGTCGGGGACGGTGGCGCCGCCCGGTGCCCCCGATACCGTCGCGGACAGCAGCCGGGTCACTTCTTCGGGTCGGCACAGCGTCGCTAAAATGGCGCCGGCGACGGACAGTTCGAGGTCGGCGGTCTCACCGTCGCCGAGCAAGCGGCACGCCTGCGCGATGAGGATGCGGCAGCGCGCTCCCTCGTACGGTGCGTCGATCGCGACCCAGCCGGCCAGCGAGTCCCGCAGCGCGTCGATCGCCTGTTGCGGACGCCCCTCGGCCAGCGCCAGCCACCCACGCGACAGCGCGGCGTGCGCGGTCAGGAACGGCGAGTGGACACCCACGGCGATCTGGCCGAGCTCGTCCTCGCAGGTGCGGGCGAACGCGAGGTCGGCCGCGGCCACGCCGGCCACAACTCCGGCGCCGAGCAACTGGATGCGGGTGGCCGCCCGGTGCGTCTCGTCGAGTGCGCGGCGCAGCGCGGCGAGTGCGGTGTCGGCCCGGCCTTGGGCGAGGCGGAGCAGCGCCAGGCCGGGTTGCGGATCGCGTCCGTGCCGCAGCGCCTCGCGGTATTGCTGTTCGGCGAGGTCGTGGTCGCCCTGCGCCCGGTACAGCTCGCCGCACTGGTAGTGCGCCATACCTCGGGCCTGATCGGTGTCCTCGCCGAAGCGCGCGAGCAGGTCGTGGATCTCCGCGCCGGCGCCGTCCCAGTCGCCGCGCAGCTGCAGCAGTTCCGCGCGATGGACGGTGCACTGTCCTCGATACGGCACGAGGCCCGGTTGTCCGGCGCACCACCGGGTGAGCGCCTGGGTCCATTCCAAGCTGCGGCGCAGATCCAGGCACTCCTGGCAGGCGGCGATCACCGCACAGCCGACGAGCCCGACGACCGACGGTGACACGTCGGCCGATGTGGCCAGGACCATCACTTCGTCCAACTCGGCCAGGCCGCCGGGGAGATCGCCCGCGCTCACGCGGGCCTGCCCGTGCCCATTGCCGGCGAGCAGGCGCAGTTCGAGATCGCCGAACCAGTCGGCGATGGTGATGGCCTGCTCGAGCAGCGCCATCGCCTCGGCGTGCGCGCCGCCGAACATGGTCCGCATCCCGAGGTTGAGCACGTCGTAGCCGTCCCACACCGAGTCGGTGATGCCCGCGTCGGCCACGACGCTCGTCATCCGCCCGAACCAGCCGCCGCCGCGGGCGGCCTCACCGCGCAGCGTCAGGGCCAGGCCGAGCGAGAACGCCGTGCGCGCCGCGCCGTCGACGTTCCCGTCGCGGAGGTAGGCGAAGTGCGCACGTTCGCGGATCGCGTCGGATTCGGCGTCCGCGCCGGTGAGAAACGCGGCCAACCCCCACGCCTCGAGATCGCTCGCCTCGAGGGTGGGCGCGGAGCCGGGGTCGGCTTCGCCCCAGCTGTCGGCCTCGGCGAAGGAGTCGCGGGCGACCGCCCAGGCCCGCTGGGCGTAGGCCCGCCGGGCCGACTCGCGGGCCTCGTCGAACGACACGCAGCCATCGTCCAGACCGCACGCCACGCGCGCCAGTCAGCCGGCGCTGCCATCTGCACACAGAACTGCATAGTTCTGCCGACGCGGGGTATTGCCGCGCGCTCGTACGTTCTCTCCGACACCACGAGATCGGAGACCGTCATGAGCACCGGATACGCCATCGCCTACGCACTCGGGATCACGCCGTGGGAACGGGCGGGTGAGGCGGGCGGCGACGCGCTCGACAAGTTGATCGTCCGCGTCGAGCACGAACTCGGCGGCCCCGACCGCGCGCTCGACCTCGGCTGTGGCTCGGGTCTGCACACCGTGGCGCTCGCCCGCCGCGGTTGGCAGGTCACCGGCGTGGACGCGATCGGCAAGGCGGTCCGCTCCGCGCAAACGCGGATCGCAGAGAGCGGGGTGGACGCGGCCGTCGTCCGCGGTGACGTGACGAACCTCGATCCGGCGCAGGTCGGAACCGGCCACCGACTGCTGCTCGACATCGGGTGCTTCCACGGTCTGTCCGACGAACAGCGGGCGCGCATGGGCCGGTCGGCCTCGGCCGTGTCCGCGGACGACGCTTGGATGATCATGCTGGCCTTCCGCCCGGGTGGGGGCCGCGGGCCGCTGCCCAGGGGCGCCGACGATTCCGCCATTGAATCCGCTTTCGCCGGCTGGCGCGTCGTCGACGCCGAACCGGCCCCGACCGACGGTATGCCGAAGCCGCTGCGCAAGGCCGCCCCGATGTTCTATCTCGCTCGGCGCGGCTGATCCGGGGCTGGGCGGGGCTCGGAGCCACCGACCAGAGCAGATGACCAGATTCGGGGCGGGGGGTGGTTGCTCTGGTCGGCGCGAATCCGGGGCGTCCACAGGCGTAGCGGACGGTAGCTTTCGTCCGATTTGCCGCTTACGCTCGGGGGCGTGACGTCCTCGGCCCAGGCGATCCTCGAGGCCGAGGTGCGCGAGCTGGTGCGGCGCCGGGGCATTGACCCGATCGCGGAGCCGGCCGTCGTGGCCCGGCTGGTCGACGAGGTCGTCGCGGAGTACCGCGACCGGTCGATCACTGCCACGCTGCCGCCGCTCGGTGACGCCGCCGCGACGACCCGTACGGTCCTCGACGCGGTCGCGGGGTTCGGGCCGTTGCAGCCGCTGCTCGACGATCCCTCGGTCGAGGAGATCTGGATCAACGAGCCCGGCCGGGTGTTCCTCGCCCGGCACGGCCGCTCGGAGCTGACGACGATCATCCTGACGGCCGAGCAGGTGGCCGACCTGGTGGAGCGCATGCTGCGCCCGACCGGGCGGCGCATCGATCTGTCGACCCCGTTCGTCGACGCGATGCTGCCCGACGGATCGCGGTTGCATGTGGTCATCCCGAACATCACCCGTCGGCACATGGCGGTGAACATCCGCAAGTTCGCGATCGGGCTGCGGTCCCTCGACGAGCTCGTCTCCGTCGGGACGCTGACGGAGCAGGCCGCCCGCTTCCTCGAGGCCTCGGTCGTCGCCGGCCTCAACGTGTTGGTTGGGGGCGGGACACAGGCCGGGAAGACGACGCTGCTCAACGCGCTGTGCGGCGCGATTCCGGCGCGCGAGCGGGTGGTCACCGTCGAGGAGGTCTTCGAGCTCTCGCTGCGGGCGCCCGACGTCGTCGCTATGCAGACCCGGCAGGCCAACCTCGAGGGCACCGGCGAGATCCCGCTGCGGCGCCTGGTCAAAGAGGCGCTGCGGATGCGCCCGTCCCGGCTGATCGTGGGGGAGGTTCGGCAGGAGGAGTGCCTCGACCTGTTGATCGCGCTCAACAGCGGACTGCCAGGGATGTGCACGCTGCACGCGAACTCCGCGCGCGAGGCGCTGGTCAAGATGTGCACTCTGCCGCTGCTGGCCGGCGAGAACGTGTCGGCCTCCTTCGTGGTGCCGACGGTGGCGGCCAGTGTCGACCTGGTCGTCCATCTGGGTCTGGATGCGTCCGGCGCGCGCCGGGTCCGCGAGATCGTCGGCGTGGCCGGCCGGGTCGAGGGTGACGTCATCGAGACGACCGACCTGTTCACCTCCCGCCGCGGGCGCCTCGAACGGGCCGAGGGCTACCCGCCGCATCCGGAGCGCTACGAGGCGGCCGGGATCGACCTGATCCACACGCTCGGTCACCGAACCGACCGGCTGCAGGCGGCGGGGGAGCGCTGACGTGGGCGCGCTGCTCGGCCTCATCGCCGGTCTCGGGCTGCTGCTCATCTGGCGTAGCGGTCCGCGGGCGCCGCAGCGCCGCGACACCGGGCCGACGTGGACGGACCGCCGCCGCGATCTGCTCCGCCAGGCCGGCATCGACGGCGTCGGTCCGGCGCAGCTCGCTGGAGCGCAGGTGCTCTGCGCGGCGATCGCGTTCGTCCTCGTGGTCGCGCTGACCAGGACGGCAACGGTCGCCGCGGCCTTCGCCGTGTTCGCTTTCTGGCTGCCGGTCATCGTCGTCCGGCGGCTGCGGCGACGGCGCCAGGGTGCGCTGCGCGAGTTGTGGCCGGAGGCGGTCGACAACCTCGCGTCCGCCGTCCGGGCCGGGATGTCGCTGCCCGAGGGGCTCTCGGCCCTGGCCGTGCGGGGACCGGCCGAGCTCCGGCCGCCGTTCGCGCGCTTCGCTTCGGCCTACCGCGCGTCCGGCCGATTCGGCAAGTGTCTCGACGCGTTGAAGGACGATCTTGCCGATCCGGTGGGCGACCGGGTCTGCGAGACGATGCGCGTCGCCCGAGAGGTCGGCGGCAGCGATCTCGGGACGGTCCTGCGCACGTTGTCGGAGTTGCTGCGCGCCGACGCCCGGACCCGGGCTGAACTCGAGACGCGGCAGGATTGGGTGATCAACGCCGCCCGCCTCGCCGTCGCCGCTCCGTGGGCGGTGCTGCTCCTGCTGGGGACGCAGTCGGAGACGTTGCAGGCCTATGACTCACCTGGGGGCAGCCTGCTGCTGGCGATCGGTGGCGGCGTCTGCGTCGTTGCCTACCGGCTCATGCTGCGCATCGGCCGGCTCCCGGAAGAGCGTCGCGTCCTGCGGTGACCGGTCGTGCGCGCCCGCCGGCGGTCACTCGCCGCATCATCGACTTGCCGCAGTGGAACATCGCTTCCTGTACGTGAACCACGATCGCCAAGGAAGGCACCCTGCCTCCGACCGGCATCGACTCGAGCAGCGCTGCGTACTCGACCACCACCGCGGTGCCGG
Source organism: Jatrophihabitans sp. (assembly GCF_046262535.1). GTDB lineage: Bacteria > Actinomycetota > Actinomycetes > Mycobacteriales > Jatrophihabitantaceae > Jatrophihabitans. The sequence continues at coordinate 26,448 of NZ_JBHEMO010000043.1, read as the reverse complement.
AGACGCGCACGACCTCGCGGGGATTCGGTACGACGAACATCAGGCCGATCTGCGGGTTGTCCAGCACGTTCCGGAAGGTGTCAATCCGGTGGTTGCCAGGACGATCAGGGATGGCCAGCGTCTTCGGATCTAGTACACGAACGAAACCTGGCGGATCGCCCTTTGGTGAGACATCCATGGCGCCGGACGCGGACGCGGACGCGACGACCACGAACGGGCTGCGCTCGATCCACACCCGGCAGTGATCGTCGATGTGATCGATCACCTTGTTGACCTGGCTCTCGAACTGTTCGCCCAGGATGGCGTCGACTTCCTCAACGGACGTCACGACCTGCTGGGGCACGTAAGCGAGATCCGCGCTCACGACGTCACCGTCTCATCTCGGCGAGCTGGGCGGCCGACCACTGACCGCCGCAGAACACGGTGTCGGCAACGATCCGAGCGCCCTTCAACTGCAGTACGTGCAGGTGGTGGGCCTCGAGAGGCCCTTCCTCACCCCTGAACCTGTGCACGTACTCGATGATCTCGCCGTCCGGGACGATCCACCGGCGAAGGTCGACCAGGACGCTGGGATAGGCGAACCATTCCCCGTAGACGCTTCTTATCGCGTCGGCGCCCACGCTGCGGAAGCGCCAGTTCGGCACCGTGGCGTCCATGACACAGTCGGCGGACCAGGCGTCACACGAGTCGATGGCGGCCTTCTCGATCGCCTTCAGGAAGTCGTCGACCGCGGTCATCTGGCGAGTATCGGTCGCCCGGCTTGCAGGAACCTTGCGGTATCTACTGCCCTTCCCCGACCAGGTTCACGAGCCGTTGCCGGCCGGCACGCATGCCGGCGGCGTCGGCGAGGCGCAGCGCCTCTCGCGCCAGGGACGTTGTCGCGGTGTCCGCGCTCGCCGCCGCCAGCTCCACTTCCGCCAGCCGCGCCTCGTAGTGGGCGAGCGGCGGCCCCTCCGCCAGGCCGCGGGCCACGTGGGGTCGAGCTTCTTCGAGCCGGCCGAGCGCGACGAGCACCAGCGCGCACCGGGAAGCGGCCCAACTGGCAAACAGGTTCAGATGCTCGGACACCGCACGCGACTGCTCGAAGGCCTCCAGAGCGGCGTCAAGATCGCCGGCGGTGTGGTGCGCAACGCCGACTGCACGCCACGCCGTCGCCGTCCAGCCGCGGTGTTCCAGGTCGCGGGCGATCGCGAGCGCCTCCGTGCCAGCGGCCAACCCCTCGTCGACCCGGCCGAGTGCGGCCAGCGCCTCGGCGCTGTGCCACAGGGCATACGTCTGACCCTCCGGATGGCCGAGCGTGCGCGCGAGTTCCAGCGCTTGGTTGGTCAAGAGCAAGCCGGTCCCCGCGTCGTCGGCGAAGACCAAGCCGTGGCCTGCTGTAGAGCGCGGCGTCATGACGTGCACTAGATCGCCCGAGTCCTCGAACAGGTCTGCTACCCGTCGCAGCAGCTCCGTTCCTCTGCCGATTCGGCCGTCGAGGAAGGTCGCCATCGCGCGCGCATCGAGCACCCGCGCGGTTCCTTGGGAGTCGCCCAGGCGCTGATACAGCTGCAACGCCTCGTCGGAACGCTGCTCGGCCCGCGTGGCGCGGTCGAGGTTCATGTCCAGCACCGCCGCGATCTCGAGCGCCCGCGCCCGGGCGGCCTCGTCCGGCCCGGCCTCGAGCAGAGCCAGCTCGGCCAGCTCGGCGGCGCGCACGAGATCGTCGGCGCCGGACGCCAGCGTCGCCAACCGGGACAGCAGACGTGCCCGCACTGCCCCGTTCCGGTGAACCTGCAACGCGGCCCGCAGATCGGCGCGGGCCCCGCCGATGTCGCCGCGACGAGCGCGCGCCTCGGCGCGCGCTTCGTGAAGGGCGGCCTCGAGCTCCCGGGAGCCGGCCGCCGCCAGACCTGCGTCGGCCATCGCGATTGCTTCGGCGTCGGCGAAGGCATCGAGGGCATCCCGCGCCGCGGCCTCATAGGCCCGCGCGGCTCGCTGGGCGTCGCGGGCCCCCAGCCAGTGGCGCGCGCGCTCGCCGTAATCCGCATTGGCCCGCTCGAGCGCATCGGCCAAGCGGGCGTGCAGGCGCATTCGCGCAGCATCGGTGAGGCGCGCGGCGACGACCTCGCCGATCATGTCGTGCGCGGGCGCCCACCCACGCTCGCCGAGACGCGCCAGGCCGGCACGGTCCAGCAGGTCCAGGTCAGCGAGCACTGCGCTCTGGTCCCGCGCCACCACCGTCGCGAGGAGCCCCGCCGGCGCCTCTCGGGCCAGCAGCGACAACAGAATCAGGATCTCCTGGACGGGACCCGGCTGGGTCGCGACGCGGGTCGCGATCGCCCGGCGCTGCCCCTCCGCCGCCAGCGTCTTCGCTACCGCCGCGGCGTCAGGCGCCGAGGGCCGCCACCGCCCATCTGCGGCATTCGTGACCGCGCCTCGCCGGGCGAGCGAACGCAGAACCTCGACCACCGCGAGAGGCGTACCGTCCGTCGCTTCGCTCAGGGCATGGACGAGTTCGTCGTCACCCGCCAACTCGGCAAGGTCGGCGGGCGACAGCGGCCGGAGCCCGATCTCGACCGCGCGTGGAGCGAGACGGTCGAGGAACGCCACCAGTTCCTCGCGCACCTGTGCCTCGAGGGGGCGGAACGCCAACACGACCCCGATGTCCTGACGTCGTGCCAACACGGCGTCGAGGAGAGCGAGGCTCGCTGCATCGGCCCACTGCAGGTCATCGATCACCAGAGCGGGCGCGGCCCCAGCCACGAGTCGAAGCGCACCTTCGACAAGCAGCGCCTTGCGGCTTTCGGGGTCAGGGTGGCGGCCGCGCTGAACCGTGTCGATGTCGGGGACCAGCCAGCCGATGGCTCCACGGATGGACGCCGGCAGGTCGGCGGTGGCCTCGGTGTCGCCGGCCACGATCTCCCGGATCAGTGCGCGGGCAAGGCTCCAGGGTTCGTCCTGCTCGGCCGGATACGCCCGAACCTGCACGAGTGGCCGACGGCTTGCCAGCACCTCCAGCAGCCGCGACTTGCCCGCGCCCGAGGCGCCGATGAGGAAGGCGAGGTTCGTCTGGGCCAGCGCGGCCTCGAGCGCACGCAGTTCTACATCACGGCCGACGAAGCGCAGGCGCGACAAATCCGTCTGGGCGCGCTGCACACTGCCGGCCGCAACCGACGATCCGCCGCCGCGAAGCAACTGCGCGTGCAGCTGCTTCGCCTCGTCGGAGGGATCGATCCCGAGCTCGTCGGACAGGGTGCGACGGAACTGGTCGTATCGGGTGAGGGCGCCGGCTGCGTCACCAACCGCTGCGAGCGCACGAATCAGAGGCAGTACCGCCGGCTCCCGCAGCGGTTCTGCCGCCGCGGCTGCGCCGGCGAATTCGGTGGCCAGGCCGAGTTCGCCGTGCGCCAGCGCAAGCTGCGCGGCTTCTTCCAGCGCGGCCTGGCGCGCGGCGTGCAATTGACGGCGGTAGTCGTCCGCCCAGTCGTTGTAGGCGTCCTCCGCCAACGGCTCGCCACGCCACAGATCGAGCGCTCTGGCGTATCGATCGAGCGCCGCGCTCCCTTCCACGGCGCGGGCCGCACCGACCGCGTCGAGGAATCGCTCCGTGTCCACCGCCCAACGGTCACCGCTCGCCATTGCGTAGCCACCCGGACCGGTGAGCACGAGCGCCGAGTCGTCCAGCGCGCGGCGGGCCCGGTTCACGAGCACCTGGACGTTCGCCGCCGGATCGGCCGGCGGCCGATCGCCCCACAACAGCTCGGTCAGCGAATCGTGGGAGACGAACGTGCCGCGACGGGTGGCCAGGATGCGTAGCAGCGTGCGTACCTTTCGGCCCCCGAACTCCGCGGCGGGCACCTCGCGGCCGTCGCGGACGACGGCAAAGCGCCCGAACAGGCGCATCTCCAACATCGGGCCCACCGCCACGGCCCCATCATCGCGCCCGACGACGCATGACGCGCGTCCTCCTGGCGATCGCGCTCGACCCGGGACGTCGTGACGCCCCCGCTCGGACCGCTAGGGAACCGCAAGCGCGGGTTCCTAACGTCTCGCCGCACAGCCACCAACGAAGGGATCAGTCCGATGACCTCACTCCAGCAGACCCAGCACGTCACGTTCAACTCGCCCGACGAGACCCGCACCTTCGACAACGGTCACATCGACCTGGTGCACGTTGGCGGCGCGGAGATCGGTCGCCTCGTACTGCGCCCGGGATGGCGCTGGTCGACCGACGTCAAGGCGATCGCGGGCACGGACCTGTGCGAGGCCCCACACTTCCAGTACCACATCTCCGGGACGCTGCATCTGCAGATGGCCGATGGCACTGAGTTCGACGCGAAGGCCGGCGACATCACGTCACTGCCGTCCGGGCACGACGCCTGGGTGGTCGGCGACGAGGAAGTCGTCGTCGTCGACTGGTTCGGCGCGAGCGGGTATGCGAAGTGACCACGACGGAGACGTCGGTGGCGCATGCCGTGACCCGCTTCGGTGCGGCGTTCGACCGACGCGACGTCGACGAGATCATGGCCGCGATGACGCAGGACTGCGTGTTCGAGTCGACCGCGCCGCCGGACGGGAAGCGCTTCGAAGGTCATTCCGCGGTCCGCAGTGTGTGGGAGGAGCTCTTTGCGTCCTCCCCGGGCGCCCGTTTCGTGAGCGAGGAATTGTTCGTGTCGGGGGACCGCGCGATCGAACGTTGGCGCTATGAGTGGGCCGATGGCCACGTGCGCGGAGTGGACGTCTTCCGCATCCGTGACGGGCTTGTCGCGGAGAAGCTCTCCTACGTAAAGGGTTGACCGCACCGAGGCACGGTCATGGGGGGTCGGCGGCCGGCCAGTTCCGGCCGCCGAACCATCGGCGTCGGGAAATGTTCGGCAGCAGTATTCACTTTGTCGTAGAAGTCGCCGTCAGAGATGGTGCCGTCCCAGTGGTCGACAGGGCGGGCGGATCAGCCGTGAGCTTCGCCAGGATCCGGCTCAGCTGCCGGCGTTCGGTCTCACTCAGCGGGGCCAGGAAGCGGTCCTGGATGTCCGCGACCACCGCATCGAGGCGGGTCAGTTCCGCTCGACCGGCGCGGGTCAGTTCGACGACGTGGCGTCGTGCATCGAGCGGGTCGCGCCGGCGCGTGAGGAACTTGCGCGATTCCAGCTCGTTGACGGCCGCCACGATGTCGGACGGGTCGATGCCCGTGCGCCGGCTGAGGTCGGCCTGCGATGCCGGCCCCTCGTCGGCCAGAGAGCCGAGAAGCCGTGACAGGTAACCACTGGAGCCGGCCGCGGCAAACGCCTCGACGCGGATTGCTTGCGCCCGGGCGTTGGCCCGCGACAGCAGCCAGGTGTGGGTTTGGTCGATCCGATTCGCAGCCACGATGCGCAGCCTAGCCTAGTCGTTGGACACACCAATGAACTTCGGTTATCGTTGGCAGCACCAACGATATGGAGGCTTGCGATGACCATCCCCTTCGGACCGCAACTGGTCGGTCAGACCGAAAAGACCCTCGGAGCTCTACTGCGCCGGGCCCTGGCCGACACCGGACTCAGCGAGCCTCAGTGGGTCGCACTCCGCTTGGCCGACCAGCCCGACGAGGACCCGCTGCGAGCCCGGGTCGCGGATCTGGCCCGGTTCGACGACGCCGACGAAATCGTCACGGCGCTGGAGGAGCGAGGGCTCGTCGCCGGCGATGCGCCGACTACTGCGGGGCGGACGATGTTGAAGTCGGTGCTGGCCCGGTCGGCCGAGCTCTCCGGCCCGATCTGGGACGACGTCGAGGATGCCGACGCCGCCGCCCGCGCACTGACGCTGGTACTGGACCGGGCCCGCACCGCCCTCCGCGACAGCGCCTGAAGAGGCTCGCCGGCCGTGCGGACCTCGATCTGCGTCCGGTGCGTGCTCATCGGAGCTGCTTCAACGCAGTGACGAAGGTGCGACCCGTCGTCGGCGACAGCCGGGCGAGCAGGGCCCGGTCGACCGCCTCGATCGCCCGCGGAGCCAACGCGGCGCCGGCGTCGGTGACGCCGAGCCGGCGGATGCGGGTGTCGGTCGCGGACGTCTCGCGGGTGATGAGCTCCTTGCGCTCCAAGGCGCGGATCACCTGCGAAGCCATCTTCACGTCGGTGCCGGCCACAGTGGCGAGCTCGACCTGGCTGGGCTTGCCGCCGTGATCGTTGAGCCACCATGCGGTGGCCAGCAGCACGAACTGCACGTGGGTCAGCCCGAGCGGCTGCAACACCGCGGTGACATCGCGCTGCCAGCGCAGCGTGACGTGCCACAGCAGGAACCCGGGGCTCTCCTCCGGCTGTTCCATCAGCGTGACGCCGTCTCGGCGGCCGCGATCAGGTTGTCGATGACGTCCGGGAAGTCGGCTGACACGGCGGTGCCGATCTCCTGTGCGACCTCGTCGGGGACGGCGCCGCTGACCTCGATGCGGTAGGTGACGGCGGTTCTGCCGTCCGCCCGCGCGTCGAGCCGGTGCTCGACGCGGACGGCCACCCCGTCGAGCTCGGTGAGGTCGGTGATCACCTGGCCCGGCTGCAGGTCGACGATCGTGCTGGCGAGGGTGTCCTCCCCGGGCGGCGTCATCCGGAAAGTGGTGCCGACGGCGACCGGCCCGTCCAGCACGAGCGATTCGATTCCGCCGTTCCAGCGCACCCAACCGCCCACGTCGGCCAGCAACTGCCACAGCGGTTCCGGGGCGAGCTCGGTCGTCTGCGAATAGTCGTGAGTCCACATGAGGCGTCCTTCCGTCGATAGAGAGATTATCTGTCCACAGACTATCTCCGCACAGAGAGAATCGGAAGAGGGCGGACAACGGGAATTGCGCGAATCCGTGTAACCATCCGCGCGTGGGCGACACATACAGGTCATGAGCGACGGAAAGGTCATGAGGGACGATCGGGCCGGCTTCGAGGCGATGTTCCGAGAGCACTACGACGCGGTCACCCGCTACGTGGTGCGCCGTCTCGGTCGGACGGTCTCGCCCGACATCGTCAGTGAGACGTTCCTCGTCGCCTGGCGACGACTCGACGACGTGCCGGAAAGCCCGCTGCCGTGGCTTTACGCGACCGCACGCAACCTCGTGGCCAACGAGATCCGCCGCCAACAATGCGATGCCGCGCTGGGCCGACGACTTGCCGACCGCCCCGCCGCGCCGAGCGCCGACATGGGCGAGCTCATCGCCGAGCGGCTCGCCGTCACGGCCGCGCTGCAGCACCTGTCCGAACGCGACCGTGAGGTGCTGCGGCTCGTCCAGTGGGAAGGGCTGACCGTCGCCGACGCCGCCACTGTCATGAACTGCACGCAATCGGCGTTCAAAGTGCGCCTGCACCGGGCCCGCCGCCGCCTCGCGGCGTCGATGTCCCCACCCCCGACCGAACCGCACACGACCGAACTGGGAGCCCCGTCATGACCACGCCGATGATTGCCGACCCCGCCCGCGACCTGCCTGCGGCCGCCTACACGGCCGAGGCCGACGCGATGCTGGCCGGCATCCTTGCCACCCCGCGCGTGGACCCGGCGTCCCGGCGGCAGGTCGCCCGGCGCCCGGCGTCGGTGAAGCGGATCGCGGTCGGCGGGTTGCTCGCCGCAGCAGCGGTCACGGCGGCGCTGGCCGCGCCCAGGCCGTGGGGTGGGCACGGGAACGAGGCTGATGCGTACACGGTGCAGCGCCACAGCGACGGATCGCTGAGAGTGGTCGTGCACTGGGACCAGCTGGCCGATCCGGCGAAGCTCCAGCAGGCTCTCGACCGCGCCGGCGCGCCCGTCCGCGTCCTCGTCGGGACCGACGGGCCCGGCCAGGCACCGTCGACCGTCCCCGAATGCGCGAAGCCCTACGCCGGGGGGCCGTACAGCGCCGCCGCCGTGTCGTGGGATTCCGGGCTGAACGCCCCGGACAACAGCTTCGTCGTCCATCCGGCCGCCTTCCCGAAGGACGGCACGCTGGTCATCGAGGTCTTCTTCGCTTCCGGCGTGCGCCACCCGACGTCGTCGCTGAGCTTCATGGCCATCGGCCGGGTGCCGACCTGCGCCCTCCCGCGCTGAGCCATTCGTCCACAGCTAGAGTCCGGCCCTGGCTTTTGCCCGGTATCGTCCCTTACGCTCTGCTCGTCCGTATCCGAACTGCGGGACCGGACGGTGCGGAGGGCACGGAGTCGATGGATAGCGGGTGGCTGGCCGGCGCCGGCCTGGGCCTGCTCGCCGCGGCCGGCCTTCTTCTCGCCGTGCGGGCCGCGCCGACCATGCGGCCGGTCCGACTGGTCGACCGACTCGCGCCCTACCTCGGCGACACGCCACCGCCGTCCAAGCTCTTGGCCCGGCCCTCGGCGACGTCGGCGCCGTTCACCGTCGCTCGGCGGTTGTTCGGTCCCGTCCTTGCCGAAGGCGCGACGCTGGTCGACCGGATGGTCGGCGGTTCGGCCTCGGTCCGCCGGCGGTTGAACGGGCTCGGCGCCCGCACGACGCTCGAGGAGTTCCGCATCGGGCAGGTGATGTGGGGCGTCGCCGGGATGGTGCTGGCAGCCGTCGTCACCGTCGTCGGCGGCCTGCTGCGCGGCGGTGTGGACGTGGTCCTGGTCGTGTTGCTGGCGCTCGGTGGCCTGCTGGCCGGCTGCCTCGGCCGTGACTGGTGGCTGACTCGCGAGCTCGATCGCCGCGAGCAGGCGATGCTGTCGGAGTTCCCCGTCGTGGCCGATCTGCTCGCGCTGGCGGTCGTGGCCGGCGAGTCACCCGTCGACGCCCTGGAACGCGTCTGCCGCCTCACCGGCGGTGAGCTGGCCCGTGACCTCTCGTCGGCGCTGAGCCGGGCCCGCGCGGGCACGCCCGTCACCACAGCGCTCAGCGATCTCGCCGAGCGCACGACGCTCGAGTCCTTCGCACGGTTCCTGCAGGGCCTGGTCGTGGCGACCGAGCGCGGGACGCCGCTGGCCGAGGTGTTGCGCGCTCAGGCCGTGGACGTTCGGGAGGTCGGCAAGCGCGCGCTGCTCGAGGCCGGCGGGCGCAAGGAGATCTCGATGATGGCGCCGGTCGTGTTCCTGATCCTGCCCGTGACGGTGCTGTTCGCGCTGTTCCCCGGGTTGCTGACATTGACCTCCCTGGCCCGGTGAGTGAGGAGATCCCATGAAGCTGTTCGCCTTGTTCCTCGCGGGGCTGACGATCGCTCGCGAGCGCCTGCGCGACGAGCGCGGCGACGTGCCCGGGTGGGTCATGGTCACGGTGATGACGGCGATCCTCGTGGTCGCGATCCTGGGCGTGTTCGAGCCGCAGATCAAGAGCTCCCTGTCGGGCATCATCGACTCGGTCAGCGGCAAGAAGTAGCGATGCTGCGGCGGATGCGCCGCGACGACACCGGCGCGGCGGTCGTGGATTTCGTGATGATGTCGGTCCTGCTGCTCATGCTGCTGTTCGGCGTCCTGCAGGTCGCCGTCTACTTCTACGCCCGCAACGTCGTCGCCGCGTCGGCGGCCGACGCGGCGCGCTACGCCGCCGCCGAGAGCGTCGACGTGGCCGCCGGCGCGACGCGGGCCGACCACCTCGTGCACGAGGGCCTCGACGAGGCGGACGCGTCGTCGATCCACTGCCACGCGGCGCTGGGCCGCGACGGCACAAGCGGTCTGCCGATCACCACCGTGCGCTGCACCGGACACGTGCGGCTGCTGTTCTCGCCACTCGCGATGCCGCTGACGATCGACGTGCGGTCCTCGGTGCTGAAAGAGGGCCGTCGGTGAGGCGTCGTGGCGGCGACGAGAACGGCTCGGCGATCGTCGAGTTCGTGTTCCTGGCCGTCGTCGTGATGGTGCCGCTCGTCTACCTGATCGCCGCGGTGGCCACGGTGCAGCGCAACACGCTCGCCGTGACGCAGGCGGCTCGCGACGCCGGCCGCGCGTTCGCGACGAGCGACACGGCCGCGCAGGCGCGCAGGCGGGTCGACGCCGCCGTCCGGCTGGCCCTGGCCGATCAGGGCCTGCCCAACGACGCCGCCACCCGCTTCGTAGCGTCGGGCGCCAAGTGCACCGATCACGCCATCAGGCCACGGCTCACACCCGGCGCCGAGTTCACCGTGTGCGTCACCCGCCGCGTCCGGCTGCCGGCAGTGCCGACCGTGCTCACCGGCCGCGGCATCCGGACGGTGGGCATCTACCTGGTGCACGTGGACGACTTCCGGCAGGTCGGCCGATGAGGTACCGGGACGTGATGGACGACCGCGGGTCGACGATCCCGCTGATCCTGGGCTTCTTCCTGTTGGCGCTGATCATGGTCGCCGGCTCCGTCGCACTCGGCCAGGCGTTCGTGCAGCAGCGGAGTCTCCAGGACATGTGCGACGGCGCGGTGGCCGCCGCCGCCGCGAGCTCGGCCGACCTCGACCGCGAGCACGGCATCGGTGCGGCGAGTTCGCTGCAGTTCGCCGACGTCAGCGACGTCGTCGACAGCTACCTGTCCCGCGACGCCGAGCGGCGCAGCGTGCACGTGCGCGCTGAGCTCTCGACCGATCGCCGGCGGATCACCCTCACCTGCCGGCAGACCACAACACTGACCTTCGGCGCGTTCTTCGGACGCGGGCACGTCGAGCACACCGCGACGTCCTCGGCCCGCGCCGCGATCGTCGGCTGACTGCTGCGACCGGCCTTGCTAGCAACCTCCCAGCAGCGCGAACCGGTCGGCCGCGGCCAGAATCCCGCGCCCCCTCGCCAGCTCCGACGTCGTTCCGCCGCGGCCGATGCGCCTGCCGGCCGTCGCGTCGGCGAGAGTCGCCTTCATGTCCGGGACGACCTGATCACGCCGGGCGGCGAGGTCGGCCAGCGCACTCTGCTCGCAGAGGTAGGCGGAGTCGTCGGTGCTCGATCCCGACGCGAGCGCCGCGCTGTCGCCGATGAGCGTGGCGGTGGCGAACTGGCCCACGCTCGAGTTGAGCTGCTGGTAGGCCGTGGCCACGTCGGTCAGCCGGGCCAGCTCTGAGCCCGGCGCCGACAGCGCCTGGCTGATGACCCGTCCATCCGTGGGGTAGTCGTCCTGCAGCCCGGTCAGGTGCAGCAACGTCGGGCGCAGGTCGGTCTCCTCGACCCACGTGCCGACCGTGCTGGCCTGCGGCACCGTGTTCGTCGAGTTCGGGTCGTGCGGCTGGTTGCCCTGGCCGGGCAGCGGGCCGTCGATCCCCTTCGCGGCAACTCCTGGACCGACGAGCGACGACCAGGTGACGTCGATGTTCGGGCTGTAGTAGCCGTGGTTCCAGGCGAAGCCGTTGTTGATGCTGACGTTGGCGCCGGAGCTGGAGAAGAAGTAGTCCGGCTTGGGGAAGAGCGTGTACGTCGGCGTCCGCAGCGGATCGGCGCTCTGCATGTGCAGCACCCGTTGCTCCAGGGCACCGGCTTGGTACTTCGTGATCGTGGTGCTCGCCTCTCCGGTGTACGGGTCGGCGCCGGTCATCGCTGCGGTGTTGCGTTCCAGTTCGCGCACGGTGGGATCGCCGGCGGCCGGCTGCCCGTGCACGTAGATGGCCGCCCCCTGCGGCTCCACGTCGAACGCCGTGCTTGCGCTGGACGACGTCGACAGCAGGGCCTTGATGTTCGCCTGCAGCTCGCCGATCTGCGTCGCGGTGTAGTGGCAGGGCACCGTCACGCCGTCGCAGCCGGCCGGCATCGGCTCGGTGGCCCGGCCGATGTTTGCGCCGGCGAACTGGTCGTTCTCCTCGGCGCTGATCACGAACTCGGTGTTGGCCGGCGTGATCCCGTCGGCGGCCAGTCGCTGGAAGAACTTCTCGAACGCCTGGTCGTAGGCCTTGGCGTTGTTGACGTAGCAGGCGTCACCCGGTCCGACCGGCTTGCCGGATCCGGTGGCGGTGGCGGTCGTGCAACCGCTGGTGCCCGCCTTGCGTTCGTGCAGGTCGGAGATGTAGCCGTAGGTGATCGGGACGCCGGCCTCCTGCATGTCCGCCAGGTAGGCCAGGGACTGGGTGGCCACGGGGCTGAAACCGGGGAAGCCGGGCCGGCCACTGAACGGTTCCTTGATCTCGTTGCCGTTCAGGTCGACGAGGTTCCCGGCCGCGTCGGTGACCTGGTAGCCGTTGTGCGTGACGTTCGGCATCCCAGCGCCGAGCTGAGGGGCGACGTACTTCGCACCGAACAGCGCCTGGTAGCCGTTGTAGCCGCCCGGCTCGGTCGGCAGCAGGTCCGGCGACGCGGTGGAGGATGGCGTCGACTGCCCGTACTTCACCGCCTGGGCGTTCGCGCACACCGCGTCGCCCTGCGCGCAGTGCACGGCCACGCCGATGTAGTCGGCGATCTCGGGGTCCTTGAACGAGTCGGGGTCGGCATTGAGCTGGGCGACCTCGGGTGAGGACGGGCCGAAGACGGTGGTGAGGTCCTGCCTGGTGTTCTCCAGCACCATGTTGGCCGTGGAGAAGTCGCCGACCGAGCAGCCGGCGCGGGTGAACGGGACCCACGGCGCCGGCGTCTGCCGGCGGGTGGCGCCGGGCGTCGCCGGTGACGTGGGCGAGTAGACCATCGTCGGCGTGGTGTCGTGGCCCGGAGCCGGGCTGGCCGAGGTGTCCACGACCGGGCTCGTCCAGTACGCGAACGAGGTCGCCGGGTCGGTGCTGCCGTCCGGGTTAAAGGTCTTGTAGCTGTTCGTCAACGGCTGGCCGTGCCGGTCGCCGTAGAGCCCGGTGTAGATGGTCAGGCTGTCGTCGGCCGTGTGGGCGATCAGCGGTGTGTGCGTGTTCGACAGCACCGTGCCGTTGGACTGCAGGAAGTTCAGCAGGTGCGGCATCTGCTCGAGGTCGGATGGCACGTTGGGGTTGTCGCGCGCGAAGTGGACGTTGTCGAAGACGAGGCTGATGACGTGCTGGACGCCGTTGCCGAGGTGGCAGGCGGCGACGGGAGGCACCGGAGTGGCGCCGGCGCTCGGGGCAGTGGTTACTGCTGCGCTCACCCCGGCGACGAGGGCGGCTCCGGCCGCGAGACCGGCGATCCGAGTGGTTTGCGACGACCATGACCGAAGCATGCGAAATCCCCACGTGAGGTGACAATCCGGACGTCGATCACGTTAACCCTCCGAAGTCGCCACGAACAGACCTTCCGTCAGCTGGCAGGTGGCCACCAGGGGAACGGTTCCCGGTCGGGCGGGACCCAACTGATGCGAGCACGGGCCGAAGCGAGAGTGGCCGGAATGTAGAAGCGGGTCAGCAGGCGCTTGTCGAGCAGGGCGGGATTGGCTTCGGCGAACGAGTCGAACGACGCGGTGGGGGCACCTTCGGCCAGGTGGTGTCCGATCAGTTCCACCCAGGCCCGGCTGATCGTCGCGTGGTACTTCTGCGGCGCGCCGGCGTAGCGCGCGGTCCGCCTGATCCCCTCATCGACCAGGCGCAGAGCGGCGCCTTGCCCGTGGCGGCGGATCGCCAGCCAGGTCAGATTGACATGCTCGCGGTGGCCGAAGCGGCCGGTGGTCACCTCGGCCATCAGCTGATCGAACGCGTCGGCGTCAGCCATTCCGGACCTCCGTCAACGCGTCGAGGGCCGCGCGGAGCACGTCCGACGTGGCGGGTGACAGCTCGCCGAGGGCTCGTTGCTCGATGCGCCGAACCGCTCGGCGCACGGCCGTCGCCGCCCGGCGCCCCGGCGTGGTCAGAGTGATCACGACCGCCCGGCGGTCCTCGGGGTGCGTGGTGCGGATCAGGTGACCCCGCCGCTCCAACCGGTCGAGGACGCTGGTCATCGTCGTCGGACGGCTGCCGACTGCTGCGGCCAGGTCGGACACGGTCCGCGGCCGGCCGTCGCCCAGGTTGGCCAGGACGTTGAGCTCGGCGGCGCCGAGGCCGAGCTCGGCCAGTTCGGCAGAGAGGGCGTCGAGGGTCGCGTGCGTCGCCCGCTGAAGCGCGAGCACCGGCGACCAGGAGGTGTCTACCACGAAAAGAGATTATCCGGAATCGTGCTATCTGCCAGCCGGGAAGCATCGGAAGGCGCTCATGTGCCATTCCGTACATAGAGTACTTCGCGCGCCACGGCATCGGCGACGTCAGCCTGCGGAGCCTGGCCGCCGAACTCGACTCGAGTCACCGGATGCTGATCTATCGCTTCGGCAGTCGGGACGGGCTGCTGGCTGCCGTCGTCGACGCCGTGGAGCGGGATCAGCGGCTAGTGCTGGCCAAGGTCCTCGGCGACGGGCGGGGGAGCGCTCGGGCGCGCTCGCTGCGCTTCTGGACCGAGGTGACCGACGCCGCCCCCATCTACGGGCCACTGTTCTTCGAGCTCTCCGGCCAGGCGATGCAGGGCCGGTCGCACGCCGCAACGTTGCGGGAATCACTGATCGCTCCGTGGCTGGAGGCACTGGAGAAGGTGCACCGAGACGCCGGCTTCTCCCGCCGCCACGCACAGGTGCAAGCCCGCAGCGGACTAGCGCTGGCGCGCGGGCTGCTGTTCGACCTGCTGCTGACCGGGCACCGAGCCGGGGTCGATGCGGCCATGCGCGACTACACCCGCCGTACGGTGCCCGCCTGACCTGATCGTGCTCGCGCGAGAATGAGCGCGGATGAGCCCGGATGAGGAGGCGCGATGGCGCAGAACGTGATCGAGGTCGCCGATGACGTCTTCCTCGGCCGCGGGACGGACGTCAACTGGATCCTGCTGCGCGACGGCGACGCGGTCACGCTGATCGACGCGGGCTATCCCGGCGACGCGGGCCGGCTCGAGGCATCGCTGCGCGCGCTCGGCCGCCGGCCCGAGGACGTCCGCGCGATCCTGCTCACGCACGCGCACATCGACCACCTCGGCGGCGCCGCGCAGCTGGCCCGGCGCTACGGGACTCCGGTCTACACCGACGCCCGGGAGGCGGCCCACGTCCGTCGCGAGCACCTCGAGCAGGCCGGCCCCATGGACCTCGCCGCCAACCTGTGGCGACCGACGCTGTGGCCGTGGCTCGGTCGGGTGCTTCGGGTCGGCGCGGCCAAGAACGCCCGGATTCCCTCGGCGCAGCCGTTCGCCGCTTCCGGTGCGCTCGACCTGCCCGGCCGACCGGTGCCGGTACCGACCCGCGGGCACACGTCCGGTCACACCGCCTACCACCTGCCCGACGTGGGCGCCGTGGTCACCGGCGACGAGCTGGTGACCGGCCACGCGGTCACCGGCCACGTCGGGCCGCACACCTTGCCCGCCTTCTTCAATTCCGGTGATCCGGTCACGGCACTGGCGGCGATCGAAACGCTGGACGCCGATCTGGTCCTCCCGGGACACGGCGATGCGCTGCGCCGCCCGATCGCCGAGGCCGTGGCCGAAGCGCGCGACCACGCGAGGCGCTGACCCGCTACGGAGCGGCCACATCGACCACGACCGGCGCGTGGTCGGACGGCAGCTTGCCCTTGCGCGCATCGCGGTCGACGTAGGCGTCGGTCACCGCGTCGGCCAGCGCCGCCGACGCGTACACCAGGTCGATCCGCATGCCCATGTTCTTGTGGAACATCCCGGCCCGATAGTCCCAGTACGTGTACGGCGTGTCGTGCTTCATCGCGCGGGGGACGACGTCGCGCAGGCCGAGCTCGCGCAGCCGGGCCAGCGCCGCGCGCTCGGGCTCGCTCACATGGGTCGCGCCGTGCACCGCGCTCGCGTCCCACACGTCGTCGTCGGTCGGCGCGATGTTGAAGTCGCCGACGAGGGCGAAACGCTCGTAGGCCGGCAGCTCCTCGGCCACCGTCGCGCGCAGCGCGTCGAGCCACTTCAGCTTGTAGGCGTAGTGCGTGTGGCCGACCTCGCGCCCGTTCGGCACGTACACCGACCAGAACCGCACGCCACCGCAGGTCGCGCCGACGGCCCGCGCCTCGGTCGCCTCGAGCATGGCGTCCTCGGGCTGGTAACCCGGCTCGTCGAGCAAGCCGGCCCGCTGCGACTCGATCCCGATCCGCGACAGGATCGCCACCCCGTTCCACCGTCCGGTCGAGTGCATCGCCACGTCGTAGCCGAGCCCGGACACCGCGTCGATCGGGAACTCGGCCGTCTTCAGCTCCTGCAGGCACAGCACGTCCGGCTCGGCGATGCCCAACCAGTCGACGAGGCGGGGCAACCGGGCGATGACCGAATTGACGTTCCAGGTGGCAATCCGCACCGGCTCAACGCTAGCGGCGCGACCTTGATCAGGTGTATCCCTGCGGAGGTCCACCTGGACGAGGGGGGAAACGATGGAGGCGACGCCGCCGCGACTGGGACCGGTCACGCTCGGGTTGGGCGCGGCCGCCGGGTACTCCGGTGCCGACCTGACCAATCCGCGCGGCCCCGCTCTCGCCGGTGAGGTGCCCTACCTCGCCGCGGACGGCAGCACGCCCGAGGCCGACCCGGTGCTCGAGCTGCGCATCCACGGCGTCGGCGGCGCACCGCCGGCGGAGAACCTCGAGACGCCGAACACCCTGCAGGTGGCCGGGGACGGCACCGCCGGCTTCTTCCGGGCCTGGTTCCCCGGCGGCAGCGCCAGTCGGCAGCCGCGGCGCGAGGCCTACTGCTGGGGCGGGCTCAACACCCGCGCCGCGACGCGCGCGCTCTATCTGGTGCTGATCGCCTTCATGCTGGTGAACGTCGCCCACTGGGCGCTGCCCGCCGGACGCACCAGGCGCGGCCCGCTCGCCAACGACGTCGCCCGCGCGGCGCTGCGCGTGGTCGGCCTGGCCCTCACTGTCGCCTTCATCGCCACGACCGCCACCGTCCTGGCCGACCTCGTCGCCTGGCAGGCTCCCGGCCGCGGCGCCCTGCCGAGCTGGCTCGGCTGGTACACCCGACGCGACACCGGGCCGCGGCTCGCCATGGCCCTGCTCGCGGTACTGGCTGTGCTGGGCGGGCTCACCTGGCTCAGCGTCTCCACCGTCCGGTCCTACGAGCGATGGGGCCAGGGGAGCTATCCCGACGCCGATCCCGAGTGGCCGCTCACGCAGCCCGCGTTCTGGCGCGGCGAGCGGCCGGTCAACCGCCAGCGCAACTGCCACGTGGTCGCGGGAGCGTCGGTGGTCATCATGTTCGCCGCTCTGCCCAAGTCGTCGGCGAACTCGGCCCGCTGGCTGTTGCTGATCCTCGCCCTGCTCATGGCCGCGACCGCGCTCGTCCTCGTCGCGTCACCGTGGGCCGATCGACAGCGCGTCGCCGGAAGGGACGAGCGCTGGTCGGACTCCGTCTGGCGCTGGTTCGCCCGGGCCGCCGTCGCCATCGCCGTCGCCGCCTGCGTAGCGCGGTTCTGGTGGCGGCCCCACGCAGGCGGCACCATGTTGCCCGGCGATCAGCCGCTGCAGGTCTGGTCGGTCGTCGCCGAGTTCGCCGCGTTGATCGTCCTGCTGGCCGCCGTCGCCGTGCAGGCCCCGTGGACGCCCGGCCGCCGCCACGTGATGGGCTTCGGCCTGGCCGCGCCCCTGGTAGCCGGGCTGGCCTGCGTCATCGCCACGATCTTCGGCTCGTCGCTGACCCTGGCCGTCGCCAACCTGATCGGCTCACCCAAGGTGACCAACGGCGCCGGAAAGGTGCACGGCGAGACACTCCTGCTGCCATCGACGGTGTACGACGGCGGCCTCGGGATGGTGGCGGCCGGGATCCTCGTACTCGGGGTCGGCGGGTACCTCTTCGCGTGGTCGACGTGGGAAGGCGCTCGGCTGGCGCGGATGGACGACGAGCGGCCGGCCGATTCGGTGCAGTCGAGCTACCCGCTGCCGGGTGAGGCCGGCGCGGTGAAGGGCGTCGCCCGAACGTGGGCCCGATCCGAGCTCACCGACCACGCCGCCACCGCGCTGACCGTCCTGACACTGCCCACGGGCGCGCTGCTCGTCGGCTACCTGATCAGCCTCCAGGCCGGGGCGCATTCGGTCGCACTGCAGAAGCTGGCCGCCGTCGGCGGCGGCATCGGCGTCGTGGTCACCGTCTACTTCGTGGCGACCCTGCGCGCCGCGTTCCTCAAGGCCTCGGCCCGCAAGCGATTCGGGCTGTTGTGGGACGTCGGGACGTTCTGGCCCCGGGCCTGCCATCCGTTCGGGCCGCCCTGCTACGCCGAGCGGTCGGTGCCCGAGGTGGTCACCCGGATCCGCCGCATGGTCGGTGACCGGGTGCACGGCGCGGGCGACCCGGGGCTCGCCCAGCAGGACGCCGAGGCCCGCGGTCGGGTCGGCCTCGAGGCGGTGGAACGGCAGAGTCCGCTGCTGCTGACCGGCTACAGCCAGGGCACGCCGATCTCGGTGGCGGTGCTGGCCCAGCTGCCCCAGGAGGTGCGCGAGCGGATGTCGCTACTGACGCTGGCCGCGCCCATCCGGCGACTGTACGGACGGGCGTTCCCGGCCTACTTCGGGCCGGCCAACCTGGCCTGCGTGCGGCGCTACCTGACGACCGACGACGTGGTGCGCTGGCGCAATCTCGTCCGGCACAGCGATTACATCGGCGGCTGGGCCTTCGATCCGGTGCTCGATCGCGCGGACAATCTGTTGGTGGACCGGGTCATCTACGACCCGCCGGCGCTCTGGGGGGACAAAGACCCCAGCCCCCCGGCGACACACCTGCACTCGAACTGGTTCCCCGATCCGCAGGTGCGGCAATATGCGGCTGAACTAGCGCGAGAGCTGCAGATTCCGGGCCACTGAGCCAGTGGAGCCGGCGGTGCGCGGCCGGACGGGGGTGAGCATCTGGCGCCGGCAGGTCATCCGAACCAGTTCTGCACCGGAGACAGTGACCAGCATGAGCACGAAGGCGACGATCAGGTCGGTCATAACTCCGAGTTACCCGCCCTCTCGACGAGGCAAACCAACCTCGGCCGTGGTGTGATCTTCAGCGGGGACGAAAGGGGACGCAATGGGCACGGTGGCCGATCCGGTGGCCCGGCTGCGGGCCCTGTGCCTCGGGTTGCCGGGGACCAGCGAGCGGAACAGCCACGGCGAGCCGGGGTTCTTCGTCGGCACCACGGAGAAGTCCAGTCGACAGTTCGTGGCCGTCGACCGGCACCACCACGGCGCCGAGCACATCGGATTCTGGTGTCCTGCCCCGCCGGGCGCGCAGGAGGCGCTGATAGCCACCGGCGCGGACCGCTTCTTCCGCCCGCCGTACGTCGGGCACCGCGGCTGGGTCGGCGTCCGCCTCGAAACGGACGGGTTGGCCGAGCCCGACTGGTCGGAGATCGACGAGATCGTCCGCGACGCCTACCGTTGCGTGGCGCCGGCCAAGCTGGCCGCCGGCCTCGACGCCTGACCCGGCCGCCGGCCCCGTAGCGCTCGCGTACCCTCGACGGTCGTGGACGTCCCCGCCGAGCTGAAGGAACTGTCCGCGACCCTCACCAGCATCGAGGCGGTCGTGGACCTGCCGTCGCTGCACCGCGAGCTCGACGATCTCGAGAAGCAGGCGTCCGTCCCCGACCTGTGGGACGACCTCGAGCACGCGCAGCAGGTCAACTCGCGGCTGTCCTTCGTCCAGGGCGAGATCCGGCGGGTGGAGGACCTGCGCCGGCGTTTGGACGACACGCAGACGCTGTGGGGTCTCGCCGAAGAGATGGACGACGCCGACTCTCGCGCCGAGGCGGAATCCGAGATCGCCGGGCTGCGCAAGTCGATGGACGAGCTGGAGGTGCGGACCCTGCTGTCCGGCGAGTACGACGCCCGCGAGGCGCTGGTGACCATCCGCTCCGAGGCCGGCGGCGTCGACGCGGCGGACTTCGCCGAGATGCTGTTGCGGATGTACCTGCGCTGGGCGGAGCGGCACGGCTACCCGGTCGACGTCATGGACACGTCCTACGCCGAAGAGGCCGGCATCAAGTCGGCCACGTTCCAGGTCAAGGCGCCCTATGCCTACGGGACGTTGTCGGTCGAGCAGGGCACGCACCGGCTCGTGCGGATCAGCCCGTTCGACAACCAGGGCCGCCGCCAGACCTCCTTCGTCGGTGTCGAGGTGCTGCCGGTCGTCGAGTCGTCCGACCACGTCGAAATCCCCGACGACGACATCCGCGTCGACGTCTACCGCAGCTCGGGCAAGGGCGGACAGGGCGTCAACACCACCGACTCGGCTGTGCGGATCACCCACCTGCCGACGGGCATCGTGGTCACCTGCCAGAACGAACGCTCGCAGATCCAGAACCGCGCCTCGGCGATGGCCGTCCTGCAGGCCCGCCTGCTGGAGCGGCGCCGTGAGGAGCAGCAGAGCGCGATGAACGCTCTCAAGGACGCGAACAACAGCTGGGGCAACCAGATGCGGTCCTACGTCCTGCACCCGTACCAGATGGTGAAGGACCTGCGCACGGACTACGAGGTCGGCAACCCACAGGCCGTTCTGGACGGCGAGATCGACGGTTTCATCGAGGCCGGTATCCGCTGGCGGCGCAGCAACGAGACCGCGTCCGCTTCGTAGGTCGCACTCGTGGGCGTGCTCGAGCGGGTGAGCGTCGACGAGCCCCGGCTGCGCGACCGCAGGCTCGTCCCTGATCCGTGGTTCGTCTCCGTCCCCGCCATCGCGCAACTGTGCCGCGACGGCGTCGAGCTCGACCCGCGCGTCACCGTGATCGTCGGCGAGAACGGGTCGGGCAAGTCGACCTTCGTGGAGGCTGTCGCCCGCAGCTGGAGCGCTCGGCTCAGTGCGCAGGTGAAGCACTGGAGTCCGGATCCGACGCCGGAGGACGCCATGCTGTTTCGCGCGTTGGTCCTTGCCGGCGAGTACCCGCCGCCGCAGGGCGGCTGCTTCCTGCGGGCCGAGTCGATGCACGTGCTGTTCGGCGACATCGACGCGGGGAAGCCCCAGCACGCTGGTGCGACCGCTGCCTTCGGCGGGGCGCTGAACGTCCGCTCGCACGGGGAGTCGTTCCTCGCCTACCTCGAGTCGCGGCTGACGGAGCGCGGGCTGTTCGCCCTGGACGAGCCGGAGGCGGCGCTGTCGTTCACGTCCTGCCTGCGGCTGCTCTCGCTGATCGGCGCGGTGGTCGACGGCGGCTCCCAAGTGGTCCTGGCGACACATTCGCCGTTGCTGGCGGCGTTTCCCGGCGCGACGATCCTGGAGTTCGGCGAGCACGGCATCCGCCGCGCCGAGTGGCGCGAGCTGGAGCTGGTTGAGCACTGGCAGGCATTCCTGGATCGGCCCGAGCAGTACCTGCGCCACCTGTTCTGAGCGTGGGTGTGGCGGGGAGGTCCTGCCTGGGTGGTGCTGTTTCCGCGCCTTTGCTCTGCTCACTCCCCCTGAGCAACCGCTCAGTCCGGCTGAGCAGAGCAAAGGAGATCGGGCACAAGGTTTTCTAGCTGTACTACATGCGTAATACAGATTGAGCAGCACCACTATGAGTCCGACGAGACGCGCCAGGCCGACCCGGCGCCTCAGCGCAGCAGCAGCACGTTCAGTCGCCGCGCCGCCACGACCATCCCGATCGCCGCCATGACGACGAAGTACAGCGCGTGCCCGGCCAGCGCCCAGTCGAGCACTCCCGCGTTGAGCGAGCGCAGCATCTCGATGCCGTGGTGCAGAGGTAGGCATTCGACGACGATCTGCAGCCACCGCGGGTAGACGTCGAGGGCGTAGAACGTCCCGCTGAACAGGAACAGCGGCAGCACGCCGAGCTGGATGTAGTCGAGGTCCTGAATGCTCTTCATGTAGGACGTCAGCGCCATGCCGATCGCCGCGAAACCGAAGGCGATCAGCAGCGCCGCCGGCAGCAGCAGCACCGCCCACCACGATGCAGTCAGGCCCAGTGCGGCCATCACGGTCAGAAACCCGGCCGCGTACAGGCCGCCGCGGAACAGGGCCCAGCCGATCTCGCCGATCGCGACATCGAGCGGGCCCAGCGAGGTCGCCAGCATCGACTCGTAGAGCCGGGCGAACTTCAGCTTGAAGAACACGTTCATCGTCGAGTCGTAGACCGCGCCGTTCATCGCCGACGAGGCGAGCAGTGCCGGTGCGATGTAGGCGGTGTAGCTCAGCACGTGCCCGCCCGGCCCGACCACCGTCCCGACCAGCGACTTCAGCCCGGTACCCATCGCGAACAGGTAAAACAGCGGCTCGAAGAAGCCGGAGAAGATGACCATCCACGAACGGCGATAGACCCGGAACGCCCGCTCGAGCACGATGTGCCCGCGCCGGGAGTACATGCCCGGCGGCAGCATCCGCCAGGCCGTGCTCGCCCGCGCGACCGTCTCGCTCATCGCGCGATCCGTCGGGCGAAGCGCCACCGCGAGAGCCCGACGCCGACGACCAGCCACGCGGCCAGATAGGCGATGTGCCCGACCGTGTCGAGGACGGACGCGCCGCCGAGCGCGGCGGCGCGGGCCAGCTCGGTGCCGTGCCACAGCGGCGTGATGCGGGCGATCCACTGTCCCCATTCCGGCAGCCGGCTGATCGGGTAGAACGTGCCGGAGAACAGGAACATCGGCGTGATGACGAACCGGGCCAGGATGTTGAACGCCTGGCCCTCCGCCTCGACCGACGCGCTCAGCGCCATGACCGGTGCCGCGAACGCGAGCCCGGTCAGCGTCGCGGTGAGAACGGCCCACATGATCTGCGGTCGCTGCGCCCCGCCGAAGCCGGCGATGATCGCGAGGTAGACCGCGGAGTTGACGAGCGTGCGCACGCCGATCCAGAGCAGCTGGCCGTCGGCGATCTGCCGTGGGGTCAGCGGCGTGGCCGCCATGCCGTGGAAGTACCGCACCCATTTGAAGCCGGCCATGATCGGGTAGGTCGCCTCGTTGGCCGCGACCTGCAGCGCGGCCGCCGTCAGCAGCGCCGGCGCCACGAACACGACGTACGAGACGCCGAGCGGGTGGCCGTGCGCGTTCACGACCTTGCCCAACCCGACCCCGAGCGCGAGGACGTAGAGCAGAGGTGTGACGAGGCCGACGATGACGACACTGCGCCAGTACCGCCGCGCGGCGTAGAGGTTGTACTCGAGCAGCGTCCACGCGGATGCGCCGACCGGCGCGGCGACCGTCATCAGTCCACCAGGCTGCGGCCGGTGAGCCGGAGGAAGACGTCCTCCAGCGTGCTCCGCCGCACCAGCGACGACACCGGCGACAGCCCGAGCTCGTGGGCCTGCCCGAGCGCCGCCTCGCCGTCGGCGACGTAGAGCAGCACGCGGTCCGGCAGCTCTTCGACGCGTTCGCGCTCGCCGGTCAACACGGCCGCGAGCCGCGTGGCGGCGTCGCCGTTCGCGCCCGGCGGGAAGCGCAGCTCGGCGACCTCGCGGGTCGAGTGCTCGGCGATGAGACCGCGCGGGGAGCCTTCGGCGACGATGCGCCCGCCGTCCATGACCACGAGCCGGTCGCACAGCTGCTCGGCCTCGTCCATGTAGTGGGTCGTCAGCACGAGCGTGACCCCCTGCTGCTTGAGCCGGTACAGCCGGTCCCACAGCACGTGGCGGGCCTGCGGGTCGAGCCCGGTGGTCGGCTCGTCGAGCAGCAGGATCTCCGGGTCGTTGATCAGCGAGCTGGCGATGGTCAGCCGCCGCTTCATGCCCCCGGACAGCGGCTCCACCTTCGACTTGGCCCGGTCGGTCAGCTGGGCGAAGTCGAGCAGCTCGTCGACCTTCGGCTGCAGGGCCGCGCGCGACATGCCGAAGTAGCGGCCGTAGATGTAGAGGTTCTCGCGGACCGTCATCTCCAGATCCAGCGTGTCCAGCTGCGGCACGACGCCGAGACGGGACCGGATCCGCGGTCCGTCGGCGGACGGGTCCATGCCGAGGATCCGGAGCGTGCCGGACGTGATGGGCGCCACGCAGCCGATCATCCGCATTGTCGAGCTCTTGCCGGCGCCGTTGGGGCCGAGAAAGCCGAAGGCCTCGCCGCGTTCGACCTCGAAGTCCACGGCATCCACCGCCACGAAGCTGCCGAAGCGCTTGGTCAGGCCGCGGGCGACGATCAGCGGCCCGGTGGACGGGCCGTCCCAGCTGCCCGTTATGTCCCGGGTGTCCGTCGCCTCCACGTGGTCTGACGCTAGCAACCGGATCGGTCCCAATTTCTCGTTGCGTAAACTGGGTCCTCATGATCCGGCTCGAGAACGTTTCCAAGGTCTATCCGGCCGGCACTCGTCCCGCCCTCGACGCGGTGTCCATCGACATCGAGAAGGGGGAGTTCGTCTTCCTCATCGGCCAGTCCGGTTCCGGCAAGTCGACGGTGCTCCGCCTCGTGCTGCGCGAG
The DNA here is from genome assembly GCF_046262535.1 of Jatrophihabitans sp. Classification (GTDB taxonomy): domain Bacteria; phylum Actinomycetota; class Actinomycetes; order Mycobacteriales; family Jatrophihabitantaceae; genus Jatrophihabitans. Next base: position 2,378 of record NZ_JBHEMO010000043.1, on the reverse strand, counting down.
GAGCTGCCGACCCGCGGAACGGTGATGGTTGACAGTCGCAACGTCGGCAAGATGCCCAACCGCAAGGTGCCCGACCTGCGGCGGCGGATCGGCTGCGTCTTCCAGGACTTCCGGCTGCTGCCCAAGAAGAGCGTCTTCGAGAACGTGGCGTTCGCCCTCGAGGTGATCAACAAGTCGCCGAAGTCGATCCGGCGCACAGTGCCCGAGGTGCTCGAACTCGTCGGGCTCACCGGCAAGGCCCAGCGGATGCCCGGCGAACTGTCCGGTGGCGAGCAGCAGCGCGTCGCCATCGCCCGCGCGTTCGTGAACCGCCCGCTCGTGCTGCTGGCCGACGAGCCGACCGGCAACCTCGACCCCGACACGAGCCAGGGCATCATGAGCCTGCTCGAGCGGATCAACCGGACCGGCACCACTGTCGTGATGGCCACTCACGACAACAACATCGTCGACGCGATGCGCAGGCGGGTGATCGAACTCGACACGGGTCGAGTCGTCCGCGACCAGAACCGCGGCGTGTACGGCGTCGGCCGCTAGCGCGCCGACTGCAGCCCCTCCACTCGCAACGCCTGCCCGACCGGAAAGGATCTGATGCGCGCCAACTTCGTGTTGACGGGGGTCGCCACTGGCATCCGCCGCAACCTGACCATGACGATCGCCCTCGTCCTGAGTACGGCGATCGCCCTGGCCTTCGTGGGCGCCGCGATCCTGGCCAACCGCGAGATCGCCGAGTTCAAGCACGACTACGAGGGCAAGCTCAACGTCTCGGTGTTCCTCTGCCCGAAGCCGCTGCAGAAAGAGGTGCAAGGCAACTGCCCGGCGAAGTTCACCGACGTGCAGCGGCAGTCCCTCGAGGCGAAGCTGAATGCCGACCCGAAGGTCCAGAAGGTCACCTTCATCTCCGAGCAGGACGCGGTCGAGCGGTTCCGCAAGACCGTCGATCCGCTCGTCGCCCGCAACACCGCGGTCGGCGACCTGCCCGCGTCCTTCACCGTCCATCTGAAGAACCTGCAGCGCGATTACCAGAGCTTCCGCCGCATCTACAACGACGCGCCCGGCGTCTCGACGGTGCAGAACCAGGTGCAGGCGCTCAAGACCCTGCTCAGCGTCATCAACGGCGCGCGGCTGTTCTCGATCATGATCGCGGTCGTCGTCCTCGTCGCGTCGATCCTGCTGATCGCCAACACCATTCAAGTCGCCGCGTCCCAACGCAAGAACGAGACGAGCATCATGCGTCTGGTCGGGGCGTCGCGGTGGATGACCGAGCTGCCGTTCATGCTCGAGACGATCTTCGCCACGGTGATCGGCGGGTTGATCGCCATCGGCTTGATCGGGCTGGGCAAGCAGTTCGTCCTCGACAACATCTTCCAGGTGCCCGTGCAGAACGGCGTCATCCCGAATCTGTCGACCAACGACGTCCTCATCGCGGGCGGCCTCGGGCTGATCGCCGGCATCGTGCTCGCGGCACTGACCGCGTTTGCGACGTTGCGCCTGTACGTCAAGCTGTAAGACATGCAAGCGCAGGCAGCCTCGAGCAACCGGCAGACCGGGCGCAAGATCATCGCGCAGAACCGCAAGGCCCGCCACGACTACGCCGTCGTCGACACCTACGAGGCCGGCGTCATGCTCACCGGCACCGAGGTCAAGTCGTTGCGCCTGGGCCGGGCGTCGCTGGTCGACGGGTTCGCCACGATCGACGACGGCGAGGTCTTCCTGCGCAACGTCCACATCCCCGAGTACGAGCAGGGCAGCTGGACGAACCACGAGCCGCGGCGGGTGCGCAAGCTGCTGCTGCACAGGGAAGAGATCAGCCGGCTGATCGGCAAGACCAAGGAGAGCGGACTGACGCTCGTCCCCCTCTCGCTGTACTTCACCGAGGGCAAGGTGAAGGTCGAACTCGCCCTCGCCCGGGGCAAGCGGTCCTACGACAAGCGGCAGGACCTCGCCCGCCGCGACGCCGACCGCGAAGTCGCGCGGGCCCTCGGCCGGCGCACCAAGGGCATGGACTGACGCGTTGCTCGACGAGGACGTCCCGGCGTGGTGGCAGGCGCTGGACCTGCCCGGCCTGATCGACATCCACACGCACTTCATGCCCCAGCCGGTGATGGACGCGGTCTGGCGCTACTTCGACGGCGGCGACGAGCACTACGGCCAGCCGTGGCCGATCCAGTACCGCCTGCCGGAGGCCGACCGGGTCGCCGTCCTCGGCCGCCTCGGCGTGCGGACGTTCACCGCGCTGGTCTATCCGCACAAGCCGGCCATGGCGCAGGGGCTCTCGGAATGGGCCCGCGAGTTCGCCGCCCGGACTCCCGGCTGCGTCCCGACCGGCACGTTCTTCCCGGAGCCGTCGGCGGCCGGTTACGTGCGAGAGGCGCTGGAGG
>NZ_JBHEMO010000042.1:0-17739 GCF_046262535.1 Jatrophihabitans sp. | reverse complement strand
CACATCCCGTTCACCCCGCGGGCCAAGAAGGTGCTCGAGCTGAGCCTGCGCGAGGCTCTGCAGCTCGGCCACAACTACATCGGCACGGAACACATCCTGCTCGGCTTGATCCGCGAGGGCGAGGGCGTCGCCGCCCAGGTACTGGTGAAGCTCGGCGCCGACCTGAACAAGGTCCGTCAGCAGGTCATCCAGCTGCTCAACGGCTACCAGAGCAAGGAGCCGGCGGGCGCGGCGTCGGAATCCGCCCCGTCCACGTCGCTGGTGCTCGACCAGTTCGGCCGCAACCTCACCCAGTCCGCCCGTGAGGGCAAGCTCGACCCGGTCATCGGGCGCGAGAAGGAGATCGAGCGCCTCATGCAGGTGCTCAGCCGCCGGACCAAGAACAACCCGGTCCTGATCGGCGAGCCCGGCGTGGGCAAGACCGCCGTCGTCGAGGGCCTGGCCCAGGCGATCGTCAAGGGCGAGGTGCCCGAGACGCTGAAGGACAAGCAGCTCTACACCCTCGACCTCGGCTCCCTGGTCGCCGGCTCGCGCTACCGCGGTGACTTCGAGGAGCGCCTGAAGAAGGTGCTCAAGGAGATCCGCACCCGCGGCGATATCATCATGTTCATCGACGAGATCCACACGCTCGTCGGTGCCGGTGCCGCGGAGGGCGCGATCGACGCCGCGTCCATCCTCAAGCCGATGCTGGCGCGTGGTGAGCTGCAGACGATCGGCGCGACCACTCTCGACGAGTACCGCAAGTACCTCGAGAAGGACGCCGCGCTCGAGCGCCGGTTCCAGCCGGTGCAGGTGGGCGAGCCGACCGTCGCGCACACCATCGAGATCCTCAAGGGCCTGCGCGACCGCTACGAGGCCCACCACCGGGTGTCGATCAGCGACGCCGCGCTGGTGGCCGCGGCCGGGCTCGCCGACCGCTACATCAGCGACCGGTTCCTGCCCGACAAGGCGATCGACCTCATCGACGAGGCCGGCGCGCGCATGCGCATCCGCCGGATGACCGCACCGCCGGATCTTCGCGAGTTCGACGAGCGCATTGCCGACGTCCGCCGCGAAAAGGAATCCTCGATCGACGCGCAGGACTTCGAGAAGGCGGCGGCGCTCCGCGACAAGGAGAAGACGCTGCTCGGCGAGAAGGCCAAGCGCGAGCAGGAGTGGAAGGCCGGCGACCTCGACGTCGTGGCCGAGGTCGACGACGAGCAGATCGCCGAGGCCCTCGCCACCTGGACGGGCATCCCCGTCTTCAAGCTCACCGAGGAAGAGACCGCGCGCCTGCTGCGCATGGAGGACGAGCTGCACAAGCGGGTCGTCGGCCAGGAGCAGGCGATCAGGGCGGTGTCGCAGGCCATCCGGCGAACCCGGGCCGGCCTGAAGGACCCGAAGCGTCCCGGTGGCTCGTTCATCTTCGCCGGCCCGTCCGGGGTCGGTAAGACGGAGCTGTCGAAGACGCTGGCGGAGTTCCTGTTCGGTGACGCCGACGCGCTGATCCAGATCGACATGTCCGAGTTCCACGACCGGTACACCGTGTCGCGGCTCGTCGGTGCGCCTCCCGGCTATGTCGGTTACGACGAGGGCGGTCAGCTCACCGAGAAGGTGCGGCGCAAGCCGTTCAGCGTGGTCCTGTTCGACGAGGTCGAGAAGGCCCACCCGGACGTCTTCAACACGCTGCTGCAGGTGCTGGAGGACGGCCGGCTGACCGACGGCCAGGGCCGGATCGTGGACTTCAAGAACACGGTGCTGATCCTGACCACCAACCTCGGCACCCGCGACGTCTCGAAGTCGATCTCGAACCTCGGCTTCTCGGCGACCAACGACGAGTCGACGCAGTACGACCGGATGAAGCAGAAGGTCAACGACGAGCTCAAGCAGCACTTCCGGCCCGAGTTCCTCAACCGCATCGACGACATCATCGTGTTCCACCAGCTGACCAAGGACGAGATCGTGCAGATCGTCGACCTGATGACGGCCCGGCTGGACACGCAGATGCGCAACAAGGACATGGGCATCGAGCTCACGACCAACGCCAAGGCCCTCCTCGCCAAGAAGGGGTACGACCCGGTGCTCGGCGCCCGGCCGCTGCGCCGGACCATCCAGCGCGAGATCGAGGACCCGTTGTCGGAGAAGATCCTGTTCGGCGAGCTCACGGCCGGCCAGATCGTCGTCATCGACACCGCGCCGGTCGACCCGTTGAAGAAGGACGGGGCGGAGACGTTCACCTTCCGGGGTGAGGCGAAGCCGTCGGCGCTCGCGCTCGACGAGCCGCCGGCCGGAGTCGCCGCCGACTAGACCGCCACCAGCCGGCACTTCGGCTTTGCACCTTTGAGCGCTGCAAATTTGGCCTCGCAGCGACCCTGAAAGGTGCAAAGCCGAGGCTTGGGAGGCGACCGGCTCAGGACGGGAGGGCGTAGCGGCCGTCGGGCAGCGGATCGACCAGGCCGTCGGCGACGAGGCTGTCCAGCGCGCGCTCGCGCTGGACCGGGTCGGCCCACACGGCGTCGAGCGCGATCTTGCCCACCGGCGTCGTCGCGCCCCGCAGGACGTCGAGCAGCCGGCCGCGCACCTGCCGGTCGGTGCCGGCGAAGGCCTGCGGGCGGACGGGCGGCCCGGCGTAGGGTGGCGAACCGGCCTGCACCCAGGCGCACCGGTCGGCCAGCGGGCACGCCGCGCAGCGCGGGGCCCGGGCGACGCAGACGAGCGCACCGAGTTCCATGAGTGCCACGCTCAATCGAGTGGCGACCGCGGGCTGCGCCGGCAGCAGGGCCTCGACGGCGGCGAGATCCCGGGCGGTCGCGGGCGGTCCGGCCTCGCCGCGGCCGGCCACCGCGCGGGCGACCACCCGGCGGACGTTCGTGTCCACCACGGGCACCCGCCGGCCGAACGCGAACGCCGCCACGGCCCGGGCGGTGTAGGCCCCGACGCCGGGCAGGGCGAGCAGCTCGTCGACGTCGGCCGGTACGGCGCCGGCGTGCCGGTCGCGCAGCTCCACGGCGCACGCGTGGAGCCGCAGCGCCCGGCGCGGATAACCCAGCCTTCCCCACCTGCGCACGGCTTCACCGGGCGACGCCGCGGCCAGCGCGGTGGGGGTCGGCCAGCGCGCCAGCCAGTCCGCGTACACCGGCAAGACCCGCGCCACCGGTGTCTGTTGCAGCATGAACTCGCTGACCAGCACCGCCCACGGACCGGCGTCGGCCGCTCGCCACGGCAGGTCCCGCGCGGCGTGCTCGTACCAGGCCAGAAGCGGCTCGGCCAGGGGTGGTGCTGAGGACATCAGCGGCATCCTCGCATGCGGTCGGAGCTGCGGTTCCGCGCGTCGGTGCAGCCGGGGAAACGGCAGACGCTAGCGTGAGCTGGACATGTTTCATCCTGTTGGATCCCAGCCGCCATCGGTGTACTGGCGGCGTCGGCTGCTGCTGCTCGGCTCCCTCGTGCTGGTCATCGTGCTCATCGCGCTGACCGTCCGGGCGATGCGCTCGGACGGTCATCCGGCCGCGGCCACCAAGGGCGGCTCGACCACTGCCAGCACCCAGGTCGACACGTCGACGTCGGCCAGCAGCACCGCTTCCGTCACGACCGGGAACAGCCCGTCGTCCACCGGATCGAGCGGGGCGTCCTCGTCCAATGCGGCCCAACCGTGCGCGACCAAGGACCTGTCGATCGTGGCGGTGGTCGGCAAACCGTCCTACCAGGTCGGTGACCAGCCGCTGCTCGAACTGCAGGTGACCAACGTCGGCCGCGCCCCCTGCGTCCAGGACCTCGCCGACAAGGCCGTCGAGCTGCGGGTCTACAACGGCGAGTCCCGCGTCTGGGGCAGCCACGACTGCCAGATCCAGCCCGGCACGGACAACAAGACGCTGGCCGTGCAGCGACCGGTACAGGTGGCGGTCACCTGGTCGGGGCTGACATCGCAGCCGAAGTGCGCGGGCACCCGGCAGCGGGTCGGAGCCGGCACCTACACCCTCTACGCCGTGCTGTCGGGCAAGACCGGCAAGGCCAAGCAGTTCACGATCAGCTGAAGCGGTCGATGATCGACGCTCAGCTGAACCGGTCGATGATCGACACTTCGGCGAGGCGGGAGATGCCCTCGCGGACGGCCCGCGCCCGGGTCTCACCCACGCCGTCGACGACCTGCAGGTCCTCGACCGACGCGGCCAGCAGTTTCTGCAGCCCGCCGAAGTGCTCGACGACCCGGTCGAGGATCGCGGCCGGGATACGCGGCACCCGGGCCAGCAGCCGGTAACCGCGCGGGCTCACCGCGCTCTCCTGGCCCTCCGGAGTGCCCGGCAGCCCCATTGCGCGCGCGACCTGGGTGAGGTCGAGCAGATCGACGGCCGACAGCTCGGCCATGTCGGCCAGCACCGCCGCCGGGGTGCGCGCCTTGCGGCCGGTGGGCACGTAGTCGCGCGCAATGAGCTCGCGGTCGGCGTCGACGCCGGCCATGAGCTCGTCCAGCTGCAGGGCCAGCAGGCGTCCGTCGGTGCCGAGCTCGACGACCTGGCCGGTGACCTCGTCGGCGATCCGGTGCACCATCTCGAGGCGCTGCGAGACGACGGCGGCGTCACGGACGGTGACGAGGTCCTCGATCTCCAGCGCCGACAGCGACTGCGACACCTCATCGAGGCGGGTCTTATACCGCTCGAGGGTGGCGATCGCCTGGTTGGCCCGCGACAGCAACTCGGTGCTGCTGGCCAGCACGTACCGTCCGTCGCCGATGTAGAGGCTGACGATGCGCATGGATTGCGACACCGAGATCACGGGGAAGCCGGTCTGCTGGGCGACGCGCTGTGCGGTGCGGTGCCGGGTCCCGGACTCCTCGGTCGGAATAGCCGGATCGGGCATCAGGTGGGTCGCCGCGCGGAGCACGCGCAGGCCGTCGGTCGACAGGACGACCGCGCCGTCCATCTTGCACAGTTCGCGCAGGCGGGTGGCCGAGAAGTCGACGTCGAGCGGGAAGCCGCCCGTGCACAAGCTGTCGACCACGCGGTCCCAGCCCAGGACGATCAGGCCGCCGGTGTTGCCACGCAGGATCCGCTCGAGCCCGTCGCGAAGCGCCGTGCCCGGCGCGACGGTGGCGAGGACGCTGCGCAACGTCTCGTCACGGTCGGTCGTAGCCATGCGGATTTCCTTTGCGCGCGTCGGTCAGGGGCTTGCTGGCGCCCAGTGTATGTAGCCACAGCGCTTTTCCGGGGATGCATTCAGCGGATGGAGCTCAGACCCGCCCTGCGCATGGCGGTTATCGCCTCGTCCAGATTCGCGACCTCGACCAGCGTGGCCGGCAGCTGGCGACCGTTGAGCCGAGCCCGGCTGCCCGACGGGACCAGCAGCCGGTGAAAGCCCAGCCGGGCCGCTTCGGCGGCCCGTTCGATGAGCATGGGGACGGGGCGGACGTCGCCGGACAGGGCCACCTCACCGATCGCGACGAGGTCGATGGGCACCGGCTGGCCCTGCGCGGCACTGATCACCGCGAGGCACACCGCCAGGTCGGTGCTGGGGTCGGACACCCGCATGCCGGCGACGGTCGCGAGGAAGACGTCCTTGTCGTAGAGGCGCAGCTTGGCCGCGCGCTCGCTCACCGCGATCAGCATCGCGCTGCGGGCCGAATCGAGACCGGAGACGCCGCGGCGCGGGTTCGGGTTGGTGGTCGGCGCGACGAGCGACTGGATCTCGGCGGTCAGGGCGCGATGGCCTTCCATCGTGACCGCGACGCAGGTGCCGGGCACCGGGGCGTCCCGCTGCTCGCGGAACAGCCCGCTCGGGTCGAGCACCTCTTGCATGCCCTGCTCGGTCTGCTCGAAGGCGGCCACCTCGAGCGACCCGAAGCGGTTCTTCACAGTCCGCAGCACCCGAAGCGACGTGTGCTTCTCGCCGTCGAGGCTCAGCGTGGTGTCGACGATGTGCTCGAGCGCTCGCGGCCCGGCGACGGTGGAGTCCTTGGTGACCTGGCCGACGAGCACCATGGGGATCCCGCGCGACTTGGCCACCCGGCTGAGGACCTGCGCGACCTCCATCGTCTGGGTGACGCCACCGGCGCGTCCCTCGATGTCACTGGACGCGATCGTCTGTACGGAGTCGATGATCACCAGCGCGATGTCCGGGCCGTGCGCGTGGATGTGCCCGATCACCGTGCCGAGGTCGGTGTCGTCGGCGATCAGCAGGTTGGGGCTGCCGGCGCCGATGCGCCGGGCCCGCACGGCGATCTGTTCGACGGACTCCTCGCCCGAGACGTACAGGACGACCGAGTCGGTGCGTTGCGCGACCGAATCGGCGACCGCCAGCAGCAGCGTGCTCTTGCCCGATCCCGGCGGCCCGCTGCACAGGCAGACCTGCCCGGCGACCAGCCCGCCGCCGAGGACCCGGTCGAACTCGCCGATGCCGGTCGTCATCCGTGGCACCGGACCGCCCGTCACGACGTCGGACACGCGACGGGCCGGACGGGTCGGCGCGCTGGCCTTCGCGGTCGACTTCAGGCCGGGCGTCGGGGGCGCCGGCGCCTCTTCGACGACGGTGGCGAATTCGCCGCACTGCGCGCAGCGCCCGAGCCAGCGCCCGGACGTCGCGCCGCAGGCCGAGCACCGGAAGACCGGCGAGTTCTTGGCCATGGTTCAGCCCGCCGGAGGCGAGGCTCGGTACGTCACCGGCCGACGGTATCCCCCTGGACCGACAGTTGTGCCCGACCGAGGGTCAGCCGGCGCCTTCGGACGAGGTCGGGGCAGGGATCACTGCGGTGCCAGGAGTGGCCGAAAGACCGACCGGGACCCGGACCGTGACGCTGCCGGCGCTGGCGAAGGTGAACGTCAGCACCAGCGTCGTGCCGGGGAACAGACGCTGCTTCAGGTGCATCAGCAGGAGTTCGCCCTTGGCGTCGGGCACACCCCAGGACACCCGGGCGCCCGGAGCGATCGCGACGGTGGTGCTCGGCGTCGGCTGGCTCGAGCCGCCTGGAGTCGGCGTCGTGCTCGTCTGGCCCGCCGCAGCGGCTACCGCGTCGGCGTCGGCGGTGCTCTGGAACGCGCCCCACGAGGCGAACGCCGAGGACGTGATGCCGGTCAGCTGGTCGGCCTTGGTGCCGGAATTGACGATCACCGCGGTGACCGGGACGTCGGCGCCGATGTCGTAGGAGGGCGTGCTGCCGGTCGGCGGTTGGATCAGCAGACCGCGGATCGCGATTGTGCCCGCGTCGGCTTGGGTGCCGGCCTCGACGGCCTTCTGGTTCGACGTCGCCGCCACCTGCCCGGCCGCGCAGCCGGACGTCACCAGCGCTACTGCGATGGCCACGCCGATGCCCAGACGACGCATCGGAACCGGCTCTGCAATCACGTCGACTCCTCGCGGACGGCGGGCGCAGCAGCGTCCCTGGCAGTGTTTCTTCACAGCCTAGCGAGCGGGTTGTGCGCCTCCCCGTCCGGCCTGGAAGGACGCTCGGACTGCGTGCGGCGCACGACGCCCGGACGGCCTCGGGGCAGCCGTATACGGCGGTCCGAGCCGCATTGCAAATCAACTCGCGGGCGGTCGAGACAGTGTGCTGCGTGTTACCCTGGAGGGAGCGCTCTACTCCCAAAGGGGTCTCTTTAACATGACTTTCAAGGTCGGCGAGACAGTCGTCTACCCGCACCACGGTGCCGCACTCATCGAAGCAATCGAAGAGCGACTTCTCAAAGGAGTGAAGAAGACCTACCTCCGCCTGAAGGTCGCCCAGGGTGACCTGACGGTCCTTGTCCCGGCCGAGAACGCCGAGGTTGTCGGCGTCCGAGACGTCGTCGGCCAAGAGGGTCTCGACAAGGTTTTCGAGGTCCTGCGGGCCCCGCACACCGAAGAGCCGACCAACTGGTCGCGGCGGTACAAGGCCAACGGCGAGAAGCTCGCCTCGGGCGACGTCAACAAGGTCGCCGAGGTCGTGCGCGACCTGTGGCGGCGTGACCGCGACCGCGGCCTGTCGGCCGGCGAGAAGCGCATGCTGGCCAAGGCCCGGCAGATCCTGATCAGCGAGCTCGCGCTCGCCGAGGGCACCAACGAGGACAAGGCCGAGGTCGTCCTCGACGAGGTGCTCGGCGAGGCCGTGGCGTAGAACTTCCGGAGATCTTCCGCGGCAATGGCGGCGAACAGTCCTTCGACTGTCGCCGCCATTCTCGTTGCGGCCGGGGCGGGGGAACGGCTCGGCGCCGGGAAGCCGAAGGCGTACGTCGAGGTGGGCGGCCGCACTCTTCTGCAGCACGCGATCGACCTGTTCAACGGGCATCCCCGCGTGGGTGACGTCATCGTCGTCCTTCCGCCGGGCGACACCGGGTCGTATACCGCTGTCACGCCGGTCCCCGGCGGCCCCACCCGGCAGGAGTCGGTCGCGGCCGGCCTGCGGCGCGTCGGCCGGGACGTCGACTTCGTCCTCGTCCATGACGCCGCTCGTCCGTTCGTCCCGGCGACGGTGATCGACGCCGTCTTGGCCGCCTTGGACGCCGGCGCGGACGCGGTCGTGCCGGTGGTGCCGATCCATGACACCGTGCGCCGGGTCGGCGGCGACGGCGCGCTCGCCGAGACCGTCGATCGTTGCACCCTGGTGGCCGTCCAGACGCCCCAGGCCTTCCGGCGCGAGGTGCTGGTCGCGGCGCACGAACAGGCGTCCGGTTCCGTGGCGACGGATGACGCCGGACTGGTCGAGGCGATGGGTGTCCCGGTCGTGTCCGTGCCCGGCGCAGAGGACAGCTTCAAGATCACCACCCCGCTCGACCTGGCCCGCGCCGAGACCGTCGCGCAGTTACGCTCGGCTCGCAGCCCGTCCGTACCCGGAGGTATCTCATGATCGCCAGCACGATGCAGGACGACTTCCAGCTAACGGTCACCGCCATGCTGGAACACGGCTCGCGCGTCTACGGCAGCAGCGAGGTGGTGACGTGGCAGGGCAACGGCGCCCGCCGGGCGACCTTCGCGCAAGTGGCGGTGAACGCGCAGCGGCTGGCGAACGCGCTGGCCGGGCTCGGCGTGGCCGCCGGCGACCGGGTCGCGACGCTGTGCTGGAACTCCCAGGAGCACCTCGAGACCTACTACGCGGTGCCGTGCATGGGCGCGGTGCTGCACACCCTGAACCTCCGGCTCCCGCCCGCCCAGCTCGCGCACATCATCAACCACGCCGAGGACAAGATCATCATCGTCGACGCCTCGCTGCTGCCGTTGCTGGCGGCGGTGGCGTCCCAGCTCAAGACGGTCGAGGCGTTCATCGTCATCGGCGAGGGCGACGCATCGGTCCTCGGCGGGGACGTCCCGGTGCACGACTACGCGACCCTGCTCGGCGAAGCGGCCGAGACGTACGAGTGGCCGGCGCTCGACGAGTCCGCGCCGGCGTCGATGTGCTACACGAGCGGCACCACCGGCGACCCGAAGGGCGTCGTCTACTCGCACCGCTCCATCTACCTGCACGCGCTCGCGACGCTCGCCGTCACCGCGACCGGCTCGAGCGAGGCCGACCGGGCCCTCGTGGTCGTCCCCATGTTCCACGTCAACGCATGGGGCTTCCCGTTCGCCGCCTTCCTGTCCGGCTCGACCCTGCTGATGCCCGGCCCGCACATGACCCCCGCTGCGCTGTGCGACATCACCGAAGCCGAGAAGGCGACCTTCATCTCCGCCGTGCCCACCCTGTGGGCCGGCATCCTGCAGGTCGGCGCGACCCGCGAGCTCGACCTGTCCTCGGTCCGGATGGGGACCTCGGGCGGAGCAGCGATCCCCCGCTCACTGATGGAGGCGTTCCAGCAGAAGTACGGGCTGCGCATCATCCAGGGCTGGGGCATGACCGAGACCTCGCCCGTGGGCGGCATGGCCCACCCGCCGGCCGGCGTCGAGCTCGGCACCGAGGAAGAGCTGGACTGGCGGATGAAGTCGGGCCGACTCATCGCCGGCGTCCAGATGCGCATCGTCAGCGACGACGGCGACGTGCTGCCGTGGGACGGCGAGGCAGTCGGCGAGATCGAGGTCCGCGGGCCGTGGATCACCGGCGGCTACCACCTCGATGCCGCGCCGGAGAAGTTCGACGACGGCTGGCTGCGCACCGGCGACATCGGCACCATCGACCCGCGCGGGTACTTCCAGATCACCGACCGCTCGAAGGACGTGATCAAGTCCGGCGGGGAGTGGATCTCGTCGGTCGAGCTGGAGAACCTCCTGGCGGCGTCTCCCGACGTCCTCGAGGCGGCGGTCATCGGCATCCCCGACGAGAAGTGGACCGAACGCCCGCTGGCCTGTGTGGTGCCGCGCGGCGACGTCGACCCGGCGTCGCTGGCCCAGTTCCTGAACGGCAAGGTGGCCAGCTGGCAGGTGCCCGAGAACTGGACGTTCATCGACGAGGTGCCCAAGACCAGCGTCGGCAAGTTCGACAAGAAGGTGCTGCGGTCCCGCTACGCCGACGGCGAGCTGCAGGTCGAGCACACCAAGGCGCCGGGCGGCAAGTGAGCGACGACCTCCGGACCGGGATCGGGGTGGACGTCCACCCGCTCGACCCCGGCCGGGACTGCTGGCTGGCCGGGCTGCTGTGGCCGGGCGACGACGGCTGCGCCGGGCATTCCGACGGTGACGTGGCCGCGCATGCCGCGTGCGACGCGCTCCTGTCGGCGGCCGGCATGGGTGACCTCGGAGCGGTCTTCGGCACCGACGACCCGCAGTGGGCCGGCGCCTCTGGCATCACCCTGCTGCGCGAGGTGGTGCGCGTGCTGAGCGCCTCCGGCTGGACGGTCGCCAACGTGGCAGTGCAGGTCATCGGCAACTCGCCGCGCATCGGGCCGCGCCGGGCCGAGGCCCAGGCGACGTTGGCAGCGGCGGTCGGCGCGCCCGTGTCCGTCGCGGCCACCACGACGGACGGACTGGGGCTGACCGGGCGAGGCGAAGGCCGCGCCGCCATAGCAACCGCGTTGCTGGTTCGCTGACCGACCTGGTTGCGCTTCCCACCTGGTGTGGTTGATTTTCGACGGGAAAATCAACCACACCAGGGGGTGACGTTATCCGAGCGCCTGCGCGAGATCGTTCCAGAGGTCCTCGACGTGCTCGATGCCGACTGAGAAGCGCAGCAGGTTCGGCGGCGTGCCGAAGGACGCGTCGATCTCGTGCCGCGCCCGCCGCTCGATCAGGGACTCGACGCCGCCCAGGCTGGTGGCGTGGGCGATGAAGCGCAGCGACTGGCAGACCTGCTCGGCGTCGTCGGCCGACCCGTCCACCTCGAACGCGATCATCGCGCCGAACCCGGCATGGTCGCGCGCGGCGATCGCGTGCTGCGGATGGGACGTCAGCCCCGGGTAACGCACGCGAGTCACGCGCGGATGCGCCTCCAGCCGCTCGGCGAGCACGCCGGCGTTGGCCTGCGCGCGCTCCATGCGCAGCGCGAGGGTCCGCAGGCCGCGCGTCGCGAGGTAGGCCTCAAGCGTGCCCGGCACCGCGCCGGACAGCGTCCTCCGGTCGTGCAACTCGCCGGCCAGGTCCAGGTCCCGCACGACCAGCACCCCGAGCAGGACGTCGGAGTGCCCGGACAAGTACTTCGTCGCCGAGTGCATGACGACGTCGGCGCCGAGCTCGAGCGGACGCACCACCAGCGGCGTCGAGAACGTCGCATCAACGCAAACCAGCGCCCCCACCTCGTGGGCGGCGGCGATGAGCGCCGGCAGGTCGGCCACCGCCATCAGCGGGTTGGTCACCGTCTCCAGCCAGAGCAGGTTCGCGCCGTCGAGGGCGGCGACGACGGCGGCGGTGTCGCCCGGGTCGACGGCCCGCACGCTCACCCGACCGGCGGCCTCGAGCTCGCCGAACAGCTCGACCACGCCGGCGTACCCGGCCCGCGGGATGACGGCGATCGCGCCGATCGGCAGGCGCCGGATCAGCGCGGACGCCGCACCCATGCCGCTGGCGAACGCGAGCGCCGTGCCGCCCTCGAGCGCCCCCACCGCGTCCTCGAACGCGGCCACAGTGGGCGACAGGTCGTGACGGGCGTAGCGGTTGTCGTCGTTCCCGTGCCGGTACGGCGCCACCGGAACGATCGGCGTGTTCAGCGGACCGCCGGGCTCGCGCGGGCGGCCGGCGGCGACGACGACGGATTCCGGGCGCAGTTTGTCCTCGAGCACCCGCGTCACGCTACGCGGGGACGACACCGGGCGAACCGGCCACATGCAAGGCAGCGGCGTGGATCGGGGAAGATCCACGCCGCCGGCTACCGGGCCCGGAGATGGTCAGCTGTCGCGCGGAACCTCGCCGCGCCACGCGCCGGTCTCCGAGCCGCGTCCCTCGATGAAGGTCTTGAACCGGTCGAGGTCGCCGGAGACCTGGTGGTCATCCATCCCGACCGCGGCGCCGGCCTTCTCGACGATGCCCTCGGGCTCCCAGTCGAGCTGAACGGTCACCCGAGTCTCGTCGTCGGCGAGCTTGTGGAAGGTGACCACGCCGGCGTGGGTCTTCCCGTCGATGCTCTTCCAAGCCACCCGCTCCTCCGGGTTCTGCTCGGTGACCTCGGCGTCGAACTCACGCGTCTGGCCGCCGACCGTCACCTTCCAGTGCAGGCGCCGGTCGTCGAGCTGGGTGATCTCGTCGACCCCGCCCATGAACTCGGGGAACGTCTCGAACTGGGTCCACTGGTTGTAGACCGTCGAGATCGGGACGTGCACGTCTATCGACTTGGTAACGCTGGCCATCGAACTTCTCCTCTGATTGCGGTCGTATGCCTATGGCCTACCCGGCACGTCCCGGGCCGAATCAGCGCAGAACTTGTTCACGCGCGCCGTCCGTAGGATGTGCGGCGTGAGCCTGCACCTCTACGACACCGCGACCCGGTCGGTGCGGGCCTTCGAGCCCCTCGAACCGGGCAAGGCGTCGATCTACCTCTGCGGGCTCACCGTCCAGGGACCGCCGCACATCGGGCACGTCCGCAACTGGATCAACATGGACATCCTGCGGCGCTGGCTGTCGTCCACCGGTTACGAGGTGACGTTCGTCCGCAACGTCACCGACATCGACGACAAGATCCTGATCAAGTCGGCCGACGCCGGCGAGCCGTGGTGGGCGCTGTCCTTTCGCAACGAGCGCGAGATCATCGCCGCCGAGCAGGCGCTGGGCTGCCGGCCGCCGAGCTACGAGCCGCGGGCCACCGGCCACGTCCCCGAGATGATCGAGCTGATGCAGCGCCTCATCGCCGGTGGCCACGCCTACGAGGCCGACGGTGACGTCTACTTCGACGTCCGGTCGTTCCCCTCCTACGGCGCGCTGTCGGGACAGAAGATCGACGAGATGCAGGCGGCCGGCGATTCGGTCGGTGACTCGCGCAAGCGCGACCCGCGCGACTTCGCGCTGTGGAAGGCGGCCAAGCCGGGCGAGCCGTCGTGGCCGACGCCGTGGGGACGGGGCCGCCCGGGGTGGCACCTCGAGTGCTCGGCCATGGCGACGAAGTACCTCGGGCCGACGTTCGACATCCACGGTGGCGGACTCGACCTCGTCTTCCCGCACCACGAGAACGAACTCGCCCAGTCCTCCGCGGCGGGCGACGGGTTCGCCCGCTACTGGATGCACAACGGCCTGGTCACCATGTCGGGCGAGAAGATGTCGAAGTCGCTCGGCAACACGCTGCAGGTGCGCGAAATCGTCAAGCAATGGCGGCCCGTCGAGGTGCGGTACTACCTGGGCGCCGCGCACTACCGGTCGGCGATCGATTTCTCGCCGGCCGCGCTCGACGACGCCGCCGCGGCCTACCGCCGGATCGAGAACTTCGTCGAGAAGGCATCGGCTGTGGTCGAGTCGCACGTCGGCGAGGTGCCGGACTCGTTCGGCCGGGCGATGGACGACGACCTCGGCGTCGCCGCCGCCCTCGGCGTCCTGCACGAGACCGTGCGAGCCGGCAACACCGCCCTGGCCGACGGCGCCAAGGAGACGGTGCGCGAGGCGCTCGGCCAGGTCGAGGCGATGACGCAGGTGCTCGGCATCCACCCGGCCGACTGGACCGACACCGCCGTCTCGGATCTCACGCCCGTGCTCGACGCGCTCGTTCAGGTGGCCCTGGCGCAGCGGGCCGCGGCGCGGGAACGCAAGGACTACGCCGCCTCCGACCTGATCCGCGACCAGCTCGCGGCCGCCGGCCTCGTCGTCGAGGACACCCCCGACGGACCCCGCTGGAGTCTGAAGTAATGGCCGGCAACTCGCAGCGCAAGGGCGCGATCCGCAAGTCGAAGAAGGGTCCGCAGGTCGGGTCCGGCGGGCAGGTCAAGCGCGCGCTCAAGGGCAAGGGACCGACGCCGCCGGCCGAGGTGCGCAAGGGACATCCGGCGGCACGCCGGGCGGCCGCCGCGGAGCGCCGTGGCGTCTCGTCCGGCCGATCGCCCCGCGACGCGCCGCAGGCCGAGCTGCTCGTCGGCCGCAATCCGGTGGCCGAGGCGCTGAAGGCGAAGGTGCCGGCCACCGCGCTGTACCTGGCGCAGGGGCTCGACAGCGACGAGCGGGTCACCGAGGCGGTCCGCATCGCGGGCAACCGCGGCATCGCGCTGCTCGAGGTGTCGCGCAACGAACTCGACCGGCGGACGGGCGGGATCCTGCATCAGGGCATCGCATTGCAGGTGCCGCCATTCGCGTACCACGCACTGCCCGACCTGCTCCGCCAGGCCGAGGAGAGCGGAACCCCGCCGCTGCTCGTCGCGCTCGACGGCGTCACCGACCCGCGCAACCTCGGCGCGGTGATCCGCTCGGCGCTGGCCTTCGGCGCGCACGGCGTGGTGATCCCGGAGCGGCGCTCGGCCGGGGTGACGGCCACGGCGTGGCGGACGTCTGCGGGTACGGCGGCGCGGCTGCCGGTGGCGCAGGTGACGAACCTGGTGCGGGCACTGAAGGACTGCCGCGACGCCGGGCTGTTCGTCGTGGGCCTCGACGCCGACGGCTCGACCTCGCTGGACGAGCTGGAGATGGCCACCGAGCCGCTCGTCGTTGTCGTCGGGTCGGAAGGGCGCGGGCTGTCGCGGCTGGTGGGCGAAAGCTGTGACCTCACCGTGTCGATCCCGATGTCGGCAGCCGCGGAATCGCTCAACGCGTCGGTCGCCGCGGCCGTGACGCTGGCCGAGATCTCCCGCCGCCGCCGCGCCTGACGTCGCTGCCGTCCCGTGTGTGGCGACCCAGCGGGGTGACACGCCGAGCGACTGCCCGCCGGGTCGCCACACCGGCCGCCTGTGGTCAGACCGAAAGGGTGCGGCGGACCACCTTCCCGGTCGCGGTACGGGTGAGCGGCTGGTCGGTCAGCCTCCAGAGCGAAGGCACTTTGTAGTAGGCCAGCCGCTCGGCGACGAACTGTCGCAGGTCGTCCTCGGCCACGCCGGCACACACCACCACGGCGGCGACCGCCTGACCGAGGTCGGCATCGTCAACCCCGAACACCGCGCACTCACGCACGGCGGGGTGCTCGTCCAGCACGGCCTCCACCTCGGCCGGGTACACGTTCTCCCCGCCGCGCAGGATCAGGTCGCTGCGCCGGGACGCCATGAACAGCCGCCCGTCCTGCAACCGGCCGAGATCCCCGGTGCGCAACCAACCGTCCTCGGTCAGTGCGACGGCGGTGGCGTCGGGATCCTCCTCCCAGTAGCCGAGCATCGTGTACTGGCTGCGCAGCCAGATTTCGCCGTCCTCGCCGTGGGCCAGCGGCGCTCCGCCCGCCGAGCGGATCGAGATCTCGACGCCGGGGATCGGTCGGCCAACCGTCGTGGGCTCCAGCGCGAGGTCCATCGGCGTCGCCACGGTGGCGGCGGTGCTCGCCTCGGTCAGGCCGTAGCTGTCGGCCAGTGCCGCCTCGACCGTGGGCACCGCCGCCCGCAACCGGTCCTTCAACGCCGGCGACGACGGCGCCGAGTTGATCGACAGCGCGGCGAGCGAGGACAGGTCGTAGCCGTCGAGCGATCCCTGCGACACGATGCGGTGCGCCATCGTGGGGACGATCGCCCAGTTCGTGATCGACTCGCGCTCGATCAGCCGCAGGACCCGGTCGACCTCGAACCGTCCGGCGTCGATGACGATCGTGTCCCCGGTCGCCAGACGCGGCAGCGCCAGGTTGTGCAGGCTCGCGATGTGGAACAGCGGCAGGCTCATCAGGTACCGCCGCGCGCCGGACCGGGCCGGGAACCCGAACGCCGCGGCCATCTGCGCAGCCATCGCGTCGGTGTAGCGGTGGTACTCGATCACGGCGAGCAGGTTGCGGTGTGAATGGACGGCGCCTTTGGGGTGGCCGGTCGTGCCGCTGGTGTACATGACAACGGCCGGTGAGTCCTGCTCGGGGAGGACGTCGCGCAACTCGACCGGACCGCGCGCGCCGACCAACAGCGGCACCTGGGCCATCCGCAAGACGGGCGCGTCCACGCTCTCGACCAACTCGGCGTGTTTGCCGTCGGCCACCACCACGGTCGGCCGCGCCCGGCCCAGCGAGTACTGCGCCTCGCGCGCCGTCCACCACGCGTTGCCGGCGACCACGACGGCGCCGAGGGAAACGGCCGCCCAGAACGCGACGACCCAGTCGGGCGAGTTCGCGGCCAGGATGGCAACCCGGTCGCCCGGCTGCACGCCGTGGTCGACGGCGAACACGTCGGCCAGTGCCGCAACGGCCGCCAGGTGCTCGGCGTAGGTCAGCCGCCGGTCGCCCTGGACGAGGTACTCCCGCTCGCCGTAGGACGCGGACTCCACCAGCCAGTCACGCAACCCCCGCCGGCGGTGGACGAAGCCGGGCAGCTGCATCCCGCGGACGTCCTCGGCCGCCAGCTGGAACTCCCCGTCCGGTCCGATGAGCCGCTCACGCAGCGCGGCGATCAGCGCAGCCGGGTCCGCATCGCTCACGATCGGGGAGCGTAGTGGTCAGCGCTTGTCGACGTAGGACTTCTCCGGGACGAAGAACTGGCTGGGCGCCGGCTCTCCGCGCAGCTCAGCGACCTCGGCCCGCACCGCGGCCATGATCTCGTCGGTGATCTCGCGCAGGATCGCGCCGGTCGGCTCCTTGCCGCGGAACCGGCTCATGTCCAGGGGTTCGCCGACGGACGCGAGGGACGGACGGCGGCGGCCGAACCGCTTCAGGCTGAACCCGCCCATCCGGTGCGGCCCCCACTGTCCGATGGGGACGATCGGGGTGTCGGGGGAGAGCAGAACCAGCCGGGCGATGCCGGTCTTGGCCTCCATCGGCCAGTTGTCCGGATCCTTGGTCGTCGTCCCCTCCGGATAGATGACGACGGCCTCGCCGCGCTCGAGCGCCGTCACGGCGTCGCGCAGCGACTGGGCCGCGTCGCTGGTGCCGCGGTAGACGGCGATCTGACCGGCGCCCTTCATCATCCCGCCGACGATCGGCCAGCCGAAGACACCGGCCTTGATCATGAAGCGGGGCACCCGCCCGGACTGCCAGACCAGGCGGGCCATCAAGACGGTGTCGATCTGTGACACGTGGTTGATCGCGATCAGCACGCCGCCCTGGTCCGGCGACGGGATCCGCTCGAGGTTGCGCCAGCGGATGCGGAACAGCAGCCCGTCGAGCGGGTACAGGATCGACACCCACGTGCGGATCCAGAATCCGGCCTTGGGCTTGTGCAGCCTCGACATGTATTTGGTCCTCCGGCTGGCTACGGTTGCGTAGGTAAGTCTGCCTGGTATTCGCGCCCGGAGGAAAAGAGGGTTCCACCTTCGCGCGGTAACCTCGACGGCGCTGCCGCCTTAGCTCAGTTGGCCAGAGCAATCGCCTTGTAAGCGATAGGTCGTCGGTTCGAACCCGACAGGCGGCTC
>NZ_JBHEMO010000041.1:0-90669 GCF_046262535.1 Jatrophihabitans sp. | reverse complement strand
GCCGGCGCAGGAAGATCGCGAGGAGCGGGGATCAGCCGAACTCGACGCCCTGCGCCAGCGGCAGCTCGGTCGAGTAGTTGACGGTGTTGGTCGCGCGGCGCATGTAGGACTTCCACGCGTCCGAGCCCGACTCGCGGCCGCCGCCGGTGTCCTTCTCGCCGCCGAACGCGCCGCCGATCTCGGCGCCGGACGGGCCGATGTTGACGTTCGCGATGCCGCAGTCCGACCCGTCCGCGGCGAGGAACCGCTCCGCTTCGCGCACGTTCATCGTGAAGATCGACGACGACAGACCCTGCGGTACGTCGTTGTGCATCGCGAGCGCCTCGTCGAAGTCGTTGTACGTCATGACGTAGAGGATCGGCGCGAACGTCTCGGCCTGGACGATCTCCGACTGCGTCGGCATCCGCACCAGCGTCGGTTGCACGTAGTAGGCGTCGGGGTTTTCCTCGGCCAGCACCCGCGACCCACCCGCGAGAAGCTCGCCGCCGTTGGCCTGGGCCTTGTCGAGCGCGTTCGCGTAACTCTCGTAGGACGCGCGGTCGATGAGCGGGCCGACCAGCGTCCCCGCCTCGAGCGGCGAGCCGATCGGGAAGGTCTCATAGGCCGCGGCGATGCGCGCGACCAGCTCGTCGGCGATCGACGCGTGCGCGATGACGCGACGCAGCGATGTGCAGCGCTGCCCGGCGGTGCCGGCCGCCGAGAAGACGATGCCGCGGACGGTCAGATCCAGGTCGGCCGACGGGGCGACGATGGCCGCGTTGTTGCCGCCCAGCTCCAGCAGGAGCTTGCCGAAGCGGCCGGCCACCCGCGGGGCCACGGCGCGTCCCATGCGGGTGGAACCGGTGGCGCTCAGCAACGCGACCCGCGGGTCGTCGACGAGCGCCTCGCCGACCTCGGCCCCCCCCAGCACGACCGCGGAGATGGCGTGCGGCGCTCCGACGCGGCGCGCGGCCTCGGCGATCAGTGCCTGGCAGGCCAGGGCGGTGAGCAGCGTCTTCTCCGAAGGCTTCCACACCACCGGGTCGCCGCAGACGAAAGCGAGCGCGGCGTTCCACGACCATACGGCGACCGGGAAGTTGAAGGCGCTGATCACGCCGACGACACCAAGCGGGTGCCACTGCTCCATCATCCGGTGCCCCGGCCGCTCCGACGCGATCGTCAGGCCGTGCAGCTGTCGTGACAGCCCGACGGCGAGATCGCAGATGTCGATCATCTCCTGGACCTCGCCGAGGCCTTCCGAGCGGATCTTGCCCGCCTCGATCGACACCAGGGCGCCGAGATCGTCCTTGTGCTCGCGCAGCAACTCGCCGAGCTCGCGGACCAGCGCGCCGCGGACCGGCGCGGGCACGGTGCGCCACTGCCGGAAAGCGTCCTGGGCCGCGGTGACCGTCTCCGCCACCTGCGCGGGGGAGTGGGAGCGCAGGCGGGCCAGTTCTCCGCCGGTGATGGGCGTGCGGACCACGAGGTCGCCGTCGGCGGCGAGGTCGGTGACCCCGAGGCGGGACAGGATCGCCGTGGTGTCGGCAGTCAGAGTGTCGTGCGCGGGCAGAGACATCGAACGCTCCTCGGGATTCCTTATGTCAGAATAGGGTATGCCGTAAGTTGAGCTAATGACCAGTCCACTCGACGTAGGACGGCTGCGGCTGCTGCGCGAGGTGGGGCTGCGCGGGTCGATCGCCGGCGCTGCGCGCGCGGTCGGGCTGACGCCGTCGGCGGTGTCCCAACAGCTCACCGCGCTCGAGCGCGAGGCGGGCGCAACGCTGGTGGACCGCTCTTCGCGCGGCGTGGTGCTGACCGGAACCGGGGCGGCGCTGGCCGCGCGAGCCGATCAGGTCCTCGACGTCCTGGCCGCGGCCCGCGCGGATCTCGACCGGCTGGCCGGCTCACTGACCGGGCCCGTGCGGGTGGCCTCGGTCGCCAGCGCCGCGGCGACCGTCGTCTCCAGCGCGGTCGGCGCCCTGCGCACGTCGGTCCCGGGCATCGACGTCACTGTTGTGGCGGCCGAGCCGGAGCGCGGGATCGGACTGCTGCTCACCGGTGACGTCGACATCGCCGTGGTGGATGAGTACGACTACGTGCCGCTCGCCCTGCCCGAGGCCGCCATGGTGCGCGAACTCGGCGTCGAACCCCTGGTCGTGGTCCGTCCGGCCGGAGCCGGCCGGGGGCGGGCGGGCCTGGCCGACCTCGCCGCGAACGACTGGGTGATGCCGCCGGAGGACGCCGCCTGCGGCCGCGCCGTCCGCGCCGCCTGCCGGACCGCCGGCTTCGAGCCGCGGGTGCGGTGGGAGACCGACGACATGCTGCTGCTGGTGCGGGCCGTGGCCCACGGACACGGCGTGGCGGTCCTGCCGCGCCGCTCCGTCCCCGACGACGCGGCCGGGGTGGACGTCCGGCCCCTGCGCGACCCGCCGCTCACCCGACGGTTGCTCGCGGTGGCCCGGCCGAGCGTGGCGGCCCGGCCCGTCGTCACCGAGGTGCTGGACGCGCTGTCCGTCGCGTCGGGCGCGAAGGCATCCCGGGGCTGAAAGGTCAAGGCTGCCGTTGCCCGGATTGCGCAGGTACGGTCAGTTCGACGGGCCAGCCCCTCGGACTCCGGGAGAGCAATCGTGCGGTTCCGCTACTTCGACCCGACCCAGCAGTCCACCGTCGAGGGGGAGTTGAGCGCCGGAGCCGAGGTGGCCGAGCTGGTCGCACTCGTGACGCAGCTGCGCGGCGACTGCTCCCCGGCGCTCGAACTCACCGGCCGGGACGGGTCCTCGCTCGTCCTCGGGATCGCGAACGACCGGGCCGTCGTGCTCTGGACGTCGGCTGAGGGAACCACCAGCCACAGCATCGGCGGGTCGCCGGACGAGCGGGTCGTGTTCGACTACTTCGGCGCGTTCACCCAGGTACCGGGCAACTACACCGTCTCGCTGGCCACTGCCGTGGTCGCCGCCGGCAGCTACGTCGACGGCTACGGCAGGTCCGGAGCGACCCCGTCCTTGCCCCTCGTCATCGACTAAGGTGCTGGTTTTCCCCGGTTTGACCCGGTTAAGGGTTCGAGGGTGGGTCGAGGGTCGACAGATTTAGCAGCAACCCGGCTTGACGAACGGGAACGACACGCGTGTAATTTCAACGGTGACATACCGCTTCACCCCAGCCCTACTCCACTCCTCGGAGGACGTCGTGACGGAACTGACCAGCGCCGCCGACACCGACGAGCTCGCCGACATCTTCGGCCTGCCCGAAGAAGCCAGCTGGCAGGAGCGCGCACTGTGCTCCCAGACCGATCCGGAGGCGTTCTTCCCCGAGAAGGGCGGGTCCACCCGCGAGGCGAAGAAAATCTGCACGGGCTGCGAGGTTCGCGGTGAGTGCCTCGAGTATGCACTCGAGCACGACGAGCGCTTCGGCATCTGGGGCGGTCTCTCCGAGCGCGAGCGCCGTCGCCTCAAGCGCCGGGCTGTCTGAGCGCTACCTGGGCGCTACCTCGGCGGATCGATCTCGTCGACGTCGCGGCCCAGGAACTCGGCGGCCAGGTCGACCACGACCATGAAGACGAGGTCGGCGCGGTCCTCGACGTCGGCCGCGCGCGCTTCGATCGGGCGCCGGTAGACGACGATCACCGGCTGCTCGATCTCCGGCAGCCCCTGCCGATAGAGGCGCCCGAGCGGAACCCCCCGGTCGACGACGGTGTCCGGGTCGAACGCCGTGTCGCCGGCCGGCGGCACGTCCTCGACCGCGAACTCGAGCGCGGCGAGCTCGGCCGCCCAATGCTCCTCGAGCTCCTCGACGGCGTCCATGACCAGGTCGTCGAACTCCTCGCCGCGGGTGCGGTGAAGTGGCACCTCGACCGGAGCCAGGTGACCACGGATCCCGCGGCCCCGGCGATCGCGGCGCCGCGGCGGCCGAGCCGCGGCCCGTCGACCCTGGCGCCCTTCGATTCGCACGGATTCACCCTACGCAGCGGCCCGACGACGGTCGGCGCCGCCGAGCCGGACGACACGGCCACGCCGCGTCACCGATTGCCGGGGTCCGGGCACCGCCGGGGGATAAGGTCCGGCTGTGCGTCATGTGCGGCGGTGTACCCGGACCGGCTGCGGCCGATCTGCGGTCGCCACGTTGACCTACGCCTACGCCGACCTGACCGCCGTCGTCGGGCCCCTCGCCAGCTTCGCCGAGCCGCACTCCTATGACCTCTGCGAAGAGCACGCGCTGGGGCTGACCGTCCCCCGCGGGTGGGAGGTACTGCGCCACGAAGGGGAGTTCCCCGCACCCATCCCCCATGCCGACGACCTCGAGGCGCTGGCCGACGCCGTGCGCGACGCCGCCCGGGCCGAGCCCGGCGCGCGCGCCGCCGACGGCGATGCGCTGACCGGCCGCCGCGGCCACCTGCGGGTCGTCCCGCCCTCGCACTGACCCAGGACGCCGCCGGTAGGGTTTCGATCGTGCCGACCGATCTCTCCGCGCTCGTCAAGGCCTACGACGTCCGCGGCACCGTCCCCGACCAGTTGGACGAGTCGATCGCCCGCGCGATCGGCGCCGGCTTCGTCGATGTCACCGGCGCGGACAAGATCGTGACGGCGCACGACATGCGCGAGACCGGTCCCGGCCTCGCGCGGGCGTTCGCCGAGGGCGCGCTGCACCGCGGCGCTTCGGTCGTCGAGGCCGGCCTCTCCTCCACCGACATGCTCTATTTCGCATCCGGCCACCTCGGCCTGCCCGGTGCCATGTTCACCGCCAGCCACAACCCGGCGCAGTACAACGGCATCAAGATGACCCGCGCCAACGCCGTCGCCATCGGGCAGGACTCCGGCCTCGCTGACATCCGCAAGGCGGCGGAGCGCTACCTCGACGAAGGGCTGCCGGCCGCCGAGCACGCAGGCACGGTCGAGCAGGTCGATCTGCTGCGCCTGTACGCCGAGTACCTGAGGGGGCTCGTCGACCTGTCCGGCATCCGTGCGCTCAAGGTCGTCGTCGACGCCGGCAACGGGATGGGCGGCTACACCGTGCCGGCCGTACTCGGCGACGCCGTCCTGCCCGCACTGCCGCTCACGCTGGTGTCGCTCTACTTCGAATTGGACGGCTCATTCCCCAACCATGAGGCCAATCCGCTCGAGCCGAAGAACATCGTCGACCTGCAGCGGGCCGTCGTGGCCGAGGGCGCGGACATCGGCATCGCCTTCGACGGCGACGCCGACCGCTGCTTCGTGGTGGATGCCAAGGGGGAGCCGGTTCCGCCGAGTGCCATCACCGCCCTCGTGGCCACCCGCGAACTGGCCAAGGCGCCGGGCAGCGCCATCATCCACAACCTGATCACCTCGCACGCGGTGCCCGAGATCGTGCGCGAGCACGGCGGCGTTCCGATCCGCACAAGGGTCGGGCACTCGTTCATCAAGGCCGAGATGGCGCGGGTCAATGCCGTGTTCGGTGGCGAGCACTCGGCCCACTACTACTTCCGTGACTTCTGGTTCGCCGACACAGGCATGCTCGCCGCCATGCACGTCCTGGCCGCGCTGGGCGAGCAGCCGCGCACCCTGGCCGACCTCACCGCCGAGTACACCCGCTACGTCGCGTCCGGGGAGATCAACTCGACGGTCGACGACCAGGCCGCGCGGGTCGAGGCGATCCGCGCGGCCTTCGCCGGCCGCGCGACCGAGGTGGACGAGCTCGACGGGCTCACCGTCCAGCTGCCCGACGGCACCTGGTTCAACGTCCGCGCGTCCAACACCGAACCACTGCTGCGGTTGAACGTCGAAGGGCCGACCGAGCAGGCCATGGCTCAGACCCGCGACGAAGCACTCGCCGCAATCCGCGGCTAGCCGAAAGGGAACACGATGGCCATCGACTCCGCCCTGCTCGAGATGCTCGCCTGCCCGAGCGAGGACCACGCGCCCCTACGCGAGGAGACGCGCGACGGCGCCGGCGTCCTCGTCTGCACGAACTGCCTGAGCAGCTATCCGATCGAGGACGGCATTCCGGTCCTGCTGTTGGACGAGGCGACCCCTGGCCCCAACGGCCTCGGCGTGGCGGCGACCCCGACAGCTACATGACCTTCGACGAGGCACTGCTGGACGACGCGGCGCAACTGGAGCGGCGCGACGAGCAGCGGTTGCTGTACGCCCTGGCGACGGCCGGGGCGCAGGTGCGTCGCGCGGTGGACACGGTCGGCGACTTCGGCGTCGAATCGCTCCGGACCGGTGAGCTGCCCCGCGCGATGCTCGTCGCGACGGACTCCGCCCCCTCGTCGGGCTCCCGGCTGATCACCCGGCTGAGCTGCACGCGTACGCCGTCGCTGACCTGGCACGGGGTAGAACTGCCGCGCTGGGCCGGCGCCGCCGACGCGCTGCTGATCGGGTCGGTCGACGGACGGCATCCCCGGCTGGCGGCGCTCGCGGCCGAGGGCGCGCAGCGGGGTTTGGCGATGGCCGTCGTGGCGCCGGCCGGCAGCCAGGTCGCCGTCGCCGCCGGCCGCAGCCCCCTGCACGAGTTGCCCCGCGACCTGCATCCGCGGGCCGCCCGGTGGTCGGTGCTCACCCCGTTGCTGCAGGCGCTCGACGCGCTGAGCGTGAACCCGATCCCGTCCGGGCTGCTGATCGAGGTCGCCGACGCGCTCGACCGGCAGGCCGAGGCCTGCCGGCCCGACGGCAACGCGTTCGTCAACCCGGCCAAGGCGCTGGCCATCGAGTTCGCCAACGCCATTCCGCTGATCGTCGGTGCCGGTGCGCTGGCCGGCGTGGCCGCGCGGGCGATCTCCGACGCACTGCAGCAGTTTGCCGGCGTCACGTCGGTCTCCGTCTCCCTGCCCGACGGCGTGACGCGCGCCGGTTCGCTGCTGCGCGGCGCCGGGCCTGCTCCGGTCGACGACTTCTTCCGTGACCGCGTCGACGAGCCGCCGCCGATCCGGCCCCGGCTGCTCGTCGTCGGCGACGACGGCTCGGCCGACGACACGCTGCTGGGGGACCGCTCGGACGCCCAGATCCAGCTCGACGAGGTCGCCGCCCGCCGGGCCGCCCGCGCGCTGCACGACCTGGCCGGCAACCTCGGGCTGTCCTCGTCGAGCGTCGACGTGCCGGCCGGCGACCCGCTCGCCCGCTTCGCCGCGGCCGCCGCGTTCGGTGAATTCACCGCCGCCTACCTCGCCCTCGGCCTGGGCCTCGATCCCGGTTCGCGCGGACCGGCCGAGCGCGACCACTGACGATGACCGGCCGGCGACGAGGACAGGGGCGGCAGTGAGCGCATCGGGCGGTTCAAAGGCGATCATCGCGGCCCTGGGCGCCAATCTCGGCATCGCGGTTATCAAGTTCGTCGCGTTCGGCATCACCGGCTCGTCGTCCATGCTGGCCGAGGGCGTGCACTCGGTCGTCGACTCGGGCAATCAGGGCCTGCTCCTCAAGGGCGGCCGCTCGGCGCGCCGCGCCGCCACTCCCGAGCATCCGTTCGGCTACGGGCGCGACCGCTACGTGTACGGCTTCCTCGTCGCGCTGATGCTCTTCTCGGCCGGCGGCCTGTTCGCGCTCTACGAGGGTGTGGAGAAGATCCGCCACCCGCACCACCTCGACAGCCCGACGATCGCGTTCGTGGTGCTCATCGTCGCCATCGGCCTCGAGTCGTTCTCGCTACGGACCGCCGTGGTCGAGTCGCGGCACCACAAAGGCGACGACACGTGGTTCGGCTTCATCCGGCACGCGAAGAATCCGGAGCTGCCGGTCGTCCTGCTCGAGGACGTTGCGGCGCTCACCGGGCTGGTCCTCGCGCTGCTCGGGGTCGGGGTCACCGTGCTGAGTGACGAACCGGTCTGGGACGGCATCGGCACGACGGCCATCGGGGCGCTGCTGATCACCGTGGCCGTCGTCCTGGTCATCGAGACCAAGAGCCTGCTCGTCGGCGAGGCTGCGTCCCCCGCCGATCTCGGCCGGATCGAGGCCGGCCTCGTCGGCCCGGGCGTCGAGCGCATCATCCATCTGCGGACGATGCACCTCGGGCCCGACGAGCTCTTGGTCGGCGCCAAGCTGTCCATGCCGCGCGGCGCGACATTGCCGCAGATCGCCCAGGCCATCGACGACGCCGAGGCACGCGTCCGCAGCGCCGTCCCGTCGGCCCGCGTCATCTATCTGGAGCCCGACCTGGATCGGTCATGAGCGCAGTTCTGCTGGAGGGGGCGCTACGGCGCTACGACTGGGGATCGCGCACCGCGATCCCGGCGCTGCTCGGCATCGAGCCCGACGGCCGGCCGGCGGCCGAGCTGTGGTTCGGTGCGCACCCGGACGACCCGTCGACCGTGCCCGAGCACGGCGCCACCCTGGACGAGCTGATCGCCGCCGACCCGCAGGCGGCTCTCGGCGAGGCAGTGCTCGAGCAGTTCGGGGTCCGGCTGCCGTTCCTGCTCAAGGTGCTGGCCGCCGACCAGGCGCTGTCGATGCAGGTGCACCCCGACTTGAAGCAGGCACAGGCCGGCTTCGCCCGCGAGGACGCGGCCGGGATCGGCCGGAACGCGCCGAGCCGGACCTACCGCGACGCCAACCACAAACCGGAACTGCTGTGCGCGTTGAGCCGCTTCGACGCGCTGTGCGGGTTCCGGCCGGTCGCCGCGACGCTCGAGCTGCTCGACGACCTGGCCGTGCCCGAGCTCGCCTTCCTCGCCGAGAGGCTGCGGGGCGCCGACCCGCTGCGATCGGCGTTCACCGCGATCCTCACGCACCCGGATCCGTCCGGCCTGGCCGACGCGCTCGCCCGGCGGGCCGCCGGCGCCGGGGACGGACCGCTGCACGCCGCGCGCATCGCGAGCGAGGACTTCCCTGGTGACATCGGGGCCGTGCTGACCCTGCTGCTCAACGACGTCCGCCTCGAACCGGGGGAAGCGATCTATCTCGGCGCGGGCAACGTGCACGCCTACCTCCGCGGCACCGGTGTCGAGATCATGGCCAACAGCGACAACGTCCTGCGGTGCGGCCTGACCACCAAGCACGTCGACGTCGATGAAGTACTGCGCATCACCGACTTCAGCGAGCTGGCCGAGCCTCGCCAGGCGCCGATCGGGGGCCGGTTCGACGTCCCCGTCCCCGACTTCGCGCTGACCCGACTCGAGGTGGACGAGGCCACCGGGCTGGACGACCCGGGCCCGGCGATCGTCCTGGCCGTTGAGGGCGAAGTGAGCGTCGGCCCGGTGGCGCTGACTGCGGGGCGGGCGGCGTTCGTTCCCGCCGGGGAGTCGACGAGGGTCAGCGGCCGCGGCCTCCTCTTTGTCGCAACCGTTGGAACGGGGGCGCTTCGACGCTCGTGACCGCCGGCAGCGGGCAAACCTGACACGACTGTGGTAAGTTCGCTGGTGATGCAGTCCTTGACCATTCAGCAGGCGGCCGAGGCGACCGGTTGGTCGCAGCGGATGCTGCGGTACCTGGAGCAGGCCGGCCTGGTGGCCACGCTGCGCACCACGGGCGGTCATCGACACTACGGGCCGCGGCAGATCGAGCGGCTCCAGAAACTGCGCGAACTGATCGACGCGCACCATCTGGGCATCACCGACATCGCCTTCGAGCTGCGGATGCGGTCCGATCCGCAACTCGCGCGCGCGGTCGATGACTGGTTCGGTCCGATCCACCGCTCCGCCGCACCGCCGGGCGCCGGCATCTACCGCCGCCTCGCCACCCCCGACACGACGTCCGCAACAGACCCAGGGCAGTCCCCAGCAGAAGGAGAGCACGTGAGCATCACCCTGACCCCCGACACGGCCGGCAGCGTCACCGACTTCAAGGTCGCCGACCTGTCCCTCGCCGAGTTCGGCCGCAAGGAGATCCAGCTCGCCGAGCACGAGATGCCCGGGCTGATGGCCCTGCGTCGCGAGTTCGGCCCGTCCCAGCCGCTCAAGGGCAAGAAGGTCGCCGGCTCGCTGCACATGACCGTGCAGACCGCCGTCCTCATCGAGACGCTGGCCGCCCTCGGCGCCGACGTCCGCTGGGTCAGCTGCAACATCTTCTCGACCCAGGACCACGCCGCGGCCGCCGTTGTCGTCGGCAAGGACGGCACCCCCGACAACCCCACGGGCATCCCGGTCTTCGCTTGGAAGGGCGAGACCCTGGAGGAGTACTGGTGGTGCACCGAGCAGATGCTCACCTGGCCCGACGGCACCGGCCCGGACTCCATCGTCGATGACGGTGGCGACGCCACGCTGCTGATCCACATGGGCACCGAGTACGAGGCCGCAGGCGTCGTCCCGCAGGCGGACGAGAACGACTCCGAGGAGTACACGATCATCCTCGAGACGCTGCGCCGCTCACTGGCCGAGCACCCCGGTAAGTACACCCGCATGGGCGCCAACATCATCGGTGTCACCGAAGAGACCACCACCGGCGTCCACCGCCTGTACGAGTTCGAGAAGGCCGGCACGCTGCTGTTCCCGGCGATCAACGTCAACGACTCGGTCACCAAGAGCAAGTTCGACAACAAGTACGGCTGCCGCCACTCGCTCATCGACGGCATCAACCGCGGCACCGACGTCATGATCGCCGGCAAGCTCGCCGTCGTCTGCGGCTACGGCGACGTCGGCAAGGGCTCGGTCGAGTCGCTGCGGGGCCAGGGCGCCCGCGTCGTCGTCACCGAGGTCGACCCGATCTGCGCGCTGCAGGCTGCCATGGACGGGCTCGAGGTCGTCACGCTCGAAGACGTCGTGCACAAGGCCGACATCTTCATCACCACGACCGGCAACAAGGACATCATCATGGCCGACCACATGAGCCAGATGAAGCATCAGGCCATCGTCGGCAACATCGGCCACTTCGACAACGAGATCGACATCGCCGGCCTGGCCAAGACCCCGGGCATCAAGAAGATCGAGGTCAAGCCCCAGGTGCACGAGTGGGTCTACCCGGACGGTCACTCGATCATCGTGCTGAGCGAGGGGCGCCTGTTGAACCTCGGCAACGCCACCGGTCACCCGAGCTTCGTGATGAGCGCGTCGTTCTCCAACCAGACGATCGCCCAGATCGAGATGCACAAGAACAAGGACGCCTACATCGTCGACGGCAAGCCCACGGTCACGACGCTGCCGAAGCACCTCGACGAGAAGGTCGCCCGGCTGCACCTCGACGCGGTCGGTGCCAAGCTCACCCAGCTGAGCAAGGAGCAGGCCGAGTACATCGGCGTCGACGTCGCCGGCCCGTACAAGCCCGAGCACTACCGCTACTAGGAGGGGCTTCGCCCGCTCCTAGTAGCGGACCCCGCCTCTCCGGACTTCACTGCTGTCGGCACCTTCCAGCTTCGGCTGGGGGGTGCCGACGTTTTTCCCCGCTTCCAGCCGCTACTTGAGGGCGATCAGGACTCCGATTCCGAAGCCGGCGGCCAGGAGCCAGAGCAACGTGGGCAGCTTGGTCCAGATGCTCATGCCGAGAACACCTGCCCGTCGCGGACGGTGACCGCGACCGCGGCCAGCGGGCTCTGGGCCGGCCCGGCGACCCGCTTGCCGGTGGTCGCGTCGAAGCGGCTGCCGTGGCACGGGCAGTCGATCGTGCCGTTCGCGACCCGGTCGACCAGGCAGCCTTGGTGCGGGCACACGGCCGAGAAGGCGTGC
The DNA here is from genome assembly GCF_046262535.1 of Jatrophihabitans sp. Classification (GTDB taxonomy): domain Bacteria; phylum Actinomycetota; class Actinomycetes; order Mycobacteriales; family Jatrophihabitantaceae; genus Jatrophihabitans. The sequence goes on along the minus strand of NZ_JBHEMO010000041.1, from coordinate 79,127 downwards.
ACGTCGATTCCCGCGCCGCGGGTGAGGACGACGCGGCCCACCACGAGGCCGCCGTTGGCCGGGATCTTCTCCAACGGGGCCAGCGCCTTGCCTGCCGCTGCCGGAGCATTGCCGTAGGCGTTCGCGGCCGTCGTCCCCTTGGCGTCCTTCGCGACAGCACTATTGCGCGCGACGACGAAGCCGACCACGCCACCCACCACAACGGTGCCGGTCGCGGTCAGCGCCGAACGGCGGGTCACTTCATCGGACATCGGGCCTCCTCGGCCGGAACGGTCAGGTCAGCGCAAGCCCGGATCGGGTGAAAAACCACAGTGCGGACGTCAGCCACAGCAGCACGAAGCTGGCGAAGACCGCGCCGCCCAGGACCGGCACCGCCCAGCCCGGTAGGCCCCGCACGCGCAAGCCCAGCATCTTCGCGGTGTACGCGCCGTAGAAGGCGCAGCCGGCGACGCTGTGCAGCAACACGCGGGTGGATGTGGTCGCGAACCCCAATGACCACAGGCAATGCAGCACCACCGGGATGAGGACGGTGAAGGCGATGCTGCCGCTCCAGCGGTGCACCGGGCTGACCCAGCCCGGTGCGCTCCGGGCACCCGGCGGTCGTCCGAACATCCACACCGCCGTCGCCACCTGCAGCAGGACCAGGACGAGCGCGAGGGTGGCGAGCCAGCTCTTGAGTTGGAGCATTCCGGAGAACCCGGCCAGGAACAGCGGCTTCAGCGCCGGGTCGTGCTCCTTGCCGTACACCCCGAGGGCGAGCGCGACCGCGGAACCGGCGAGCAGGACGCCGGCGAGGGCCGCTCCGCGGCGTTGCGGCCGGTCAACCGTTGCCATGACTCCCCCCGAGGTTCGTCGAAGCCTGGCACCGCGCGGCGGCTCGGGCAACGGTCCTACGGCACCGGCGCCCGCGCTGGACACGGCGACGGCCCGAACCCGCGGCGCGGGTCCGGGCCGTCGTCGGTCGGCTCAGGCGCCGGCGAGTGCGGTGAACGCCGGCAGATAGCCGCCGGACTGCCCGGCCGCGGTCGGGTGGTAGGACTGGGTGACGTTGCTCCAGTCGATGGAGTGCAGCCAGGACCCGCTGTCGCAGATCTCGTGGCCGGCCGCGAATGCCGGGCGCACGTCGGCGAAGCTGAAGCTGTGCCGTGTCGCTGCGGCGGAGATGACGCCGTCGAGCACGTCGGCGCCTTCGTTGATCTTGTTGCGGTCGGTGGAGCTGAGGCCGACGCAGTACCAGAGGTCGTGATAGAAGCGCGGGTAGTCGACGACAATCACCCGGGCGTTCGGCGCGTGGCTGCGGATGCCGTTGTAGGTGGTGTCGAGCCAGGCGGGCAGCTCGTTGCGGGCCTTGGTCTCCGCGGCGTTGACCTCGCTGACGCACGTGTCGGTGCTGTACAGCACGCAGTCCTGCATCACCTGGGAGAAGCCGACGTCGTTGCCGCCGATCACGATGCTGACCAGCGTCGTCGACGAGCTCAGCGCCGACAGCTGGTTGGCGTTGACGTCGGTGGTCTTGGCGCCGGAGCAGGCCACCGACCGGTACGACGACGGGGCGTGGCCGTTGGCCCACAGCTGGGAGAAGGCGAGCGTGCTGCGCAGACAGGATCCGCTCTCGGCGGTGTAGCTGCCCGAGCCGACGCCGGAGGCGTACGAGTCACCGAGGGCGACGTAGTTGGCGCCGGCGGCGCTCGCCGGAACGATGGCGACGAACCCCGTCAGCGCGAACGCCGCGGCGGTGAGTAAAGGCAAGCGGAATCTGCGCACGTAGACCTCCGGGATGTGATCGGGGTCTCATCCGTACCAGCAAGTAACTAAAATCTGCGTAACGGGGGCGCGAATTGGACGATCTTGGTCAGGCCGGCGGCGCGAAAGGTCCGGACGGGGAGGGTGGGACCGGCGGGACGGGGCGCGGTAGGGGAGGCGCGGCCCCCGGCGGCGGATGCGGCGGCTGTTGTTGCGGACGGTGGTGAACCGGCATTTGCTGCGGGGTCACCGGACGCTGGGCCGCCACCGCCACCGCCAGCTCGGCGCGGCGGCGGCGCTCGGCCAGGACGCTCAGCAGCAGCGCCGGCGTCGGAGTGCCCGGCGGCGGCGGAGGGGCCGTCACCGCGAGAACGCGCTGCCGCAGGTCCTCCCCGACCGCGGCCTGCGCCGGCAGGCTCATCGCGTGAGCGCGGGTGACGAACTGCCGGGTGCTCAAGGCGAGCCCGTCGTCCAGTCGGTGCAGGTCGAGTGAGAGCACCCAGGGTTGCAGCGGAATCGGAACCCAGGCCGGCAGCGGGGCCAGGGCCTGCGGTGCCGAGCGCTCGTTGAGGACGACGGTGCCGGCCATCATGTCGCCGATACGTTTCTCGCGCGCGCTGCTGCTCATGGTGAACAGACCGGCAATGGTGGTCAGCGGCGCCAGGAGGCCCGGCTTCTCGAGGATCAGGCCGGCCAACCCCCGCACGAGCGCGTGCCGGAAGCCGATCGGGCCGCCGTCGTCGCGGACAACCCGTAGGCCCAGCGCAGCCTTGCCGAGCGTCCGCCCGCGGCTCAGCCACTCGGCGGCGATGGGATAACCGGCGAGGACGAGCACCGCTTCCACGATGACGACGGCCCCGACGGCGGCCGAGTCGGCGCTGTTGGCGACGGCGGCGTCGAGGAGGATGAGGACGAAGAGCGCCACCGCCTGGACCACGGCGTCCACAGCGGCGGCGATGACGCGGGACCCCACGCCGGCCGGCGAGAGCGCGAGCCGCACCCCCTCGCCGGAGATCAGGCCGGGCCCGTTCGGTTCCATCCTTGGCACTCTAGATCGCGCGGTTCCCGGCCCCGATCTTGTGCAGACTCGCGGGCGGCTGCCCGCGAGTCTGCACAAGATCGCGACCCCCGCAGGGCGGGGCCGTAAACTGCGCGGCACCGTGGACGTCGACACCTTCATCGCCCGGCACTCCGCCGAATGGCAGCGCCTGGACGAGCTCGCCGCGCGCCGCCGCCTCGACGGTGCCGAGGCCGACGAGCTGGTGGCGCTGTACCGACAGGTCGCCACCCACCTGTCCCTCGTGCAGACGCGTGCGCCGGATCCGCTGCTCACCGCACGGCTGTCCCGACTGCTGTCGCGGGCGCGGGCGGCGACGGTGGGAACGCCGCGCGTCCGCGGCTGGTCGGCGTTGGCGCGCGGCGTCGCCGTCGACTTCCCGGTGACCGTCTATCGCACCTGGCGCTGGTCGGTGGCGACCGCACTGGCCAGCGTGGGGGTCTCGGCGGCGATGATGCTCTGGCTGCGCGCGCACCCCGATCGGGTGCATAGGGTGCTCCCGGGCGATCGGGTCCACGACCTCGTCGATCACGAGTTCCGCGACTACTACTCCGAACATCCGGCGCGGGACTTCGCCGCTCACGTGTGGACGAACAACGCGCTCGTCGCCGCCATGGCGCTGTTCCTCGGCGTGACGCTGATCGGCACGCTGTACGTCCTGTGGCAGAACACGGTCAACGTCGGGCTGGTCGGCGGCATCATGCTCGGGGCGGGCAAGGGGACGATCCTGTTCGGGCTGCTGCTGCCACACGGCTTGCTGGAGCTCAGCGCGATCTTCGTGTCGGCCGGGATCGGGTTGCGCACGGGATGGGCGTGGATCGCCCCGGGGCGCCTCCCGCGGGCGCAGGCACTGGGGGAGGCCGGCCGGACGGCCGGTGTGGCGGCGCTCGGGCTGGCCGGCGTCCTGCTCGTCTCCGGCGTCATCGAAGCGTTCGTGACGCCCTCAGGACTGCCCACATGGGCCCGCATCGGTATCGGCGCGGTCGCCGAGATCGCCTTCCTCACGTACGTGATCGTCCTCGGCCGCCGCGGCCTGCGCTCCGGCGCGACCGGTGATCTGCTCGACGACGAGCGCGGCGCCTACCTGCCGGTGTGATCCGTCGGCTCACAGGCGGCCGGCGGCTTTGAGGTCGAGGTAGGCGTCAGCCACCTTGGACGCGAACACGTCGGCACCGGCGTCCACCACGTGCGCGCCCAGGCGGCGCAGCTGGTCGACGACCGCGGTCCGCCGCGCGAGGGTCAGCTCGGCCGCGGCCGCGGTGTACACGTCGCCCGGATCCGTCCGGGCCGCCGCCAGCACGCCCAACGCCGGGTCGGACGCCGACGCGACGACCACCTCGTGCCGCCCGGCCAGCACCCGGGCCGCCGGTAGCAGCCCGGTGTCGGCCGCAGTGTCGAGCGCACTGAACAGCACGACGAGCGAGCGCTTGGAGACCTGGCGCAGCACTTCGGCGGCCAGCAACTGCGGATCGGTCTCGACCAGCGCCGGCTCGAGGGGTGCCAGCGCGCCGACCAGCCGCGGAAGCACGTCACGCCCGGTCGCGAGGCCGAGCCGGGCGCGCACCGCGGTGTCGGCGGCCACCAGCGCCACGCGGTCGCCGGCCCGCGCGGCGAGCGCCCCGAGCAGCAGGGATGCGTCCAGCGCCGCATCGAGCCGCGGCTCGTCGCCCAGCCGGCCCGCCGACGACCGTCCCGTGTCGATGGCCAGGACGATGTGCCGGTCCCGCTCGGGCCGCCAGGTGCGCACGACGAGATCCCGCGACCGGGCGGTCGCCCGCCAGTCGATGGCCCGCACGTCGTCGCCGATCACATAGCTGCGCAGCGAGTCGAACTCGCTGCCCTGCCCGCGCTGACGCACCAGCACCGCGCCGTCGATCTGCCGTAGCCGCGAGAGCTTCTCGGGCAGGAACCGCCGGGACCCGAACGCCGGCAGCACCTGCAGCCTGCCCGGCACGTCGAGCTGCCGTTGCCGGGCGGCGAGACCGAGCGGGCCGCAGGACCGGACCGTCACCCGCCCGGTGTGCCGCTCGCCCCGCCGGGTCGGAACGAGCGCGGTGGCAACCCGCCGCCGTTCGCCGGGCGGCACCGTCACCGGCTGGCTGTGCGGCGACGCCCCGGCCGACGGCACCCACGCATCGCGGACCACCGCACGCAGCGTGCGCCGCCCGCCGTTGGCGAAGGTCAGGACCGTCTCACCCTGCTCGGTGAGCCGGACGGGGCTGCTGGCGTCGCGGCGCAGGCGCAGCGAGGCGATGCGGGCGGACAGGCCGAGGTCGACGACGATTCCCGCGACGAGCAGGCCGGCGTAGATCAGCACCGCGGCCGCCGACCAGGCGGCGAGCAGCACGCCGACGGCGGCGAGCGCCACCAACCGCCCGCTGAGCACCATTTAGCGCGGGACGGGGACGGAGGCGAGGACGGACTCGAGGATCCCGTCGACGGTGACCCCCTCCAGCTCGGCCTCGGGCCGCAGCTGGATCCGGTGCCGGAAGGTCGGCCGGGCGAGCGACTGGACGTCGTCAGGCGTCACGAAGTCGCGGCCGGACAACCAGGCCCACGCGCGCGACGTCGCCAGCAACGCGGTCGCCCCGCGCGGCGAGACGCCGAGAGCGGCCGAGGGCGCCGCACGCGTCGCGCGGGCCAGCTCGACGATGTAGCCGAGGATCGCCGGATCGATCCGCACCCGCTGCACGTCGACCGTCGCCGCGGTGAGCTCGGCGGCCGACGCCACCGGCGCGATACCCGCTCCCGCGAGATCGCGCGGGTCGAAGCCGGCGGCGTGCGCGGCGAGCACCCGCGTCTCCGTCTCGCGGTCGGGCAGCGGCATCGTGAGCTTCACGAGGAACCGGTCGAGCTGCGCCTCCGGCAGCGGGTAGGTGCCCTCGTACTCGACGGGGTTCTGGGTGGCGATGACGCAGAACGGGTTGGGCAGCGGGCGCGGAGCGCCGTCGACGCTGACCTGCCGCTCCTCCATCGCCTCCAGCAGCGCCGACTGCGTCTTGGGTGGCGTCCGGTTTATCTCGTCGGCGAGCAGCAGGTTGGTGAAGACCGGCCCCTCACGGAAGACGAAGCGGCTCGACCCGGCGTCGTAGATCAGTGAGCCCGTCACGTCACCCGGCATCAGATCGGCGGTGAACTGGATCCGCGTCGTCCGCAGATCCAATGCCGCCGCGAGCGCCCGCACGAGCAGGGTCTTGGCGACGCCAGGCACACCCTCGATCAGGACGTGCCCACGGCACAGCAGGCCGATCAGCAGACCGGTGACCGCCGCGTCCTGCCCGACGACGGCCTTGCCCACCTCCGTCCGCAGCCTGATCAGCCCGTCGCGCGCCTGCGTCACGATGTCGTCCCTTCGCTCAGCCCGCCGCCGACGGCGGACTCCAGATGGTCCAGTTCTGTCGCCAACCGCACCAACGCGGCGTCGTCGACGGGCGCCGCCCCGGCCAGCAGCCCGGCAAGCTGTGCCGGGCTGCCGTGGACGACGGCGGCCGCCGCCACGGCGACCTGCTCGGCCGGCGCGCCCCGCGGTAGGCCGAGCCGGACAGCGAGACGCGTAGTGGTGGCCGAGCGCAGCGCGGCGGCGGCACGGTCACGCGCGCCGGCTCGGGCGTAGAGCCGGCCGTGGCCCTCGACGACCTCGGCCGAGCGGACCACGACCGGTAGCGGCTCGGGCACCACCCCGCCGAGGCGCCGCGCCCGCCAGAGTGCCGTCAGCGCAGCGACTGCGGCGAGCCACCAGAAGGCCCGGTAGGCGCCGGACGGGAACAGGTCCCAGACCGACGCCGGTCCGGGACCGGCGGTGTCGGCACCGGGCAGCAACCAGGTGACCTGGGTCAGCCGGCGGCTGTCGGTGATCACGTTGATGTCGAGGGCGGCAATGCCGTCGTCGTCGAGATGGTCGTTGCGAAGCATGTCCGACGACCCGAGCACCGCGAGCCGCGCGGCGAGCAGCACTCCGCCGCCGAAGCAGGCGACCGCTCCGCTGCTGCCCGGCGTATAGCCGAGGGTGTCGCCGGGGAAGTCGACGGAACCGGCCGCCGCCGCACCGCGGTCGCTGCACTGCGCGATGTCCGAACCGTCGACGACGCCGGGTTCGAGGCCGGCCGCGACCGCGTTGCCGGCCCGCGTGCCGGGCCGCACCAGCACCAGGCGGGTCGAGGCCGCGGCCAGTCGCCGCAGCTGCGCGGTCGAGTAGTCGTTCGGCGCGGTGACGAGCACGGCGGCGCCGGGATGGCCGAGCGCGGAATCGACGCTGCGGGTCGCCGTGACGCCGGCGCCGTAGTGCTCGAGCAACCGCGCGAGCGCCTTGCCGCCGTTCTTGTGGGCCGACGCCGGATCGAGCGGACGGCCGGGTTCGTCGGCGAGCGTGGCGGCGGCGGCGCCACCGGCGATCAACACGGCGACGAGCAGGACCCACAGTCGGGCCCCCCGCCACCACGGCCGCACCAACGGCGCAGACCTCACCTCGTCGGCGCTCACCACGGGATGGCGATTCCGGGCGTGCCGGCGCCGGCAGCCGCCCGGGCGGTGAGCACGCCGTCCGCGGCGGCGCGCCCGGCGGCGACGTCGGCGTCAGTCGCCTCACGGCCGCCGAACCACACCTCGTCGAACGCCCGAGTGGCCGCGGCGAGATCCATGGCGACGGCCGGGAGCAACGGGCCGGCCTCGCGCGCCGTTGCGGCGCCGGTGCGACCGGGCCGCGGCGGCAGGATCCCACGCTCCTCGATGGAGGCGACGGCGGCGCGGAGCCACTCGCGCAGTGCCTCGGCCCGGCGGCCGTCCGCCGTCAGGGCGGCCGCGATCCGCCGGTGGTCGCGGGCCGCCACCGGCGCCAACGGGTCGAGCCCGTCCGCGTCGCCAATGGAGCCGCGGCGAGTAGGTACTCCGGCGCGCACGGCCAGGACGATGACTATCACCGCGGCGACGATGCCCACGATCAACAACGCATGCGCGCCGCCGGTCCCCGTGAACAGGTCGGCCAGCCGACGGCCGACCCAGCGGGCGACGCGCGTCACCCAGCCCGGGTCGTCGCGGTGGTATTCGCGGTGCGTCAGTTCGGCCCTGGCGGCCCGCTGCGCGGCGTCGCCGCCGACCGGCCCGGCGTCGGTCCTGACGCCGATCACCATGCTGTCACCGGTGGAACGGCCTGGGGCTGCCACGGAGGCAGTGCCAGGACGATGTCCATGCCCTCCTTGCGCATGCGCAGATCGGTGTAAAGCAGCACGTCGACGGCCGCGGCGATCGGCGCGACGATCACGCCGGACAGCAGCGACCCGACGGCCACGATCGTCACGTACAGCCCCGGGTGCGTGACGCCGCCGGCCGGGTCGAACAGGTTCGCGCCGGTCACATAGCCGGCGAGCAGCTCGAACGGCAGCGCGATGAAAAAGCCCAGCACGGTGGTCAGCACCCAGCCCAACGCACGAATGCCCCAGACCCGCCAGAACGTGCCCTCGACCAGGCGACGTGTGCGGCTCAAGGCCCCCCGCACGGTCGTCCGCTCGAGGACCAACGCCGGTGCGGCAACGGCCCAGATGCCCCACAGGTAGACGCCGCCGACGCCGAAGGCGACGAGCCCGACGCCCTCGGCGACCGTCACGAGCAGCGCGAGCACGGCCAAGCGCCATGCCGCACGGCCACCAACCCGTCGGACCGCCTGGCCGGCGGTCATCCGGGCGCCCAGCAGAGCGCTGCTGAACAGCGGGGCGAGCAGTCCCGTCAGCACCGTGCCGAGCGCGACGCCCAGGAGCAGGCCCCCGATGACGGTGAGCGTCTGTGCCGTTGTGGCCTCGATCGCGGCGTACTGCAACAGGGCGGCCAGGCCCGCACGGGCGATGGCGAACGGCACGCTGATCGTCAGTGTGCCCCGAGCGTTGTCACGCACGAGGCGAACGGCGCCGTCGAGGATCTCGCCCACGCCGAGCGGGCGAATGGGCGCCGGGCGCGGGTGCGTCATGCCCACCTCCTCGTTGCCTGCCGCGTAGATGATCGCCCCCATCTTGGCGTGCCCACCGGGCGGGTGTGGACGGCCGGGGGGCGGGATGCCCGACATCCTGGCTGCGGGATGACACGATGGGCCCGTGAAACCTCGCGTTCTCGTGGTCGACGACGACGCTGCGCTCGCCGAGATGCTCGGCATCGTGCTGCGCACCGACCAGTTCGAGCCGGCCTTCGTGGCCGACGGCTCCCGCGCCCTGCAAGCCTTCCGCGAGACGAAGCCGGACATCGTCCTGCTCGACCTCATGCTGCCGGGGCTCTCGGGCATCGACGTGTGCCGGGCCATCCGGGCCGAGAGCGGAACGCCGATCATCATGCTGACCGCCAAGACCGACACCGTGGACGTCGTCCTCGGCCTCGAGTCCGGCGCCGACGACTACGTGATGAAGCCGTTCAAGCCGAAGGAGCTCATCGCCCGGATGCGGGCCCGGCTGCGCCATCACGAGGACGTCGCCAGCGAGACGCTCACCATCGGGCCGCCCGACTCACCGGTCGAGATCGACGTCCAGGCGCACCAGGTGCGGCGCGGAGGCAGCCCGATCGCGCTGACTCCGCTCGAGTTCGACCTCCTCGTGGCACTGGCCCGCAAGCCGCGGCAGGTGTTCACCCGCGAGGTGTTGCTCGAGCAGGTGTGGGGTTACCGGCACGCCGCCGACACCCGGCTGGTGAACGTCCACGTGCAGCGCCTGCGGGCGAAGGTCGAGCGCGATCCCGAGCGGCCTGAGGTCGTCCTCACCGTCCGCGGGGTCGGGTACAAGGCGGGGCCGCCGTGATTCGCCGCCGGTGCGCCGAAGGCGGACCCGGCCGTCACCCGAGCGAGCAGGAATGACCACCACACCGGCCGGCGAGCTCCTCGTCACTGCCCGCCGGTGGGGAAAGGTGGCCGCGCGGAACGCGGGCGGTGGGTTGCGTCACGCCGCCGACCGCGTGACCGTCGCCTGGCGCCGGTCCTTGCAGCTGCGGGTGGGTGCGACCACCGCGGTGATGGCCGGGGTGGTCGTCCTGGTGATCGGCCTGTTCCTGGTCGACAAGGTCTCCGGCGGCATCCTGCGGGCGAAGCGCGATGCGGCCATCGACCAGGCCAAGATCGGCCTCAGTACCGCCCGCAGTGCTCTGCAGGGGATAGACGCCGGAGTGGCGACCGAAGTGCGGGAGGCGCGGCAGGAGATCCTCGCCAACAACAGCGGGAACGGGGCGACGGCCGGAACGTTCACCATCGTCTTGTTCTCACCCTCCGGAGGTGCGGACAGCGACCCGGGTGCCGCAGCGGTTCCGGCAACCCTCCGTGACGTCGTCGAGCGCGACAACCTCGCCTTCCAGTACGCCCCCGTGCCCCAGCCGTCCGGATCAGGCGGCCTGGTCAAGGGACTCGTCGTCGGTGAGTCAGTTCAGGCCCGCAGTGGCGTCTTCCAGCTCTATTACCTGTTCCCGCTGACCGCCGAGGAGCAGACGATCGAGCTGGTCCAACGCACCGTGCTGCTCGCCGGCCTCGCGCTCGTGGTCCTGCTCCTCGCCATTGCCTTGATCGTGACCCGGCAGGTGGTGCTGCCCGTGCGGGTCGCGGCCGAGACGGCCGGCCGGCTCGCGGCCGGCGACCTGTCCAACCGGATTCCCGTCCGGGGCAGCGACGACATCGCGCGGCTCGGGCAGTCGTTCAACGACATGGCCGACAGCCTGCAACGCCAGATCCGCCGGCTTGAGGACCTGTCCCGCGTGCAGCGCCGATTCACCAGCGACGTCTCACACGAGCTGCGCACACCGTTAACGACGATCCGAATGGCGGCGGAGTACCTGCACGGCAACCGGGCCGACTTCCCGCCCGAGCTGTCGCGCGCCGCCGAGCTGCTGCACACCGAGCTGGACCGGTTTGAGTCCCTGCTCGCCGACCTGCTCGAGATCTCCCGCTACGACGCGGGAGTGGCCAACCTGGAGTCCGAGACCGTCGACATCCGCGGCGTCGTCGCGTCCACCGTCGAGGCGAGTCAGATGCTGGCCCAGCGTCACGGCAGCGAGATCGTCGTCCAGTCGCCTGATGAGCCGGTGAGCGTGGACATCGACTCCAGGCGCGTGGAGCGGATCCTCCGTAACCTCGTCGGCAATGCGCTCGACCATGGGGAAGGCAAGCCGATCGTGATCACCATCGGCTACGACGACGATGCGATCGCGGTCACCGTCCGCGACCACGGCCTCGGTCTGCGGGCCGGCCAGGCCGCCCTGGTGTTCAACCGGTTCTGGCGCGGTGACCCGTCCCGCAGCCGGCTGACCGGCGGGACCGGTCTGGGACTCGCCATCTCGCTGGAGGACGCCCGGCTGCACGACGGCTGGCTGCAGGCTTGGGGGGAGCGGGGCCGCGGAGCGCAGTTCCGGCTCACCTTGCCGCGCCGGGCCGGGCACACGCTGATGCACTCGCCGCTGCCGCTGGACCCCGACGACAAAGACGAGGACGAGGAGTGAAGCGCGCGGTGGTGGCCGTCGCCGCGGTCCTGCTGCTCGGCGCGTGCACCGGCGTGCCGAGCTCGTCCGCGCCGCAGACCGTCGAGCCCCTGCAGACCCCCGGCGCGACGGCCGGCCCGACCGCGTCGCCATCTCCGAACGCCGACCCGCTGACCATCGTGCAGTCCTTCCTGGCGGCGAATCCCACGAACGCGGACGGCGACACGCTCGCCCGGGCCTATCTGACGTCGGCGGCGCGCAACCGCTGGTCGGACAACACCGCCACCATCGTCGCCGACGACTACTCCGTCAGCACCTACGACGCGACGACGCGCTCGGTCACCGTCTTCGGCCGCGTGCTCGGCACACTGAACGCCGCCGGCGTGTACACGCCTTCGCTGCAGGGGATCGGCGAGGGCGGCCCGCGGCGCCAGTTCCGTTACACGCTCACCAAGGCGGCCGGGCAGAACCGCATCGACCAGTTGCCGAACGGACTGCTCCTCAGTGATCAGCAGTTCCGCGCGACCTTCCAGCAACAGGTGCTGTACTTCTACGACGCGTCGGAGACCTACCTCGTCCCCGACCTGCGCTGGAGCGCGCTCGGCGATCGGGGCGAGCTGGCCAGCTGGCTGCTCACCCAACTCGTCACCGGCGCCCGGCCGGAGTTGCAGAACGCGGTCAACACCGACACGTTGCCGACCCAGGCCGACGCCCGGAACCTCACCGTGCACCTCGGGTCACCGACCCGGATCGAGATTCCGGGCAGCAGCCTGTTGGCTCCCGCGGTCCGCGACCGCCTCGCCGCCCAGGTCGGCTACACCCTGTTCAACACGCTCTCGGAACACACGATCACCGTCACCGACGGCGGCAAGGCGGTACAGATCCCGAGCGTCGGCGGCATCCAGTTCAGCGCGGCCGACTTCCCGTCGGCCAGGGGCCCGAGCCCGCCGGATCCGGCCGTGTACTACCTGGTGAACGGCCAGGTCCACACCGAGAACGGCAAGCCGCTGAGCGGGGCGCTCAGCGACCGCCGGTACTTCCTCTTCTCCGTCGCCCTCGCCCGGCCGCATCCGGCGGGACCGCTCTACGTTGCCGGAGTCCAGGGCACCGGCGACACGGCGCGGCTGCTCGTCGGCACGACAGAAGGTCTGCGGGCGACGGGCGTGAAGGGCGAGCTGTCCCGGCCGGCGTTCGCCCCCGGGCGGGCCGAGGTGTGGATCGGCGTCGGTTCGAACCTCTACCGCGTAACCACCGACGGAACGCTGCCGAGGTCGACGCAAGTGCCGATGCCGCCGGGCTCGGGCGGTGGCCGGGTAGTCGCGGTCCGGATCAGCCCCGACGGCTCGCGCATCGCCATCGTCGTCTCCGGGGCCAAGGCGTCAACGGCGCAGCTCTACGTCGGGTCGATCGTGCGCGGCTCCGGTCAGGTTCGGGTCGACGCGATGCAGCCGGTCAGCCCCGAGGGGGTCGTCGTACGCGACGTCGCCTGGCTGGATTCGTCCAAGCTGTTCGCCATCGGTGCCATCGCGGCGACAAACGAGCCCCGGACCTTCGAGACCGGCGTCGACGGCACGGAGTGGACGAACCTCGGCATCGGCAATCTGTCCTACCCGCCGGACAGCCTGACGACGACCGCCGAGGCCCCGGCTGTGTGGGTGTCGTCCAACGGCTACGTGTGGAAGCAGGAGAGCCCGACCCAGTGGGTGAGTCCTGGTCCCACCGGCCAGACGCCGGGCCGGATGCCGGTGTACCTCTCGTAGCCGGTCTGCCGTAGAGAGGTCGGAGCCGCTGCGGCCGCTATCACGGCTGGACGGTCGCGGGGCGATGTCCACAGCCCGCCCCTCGGATCGGGTCCTTGTCCACATACCGCCCCGGCGCGCCGAGCTGTGTCGCGGGCACGAGGCACGGTGGGCGCGTGTCCATTTCCGCCGACCTGATCGACCTGGTTCTGCCCCGCCGCTGCGTCGGCTGCGGCAGCGTGGCTGGCCCGCTGTGCTCCCTGTGCCGGCCGGGTGCTCCGGTCATCGAGGCCTCGCCCGGGACGTGGGCGGCGGCACCGTACGACGGGCCGATCCGGGCCGCCCTGCTGGCCTACAAGGAGCGCGGGCGCCGCGATCTGGCCGGCCCGCTGGGCGAGCTGGTGGCCCGCGCCACGCGGATGGCCGCGGGATCCGGCCGGGCCCCGCCGGATCGGATCGTGCTCGTGCCGGTCCCGTCGGCCCGATCCGCGGCCGCGGCGCGCGGCGGCGACCACGTGCTGCGTCTGGCCCGCCACGCCGCGGTGGCGACTGGTCTGCGCGTGACGCGCGACGGTTTGGTCCTGACCCGGTCGGTCCGAGACTCGGCCGGCCTCGACATCCGCGAGCGTGCGGCCAACCTCGGCGAGGCAATGGCCGCCCGCCCGCCGCTGCCCGGGTACTCGGCACTCGTCGTCGACGACATCGTCACCACCGGTGCGACGCTGCGCGAAGCTCGGCGGGCGCTCCTGGCCGTCGGGTGGCCCGTGGTGGGCGCGGCGGTCGTCGCCGCCACGCCGCGCCGAACGCGGGAGCCAACCCCATTGGCAGCCCCCAGGAACACGGTCTAGCGTGAGAACGACCCTGACCGAGAGGCGCAGCTCGACCCACACGGGCATCGAGTTCCCACCGTGTGTGCCGGCGTCGCCGTGAGCATGGTGGAGGTCGCATGGAAACTGTCGCGGGCAGCATGGAGATCGTCGTCCGAGGTCGCAACGTCGTGGTTCCCGACCACTATCGGCAGCACGTCGCCGAGAAGCTGGTGAAGCTGGAACGCTACGACCACAAGATCATCCGTACCGACGTCGAGCTCCAACACGAACGCAATCCGCGCCAGAACGGCAGTTGCCAGCACGTCGAGATCACCTGCCGTACCCGCGGACCGGTCGTGCGCGGCGAAGGCTGTGCCGACGACTTCTACAAGGCGCTCGACATCGCGGCCGACCGCCTGGAGCGTCGCTTCCGCCAGGCCGCCGACCGCCGACGCATCCACCACGGACGGCGCACGCCGGCCTCCGTCGCCCAGGCCACTGCGGCGCTGCCCAACGACGCCCTGGTCGCCGAGGTGGTAGACGAACCGGAGGAGCAGCCCGACGGCCCGGGTCGGATCGTGCGTGAGAAGGAGCATGCCGCCACGCCGATGTCGGTCGATCAGGCGCTGCACGAGATGGAACTCGTGGGTCACGACTTCTACCTATTCAGCGACAAGGACTCCGGCCTGCCGAGCGTGGTCTACCGCAGGCACGCCTACGACTACGGCCTCATCCGGTTGGGCGGCTGAGCGCCCCGCTCAGGCGTACTCCGGGTTGAGCAGTTCGTAGCGCTGCTCGTCGCTGAAGCTGCCCTCTCGACGACGGCGCAGCCGAGACCGCTGCCTTCGCGCCGCCCTCGTCACCGAGCTGCCCGACCCACCGGTGGGCCTCCTCGCGGGAGTAGGGGGCGGGCAGCCCCAGGAACTGGTTCATCGTCGGGTCCTGCATGATCGTGTGCAGCCGGTCGGCGTCGGCCCGCCGCCAGCGGCACAGCAGCAGCCGCTCGCCGGTCAGCTCGAGGTGGTCGAGCTCGACCCCCGGGAACCCCCCCGTGTGGCTCAGCTTGGCGGACCGGCACCGAGGGATTCAGGCCTGGCGGCGAAGCCCCGTACCATGGCCTGCGTGGTTCTAGCCAAGCTTCTGCGCGCCGGTGAACAGAAACAGGTCCGCCGACTTTCGTCCATTGCCGATCACATCGAGACGCTCGAGGACGACTACGTCGATCTGACCGACGCTGAGCTTCGCGCGCTCACCGACACGTTCAAGGAGCGCTACGCCGACGGCGAGTCGCTCGACGACCTCCTGCCGGAGGCGTTCGCCGTCGTCCGCGAGGCCGCCCGCCGCACTCTCGGTCAGTTCCACTACCGGGTGCAGCTGATGGGCGCCACGGCGCTGCATCTCGGCAACGTGGCCGAGATGAAGACCGGTGAGGGCAAGACGCTCGTCTCCACGCTGCCGGTGTACCTGAACGCGCTCACCGGCGACGGCGTCCACGTCGTGACCACCAACGACTACCTGGCCAGTCGCGACGCCGACTGGATGGGCCGGGTGCACCGGTTCCTCGGGCTGACGGTCGGCAAGATCCTGAACGACCTGCCGCCGGAGAAGCGCCGGGCGGCTTATGCCTGCGACATCACCTACGGCACGAACAACGAGTTCGGCTTCGACTACCTGCGCGACAACATGGCGTGGTCGCTCGACGACCTCGTGCAGCGCGGACACAACTTCGCCGTCGTCGACGAGGTCGACTCCATCCTGATCGACGAGGCCCGGACGCCGCTGATCATCAGCGGACCGGCCGAGGAGAACCAGCGCTGGTACCTCGAGTTCGCGCGCCTCGCGCCGCGGATGAAGAAGGACGTCCACTACGAGGTGGAAGAGGGAAAGCGGACCGTCGCGGTCACGGAGGACGGCGTCGCCTTCGTCGAGGACCAGCTCGGCATCGACAACCTGTACGAGGCGGCCAACACCCCGCTCGTCGGCTACCTCAACAACTCGCTGAAGGCCAAGGAACTCTTCAAGCGCGACCGTGACTACATCGTCAACGACGGCAACGTGATGATCGTCGACGAATTCACCGGACGCGTGCTGCAGGGCCGACGCTACAACGAGGGCATGCACCAGGCGATCGAGGCCAAGGAGGGCGTGCAGATCCAGCAGGAGAACCAGACGCTGGCCACGATCACCCTGCAGAACTACTTCCGCCTCTACCAGAAGCTCTCCGGCATGACCGGTACGGCCTCGACCGAGGCCAACGAGCTGCACCAGACGTACAAGCTGGGCGTCGTGCCGATCCCGACGAACCGGCCGATGATCCGCGACGACCAGACCGACCTCATCTACAAGAGCGAGGACGCGAAGTTCGCCGCCGTCATCGACGACATCGCCGAGCGGCACGAAGAGGGCCAGCCGGTCCTCGTCGGTACGGCCAGCGTCGCGAAGTCCGAGCGGCTGTCGTCGCTGTTGCTGCGCAAGGGCATTCCGCACGAGGTCCTCAACGCCAAGCAGCACGAGCGTGAGGCCGCGATCATCGCCAACGCCGGGCGCAAGGGCGCGGTCACGATCGCGACGAACATGGCCGGTCGCGGTACCGACATCCAGCTCGGCGGCAACCCCGAGTTCTCGGCCGATCTCATGCTGCGCGAACAGGGCCTGAGCCCGGACGAGACGCCGGAGGAGTACGAGACCGCCTGGGCCGCCACCCTCGAGAAGGCGAAGTCGGAATCGGACAAGGAGCACGACGAGGTCGTCGAGCTCGGCGGGCTGTACGTGCTCGGCACCGAGCGGCACGAGTCGCGCCGCATCGACAACCAGCTGCGGGGCCGCGCCGGCCGCCAGGGTGACCCGGGCCTCTCGCGGTTCTACCTGTCCCTCGGCGACGACCTGATGGTCCGGTTCAACGGCGAGCGGGTGGCCGCGATGATGAACCTGCTGCGGCTGCCCGAGGACGTCCCGATCGAGGCCAAGATGGTCTCGAAGGCGATCCAGTCGGCCCAGACCCAGGTCGAGCAGCAGAACTTCGAGATCCGCAAGAATGTCCTCAAGTACGACGAGGTCATGAACAAGCAGCGCACCGTCGTCTACGACGAGCGCCGCCGGGTGCTGTCGGGTGCCGACCTGTCCGACCAGATCCGGCCGATGATCACCGACGTCGTCACCAGCTACGTCGAGGGCGCGACCGCCTCGGGCTATCCGGAGGAATGGGAGCTCGACCAGCTCTGGACGGCGCTCAAGACGCTGTACCCGATCTCGCTGACGGTGGACGAGGCGATCGAGCAGGCCGGCGGCGAGCGGACCGACCTCACGCGCGAGTTCCTCGTCGAGGAGCTCGTCGCCGACGCCCAGGCCGCGTACGACCAGCGCGACGAGGACCTCGGCGCCGAGGTGCTGCGTGAGCTCGAACGCCGGGTGCTGCTGTCGGTCCTCGACCGCAAGTGGCGCGAGCACCTCTACGAGATGGACTACCTGCAAGAGGGCATCGGCCTGCGGGCGATGGCCCAGCGCGATCCGCTCGTCGAGTACCAACGTGAGGGCTTCGACATGTTCGCCGCGATGATGGATGCGGTGAAGGAGGAGTCGGTCGGCTTCATCTTCAACCTCGAGGTCGAGGTGGACGAGGCGGGCAGCGCGGACGGCCCGCCGTCGTTCACCGCCGCGCCGGCCGGTTCGCAACCGGCTCCCTCGTTGGAGAAGGCTCCGCCGCCGGCGCGCGAGGAGTTCCCGACGGCCGGCGAGGGGCAGCCGCAGCTGGACCTCTCACTGCTCGAGGCGGCTCAGGAACAGCACGAGTCGGGAACGAACGGCAAGCCGAGGGTGCACGCCAAGGGCCTCGACCGGACGGGCGGCGAGAAGCCGCTGACCTACAGCGCCCCGGAGCTCGGCTCGGACGCGCCGGCCGTGCAGACCAGCGGTGGCGCCGACAAGTCCGGGGCCGGTTCGACGTCGGCGACGGCGAAGCGCCAGCAGGCCCGCAGCAACCCCAACCGGGGCAGCCGCGGCAACAAGGGGAGCAACAAGAACAAGCGCAAGCGCTGAGGTCGGTTCGCGGTCGGTCCGCCCGCACTGGCGCGGACCGACTGCCGATCAGCCGAGCTGCAGGCGGGTACACCGCCAGCGACCCTGGTGCTCCTCGAGACGCATGGCCACGGCGCGGACGCGGCGGCCGGTCTCGACGGTGGCGCAGAGCTCGGCCACGCCGTCGGCCGGTTCGGCGACGCGCACCGACCGCACCCCGGCCCGGTGCAGCCAATGACCGCCGCCCTGCCGGGCGGCCCGCTCGAAATCCGCCCCGATGCCTCGGGTGACCGACGGACTCAACATCGCGGCGAGTTGATGCAGCGGCCGCCGGCCTGACGCCGTCTCGATCATTCCGATCAGCAGCCGCCGCCCCCACGCGCTCGGATCGGGCAGTCCGCGGGGCCGCGGCGGCCGCGGTCGCCACACCGGCGCCGGGACCGAGGTCAGTTCGAAGGGCAGGCGCCGGTCGTGCCGGCCGAAGAACGGAGCGTCCCCGGGCACTTCGTCGTCGAACGGTGGTTCGCGGCGTGGGGCGGGTCGGATCGTCACCGGTCGTGTGGCGCTGGAGGCAGTCAGTACGGCGGTCATCGCAATGCCCTTCTGTTCACGTGCCGGCCGACGGCGGGTGCAGGACCTCACCGGGGCGGATGACATCGGGATCGGCGCCGATCACGGACTCGTTGGCCGCGTACCACCGCGGCCATTCGGCGGAGACCTGCGCGGCGCTCGCCCCGGGGCCGAGGCGGCGGGAGGCGATCAGCCACAGGCAGTCCCCGGGCTCGACCCGGACCCGGCGTGCCTGCGCGGTGGACGTCGATGCCGGCACTTGCGGCCCAGGGGTGGGTGCTGGCTGGTCCGTCGAGGTCAGTGGGGTCGTCGGCGTCGGTCCAGCGCTGGACGGCCAGACCGGCGCGGGCACCGACGTCGTGGGCGGAGCCGGTGGCCGTGAGGGCTCGCCGGACACGCCGTCGGCCGGGCTCACCGGCCAGGCGGGTGCCGGGATCGAGGAGGCATGGCTGGCCGGCGCCCCGGACGACCCCGGCCCCGTGGGTCCGGCCGGACCGGCCGGCGTCGTCGCGGCGCCGGCAACGGGTGCCAGCAGGATCCCGAGGCCGGCCGAGCCGGCGATCAGGCCGCGCAGCGCCCGGGGCAGCAACGCTCGACCGATCCGGCCGGCGCAGCGCCCGGCTGGACCGGGCAGCCAGGCGGCGAGCCCGGCCGCCAGGCCCACGGCCAGCCACGCCGCCGCGACCCACAAGGCCGCACCGGCCAATTCGGCCAGCGCGCGATCGGACCCGGCCGCAGTCACCCACGCGTGCGGGTGGCGCAGGTGGGCGGCGAGCCGGCCGGGCCTCGGTCGGAGCAGACCCAGCGCAGCGCCGTCGGAGCAGACCACTGCCACGATGAGAGCCGTTCGCCCATTGCCCACTGGATTCCTCCATTTACGTCTGTTTGCCTGTGTACACTTCGGGTTAGATCCGGTCAATGCAACTTCGGCGACTGTGGATGGGCTGCACATCCCGGCGCGCTCGGGCCACGATGGGCAGATGCGCTGGGCTGCCCTCTTCGCCGACCTCGAGGCTCAGGCGGAGATACTCGCCCAGGCCGAGCGCAGCGCCGAGGTCGACGAGCGCACTCGCGGTGAGGTGGGCGCCCTCCGGCTGCGCGATCGCGCCGTGGCGGCGCTCGGGACGCCTGTCCGCGTGCGCGCGGCGGGCGGGATCACGGCGGCCGGCGACCTCGCTCGGGTCGGCCCGGACTGGCTACTCGTCGACGAAGGCGGCGGCCGGGAGGTGGTCGTCGCGACGGCCCACCTGATCAGTCTGCGTGGGCTCGGGCGCTACTCGGCCGTCCCGCACAGCGAGGGACATGTGGAGTCCCGTCTCGGCCTCAGGCACGCCCTGCGAGGGATGGCGCGGGACCGTTCCGCCGTCCGGATCGCGCTGGTCGACGGGTCGACCGTGGACGCCACGGTCGACCGCATCGGCACCGACTTCGTCGAGGTCGCCACGCACAGTGCCGGCGAGGTCCGCCGCCGCCAGGACGTGCGCGACGTCGAGCTGCTGCCGATCGCGGCGATCAGCGCCGTCCGGAGATCAGTCTGAGGAGCCGTCCTCGGCCTCGACGAAGGGGTGCTTGGCGATGAAGTCGCTCGTCTGCTGGTACATCCGCTCGATGTAGTCCTCGAGCTGATCGCGTTCGACCCGCCATTGGCCGCGCCCGCCGATCTTGATGGCCCGCAGCTCCTGGTTGCGGACGAGCGCGTACACCTGCGAGGCGGAGATGTTCAGCACCTCGGCGACGTCGGCCAGCGTCAGGAAGCGGGGCTCGGCGGCCATGGCGTGACGAATCCCTTCCGAAGTGGTCGCAACCCTGCATCGCACCCATTCACGCAAGAGTGTCGCAGGTCGGCGGGCCGCCCTTGCGCGGTCCACAGGGCGATTCGGCCGGATTTCCGGTTATTCGCCCCAGTCAGGCACTATGTCGGGCATGGGCGTTCGGTCGACGCAGAGCACAGCGGTGCCGGAATCGCCCCGCCCACGCCGGATCGCGCCGCCCACCTGGTTCGACCTCCGGCTTGTGCTCGGTGTTGCGCTGGTGCTGGGCTCGGTCCTCGTGGGCGCCCGCATCGTGTCGAGCGCCAAGCAGACGTACGCCCGCGTGGCGGTGCGCCACGATCTGGCCGCCGGGACGGTGCTGACCGCCGGGGACGTCGAACTCGCCCAGGTCCAACTCCCCGGTCCCGGCCGGAAGCAGTACGTGCTCCGGGTGGCCGACGCCGTCGGCCGGCAGCTGAACCGCCCCGTCGCGGCCGGCGAGTTGCTGCCTGTGGCCGCCGTCGGCCGGCCCGCGGCCCGGACCACGGTTACCGTCCCGCTCGCCAGCGGCGCGGCGCCGGATCTCCGCAAGGGGCAGCGCATCGAGCTCTGGGTGTCGACGAAGACCTGTACGTCGGTCGTCGTGTTGCCCGATGTCACCGTCCAGGCGGTGCACACCGACTCGGGCGGATCCTTCAGTTCCGGGACCGCCGGCCAGGACGTCGTGATCAGCGTCGCCCCGGATCTGGCCGATCGAGTGGTCACCGCGCTCGCGCTGGAGGAGGCGACCGTCCGGGCCGGCGTCTTGGTCGGCCCGGCCGCCGGGTCGACTGCCGAGCTCGCCGACCTCGCGGTCTGCTCGTCGGCATCGAAGTGAAGCTGCCGGTCCTGTCCGTCGCGGACGGAGCCGCTTGGGAGGAGCGGCTCGTCACCGCGTTCGAGCGCGGACCCCATCTTGTCGAGATCGTCCGGCGGTGCGTCGACGTGGTCGACCTGCTGGCGGTCGCCGCATCCGGTCAGGGGCGGGCCGCGCTGGTGAGCGCTGGACTGCGCCGGCTCGACGCCGACGTGATCGACCGGCTGGGCGCGGCCGGGGTGGTGCCGGTCGGCGTGACGTCGCGCGGCGACGCGGCGGCCGAGGAGCAGCTGCGCGCGGTCGGCGTCGAACATGTCGTTGCGTCCGACACCGATGCCGCGGTGGTGGCGTCGATCCTGGCCGAGGCGGTGCGCACGAGCGGCCCGGATGCCCCGCCTTCCGCACGACGGGCGCAGCGCGGGTTCGCCGACCCGTCGAGCTCCATGCCGATTCCGCCCGGGGCCGGCGTACCGGTGCTGCCCGACGAGCCGGCCCGGCGCGGATCGGTCGTGGCCGTGTGGGGGCCGACCGGCGCGCCCGGCCGCACGACCGTCGCGGTGACGCTGGCCGACGAGCTGGCCCGTTTGGGCGTGGCCAGCCTGCTGGTCGACGCCGACGTGTACGGCGGCACGGTAGCCGCCGTGTTGGGGCTGCTCGACGAGTCGCCCGGAGTGGCGGCGGCCTGCCGGCAGGCGTCGGGGCAGCGGCTGGATGCGGCGGCGCTCGCGGCGTTGTGCTGGCAGCTCACCGCGCAACTGCGGGTGCTGACCGGCGTCCCTCTCGCGTCGCGCTGGCCGGAGCTGCGGCCGGCGGCCGTTGCGTCGGTTCTCGCGTCGGCGCGGCAACTGGCCGACTTCACCGTCGTCGACTGTGGCTTCTGCCTCGAGACCGACGAGGAGCTGTCGTTCGACACGCTGGCGCCGCGCCGCAACGGTGCGACGCTGGCCGTCCTCGACGACGCCGACCTGATCGTCGTGGTCGGCGCGGCCGATCCCATCGGGATGCAGCGGCTCGTCCGCGGCTTGGCCGAACTGCGCGACACCGAGGTGGCCGCCCCGATGTGGGTGGTCCTGAACCGGGTGCGTGAGGGCGTCGTGCCCGGTAATGCGCCGGCCGAGCTGACGGCCGCCCTCGAGCGATTCGCCGGACGCACTCCGGCGGCGCTGCTGCCGGCCGACACGCGCTCGCTGGACGCGGCGCTGGCAATGGGCCGGCTGCTGAGCGAGTCGAATCCGGCCAGCCCGTTCCGGCGCGCGATCGCCGAACTCGCCGCCGGGCTGGCCGGGATGCCGTCGGCCTCGTCGTCGCGTCGCCGCCGACACTGACAGCTCGGCCGCGGCGCGGCCCCCGTCGGCGGGCCGGCCGGTCTGTGAGAATGTCCGTCTGGGGGCGTAGCGCCCGTTGGCGTGCGCAGTGACCGGCGAGGCGAGAGCAGGTGCGATGACCGAACGCATGACGTCGGCCGACGTCGCGTTCCTGCACCAGGAGTTCCGCAACGTGCCACAGCACGTCGGTGGTCTGGCCATCTTCACGCCGAAACCGGGCGGCTTCGACTACGACCGGCTCGTGCGGCTCCTGGAGGAGCGCATCTCGCTCGCGCCGCGGTATCGCCAGAAGGTCCGCGTGGTCCCCGGCCACATCGCCCACCCGCTCTGGCTGGACGACCACGACTTCGACATCACCTATCACGTGCGCCGCTCGGCTCTGCCCCGCCCAGGCACCGATTCCCAGCTGCTGGAGTTCTGCAGCCGGATCCAGTCGCGGCTGCTCGATCGCTCCCGTCCGCTGTGGGAGATGTACCTCGTCGAGGGGCTGACCGAAGGCCGCGTCGCGATCGTGACGAAGACGCACCAGGCGATGGTGGACGAGCACACCGGTGTCGATCTCGCGCAGGTGATCCTCGACGCCGCACCTGAGCCACGGCGCACCGTCAGCCCGATCTGGATGCCCGAACCGGAGCCGAGCTCGCTCGACGTGCTGCGCGGCGCAGTGTCCGAGCTGGTCCGTCGGCCCACGAGCCTGGTGGACACCGCACGGGAAGCGGGCCACGACCTCCGGTCCGCTGCGGGCAAGGTGGCGTCGCTGACCCTCGGTGTGACGTCGGCCTCGCGCCTGGTGGTGCGGCGTCCCCAGCCGTCGCCGCTGCACGCCGAACTCAGCGAGCAGCGCCGGCTGTCGATCGCGCGGACGCGCTTGAACGACTACCGCAGGGTGCGTGACGCCTTCGGCGGGACAGTGAACGACGCCGTGCTGGCGACGGTGTCGGGCGCGTTGCGCGGCTGGCTGCTCTCGCGGGCCGAGGAGCTGCGGCCGGCGACCGCGGTGCGGGCCTTGATCCCGGTCAGCGTCGCCGATCCGAGCGAGCGACGTTCCGCTTCCACGGGCGAGCAGGCGTCGCGGTCCAGCCACCCTTCGGCGCGCGGCCGCACCGTCGCCACGCCCGAGGGCGCCGGGCGGGTCCGGCCACTGCTCGTCGACCTGCCGGTCGGCGAGGCCGACCCCGTGTTGCGCCTGGCCCAGCTGCGGTACGCGATGGCCTCGCACAAGGCGTCCGGGCGCGCGGTCTCCGCCGACCGGATCGCCGCGCTCGGAGGTTTCGCGCCACCGACCCTTCACGCTCTCGGGGCGCGGGCGTCGAGCGGTCTGACCCGGCGCATGTTCAATCTCGTGGTGACCAACGTTCCGGGCCCGCAACTGCCGCTGTACGCCGCCGGCGCCCGTATGACGGAGATGTTCCCGTTCCTGCCTCTGGCGCAGGGGCAGGCGTTGTCGATCGCGCTCACCTCGTACGACGGCGGGGTCTACTACGGGATCAACGGCGACCGGGACGCGGTGCGCGACGTCGCGACCATCGCTGAGCTGATCGAGGAGTCGCTGGGCGAGTTGGTGGCCGCGACCGAGACCGACGCGGTGGTGACGGCCGGGGATGGTGCCGCGACCGGCGCCGCCCGTCGCAGCTCGCGCTCCGCTTCGCGGCGCAAGAGCGCCCCGCGCCGGACCGACCCGTCATGAGGGTGTACCTGCCGGGGACCTCCACGATCCTGCAATCGCTGCTGGAGACCGGGGCCGTCGGGCCGGCACCGCTGACGGCGTTCGCGATCACGCCCGGACTGCGCGAGTGGTACGTCGACGACGACCCCGAGTCGCTCGAGTACGCGGCGATGGTCGAGGCCGCCCGGGGGTCGTTGCGCCTGCTCGACTCGGACCGGGACGCCGCTCGGCGTCGAGTCGTGCTCGCCGTGGATGTCCCGGACGGGTCGGTGGCCGTGCGCGACGACCTCGACCGCGGGGTGGTCGAGGTGGCAGCTCCCGTCCCACTGGCCGCGGTGGCGTCGGTGCACGTCGACGACGCCGACGCTCAAGACACCGTCGCGCAGGCCGCGGAGGCGGTGATCGCTGCCGATCTCGGCGCCCCCGGCGCCCAGGAGAAGGTCGACGACGCCGAAGGCTACGAGCTGTCGTGGTACGCGAATCAGGAGATCGCGGCGCTGCTGGCCCTGCTCTGAGGACCGGCGGGCGTCGTCCCGCGCGTTTGAGCCGTGGCACCATCGGAGGATGGACGCCATCTCCTCCCCGCCGGCTCCGCACAACGAGCCGATCCGCACCTATGCCCCGGGCAGCGCCGAGGCCGAGAGCCTCGCCGCCGCGCTGGACGAGCTGGCCGACGACCGCGCCGAACTGACCATGACCATCGACGGCCGGACGCGGATGGGTGGAGGTGAGCGGATCCGCGTCGTGGCGCCGCATCAACACCACCTGGTCATCGGGGAAACCGCACAGGCCACCGAGCAGGACGTTCAGGCTGCCGTTGACGCTGCGCTCGAGGCCGCTCCCGCGTGGCGCGCGCTGCCGTTCGACGAGCGGGCCGCGGTGTTTCTGCGGGCGGCCGACCTGCTGTCGACCACGTGGCGCGACCGGCTCAACGCGGCAACGATGCTCGGCCAGTCGAAGTCGGCGCACCAGGCCGAGATCGACGCCGCGTGTGAGCTGGCGGATTTCTTGCGGTTCAACGTGCACTTCGCACGCAAGATCCTCGAGGAGCAGCCGCAGAGCGCCGCGAACACGTGGAACCGGATGGATTACCGTCCGCTCGAAGGGTTTGTCCTCGCAATCACGCCGTTCAACTTCACCGCGATCGCCGGCAACCTTCCGTCGGCGCCGGCGCTCATGGGCAACGTCGTTGTGTGGAAGCCGTCGCCGACCCAGCAGCTCGCCGCGCACCACACGATGGCGCTTTTCGTCGAGGCGGGCCTTCCGCCCGGCGTGATCAACATGGTGACCGGGGACGGTGCCGCGGTGAGCAAGGTGGCACTGCCGCACCGCGCGCTCGCCGGGATTCACTTCACCGGCTCGACCGCGACGTTCCAGCATCTCTGGCGCGAGGTCGCGGCGGGCATCGGATCCTATGCGACGTACCCGCGGCTGGTGGGGGAGACCGGCGGCAAGGACTTCGTGGTCGCCCATCCGAGTGCCGACAGCGCGTCGCTGGTCACGGGGTTGGTGCGCGGCGCGTTCGAGTACCAGGGACAGAAATGCTCGGCGGCGTCCCGGGCCTACATTGCCCGCTCGTTGTGGGCCGGCGGGGTGAAGGACGAACTTGTCGCGGTCACCGAGTCCCTGCGTTTCGGCGACGTCCGCGACTTCGCGAACTTCGGCGGCGCCGTCATCGACCGCCGGGCCTACGACCGGCTGAGCGGTGTGCTCGAGCGGTTGCACAGCGACTCGCGCTCGACGGTGCTGGCCGGTGGCAAGGCCGACGATTCGGTCGGCTACTTCGTGCAGCCGACGGTGGTGGAGGCCGACGATCCCTCGCTGCCGATGTTCAGCGACGAGTACTTCGGCCCGATTCTCGCCGTCCACGTCTTCGACGACGCGGCGTGGGCGCAGACGCTCACGCAGCTGGAGTCGGTGGCGCCCTACGCGCTGACCGGCGCCGTGTTTGCCCGCGACCGTGCCGCGGTCGTCGAGGCGCAGGAGACGCTGCGCTTCGCGGCGGGGAACTTCTACATCAACGACAAGCCCACGGGCGCCGTCGTCGGTCAGCAGCCGTTCGGGGGCGGCCGCGCGTCGGGCACCAATGACAAGGCCGGCTCCGTCTACAACGTCCAGCGCTGGGTTTCGCCGCGCGCGCTGAAGGAGACGTTCGTGCCCGCGACCGATCATCGTTACCCGCACATGGGGCCTGCGGGCAGCTGACGCCCCCCGGTTCACGGTTGCGCCACTTGGACGGGCACGGGATCGCCGTCGTCGAACAGCGGATCCCACGCAGGAGTCCCGATGATCACGCCTCGGCCGGGCGGCCCGGCGCTGGGGCGGCGCGGCAATCGGACGCCGAGCAGTTCACCGTCCACCGGCCCCGGCCGGAGCAGAATTCCGCAGTGACTGCGCCGGACGTCCGCCGCGACGCCGCGATAGGTGGTGGCCAGGTCATCGGACCGGCCGGCCACCACCGCTGCCACCGGAGCGTCGCTTGACCGCACCCACGTGGTCAGCCGGTCCCCGGCGGAGGTGTCGAGGAAGGCCTCGCTGTCGTCGATCAGCAGCAGGGTGGGCGTCGCGGGCGCCGGACCGACCTCGTCGTCGGCCGGCGTGATCAGCCGGAGGCCGAGGCTACGGGCCGCTTCGGCGCACGCCGAGCGCGATGACGCCGCGACGACGGTGGGAAGGCGCGCGGCGCACGCCTGCTGGGCGAGCGAGCGCAGCAGTGTCGTCCGTCCCGATCGCGGCGGCCCGGCAACCAGCATCCGCCCTGCACCTGCGAACGGATCGAGGAGCAACGGCTGCGACCGATCGCCGGCGAGGCCGATCGCCAGCCCTTTCCCGCGGGGAAGGTCGCCCAGGGCGACCCGTGTCGGCAGCGCGCGGATCCGGATGGCGTGCGGGCAGACGTCGGCTGCGGGCGCCGCGGCCCAGCGCGCGGCGACTGCACTCGCAACGCGTCGCAAACCCTCCAGGCCAGGGACGCTGCCGGCGTGCGCCACCTGCAGGACGGCGCCGTCACCGGCCCGCATACCGCGCCCTGGTGGCAGCGTGACCGGCACGTTGCGGGCTTGGACTCCGGCCAGGCCGTAGTCGCTCCGGTCGGGCAGGCGGAGCAGGACCCGCTCGGCGAATCCGCTGGAGAACCTCGGCGCCAGCGTCGAACGGTCACCCGTCACCGCCATGCTCACCCCGGCCGCTGGCCCGATCCGAAGGAGCGCGCCGAGCGCCTCTGTGCAGCCGGCCCCGTCGAGGTCGCCGAGCGTTGCGGCCAAGGTCTCCCAGCCGTCGACGAGCAACAGCAAGCGGCTCCATCGGTCGGCTCCGCCCCCGCCGTTCTGCTGTTCGCGCAGGCGACGCGAGCACTCCTGCTCGAGGCGATGGAGAAGCCGCGGCGCCAGTCCCAGTTCGTCTGGGCCGAGCATCGTCGCAGCATGCGGCAACGCTCGCAGCGCCGATGCCAGCTCGCCGGTCGCGTCGACGACGTGCAGGTTCAACGCGTCGGGGCCGAGCTGCTCGGTCGCGCCGATCGCCAGCGAGGCCAGGAGCCCGGTACGGCCGGACCGGGTCGTTCCGGCCGCCAGCAAGGACGACCCTCGGGCGAGGTCGAGTGTGAGTTCGGTGATCCGTTGCTCATCGGGCAGGTCCACGCGGGCGACAGCGACGGCTGCATCCGGCGGGCGATCAAGCGCGGTGCGGGGCAGGGCGTCAGGCAGCGGCGCGACCCAGGGACTGGGCGCGGCGCGACGCGTCGTCCGGGAGGCTGCGGCGCGGATGGCCTCGACCAATCGGCTCACGTCCGTCGGGCCTTCCGCTCCGACCGGCTGCTCGATCGGCCGGCGCCACGGCCCCAGTCGCTCGACCCGGACTCCCGTCGTGTCCCGGTGCCCGATCCCGCCGACGGACGCCGCCTGGAAGCACGTCAACGATGAACCGGTGCGCAGATACGCCCGGCCGGGAACCGATCGATGGATCGTCGCCGCGTCAGGTGCGCCGACGACGTCGGTGGACTCGGCGGCGTCAGTGACTCGCAACGCGATGCGCAGGCTCGTATTGGCCCGGATCTCCGGCGACACCGCGCGCCCGGGCCGCTGGGTGGCCAGTACGAGATGGACGCCGAGCGAGCGACCGCGTTGCGCCACGCCGACCAGCCCGCGGACGAAATCGGGTAGCTCGTCGACCAGCGATGCGAACTCATCAACGACGATGATCAGGCGCGCCACCGCCTCGTCACCCGCGAGGGCCTGGTACGAGGGCAGGTCGTCCGCGCCCGCCGCGGCGAACAGCCGTTCGCGGCGGCGCAGCTCGCTGTGCAGTGATCGAAGCGCCCGCTCGGTCAGATACGGATCCAGGTCAGTGACCAGGCCCGCGGTGTGCGGCAGGCGCGCGCAGTCGCCGAAGGCAGCGCCGCCCTTGTAGTCGATGAGGAGGAAGTTCATCTGTTCCGGCGGATGGTTGGTCGCCAACCCCGAGACGAGCGCCCGGAGGAGTTCGGACTTGCCCGCGCCGGTGGTGCCGGCGATCAGCGCGTGCGGGCCGTCGCGAACCAGATCGACCTCGAGCTCGCCGTCCGCGCAGCGACCGAGCACCGTCGCGGCACCGCCGGCCGACCGGGCCCAGTGCCGCTCGATGGCGCCGCCTTCCTCGCCCGGTTCGCCCTCCAAGCCCAGTAGGTCGAGCAGCCGGCAGGCGTCCGGTAGAGCGGCAGCCCCGGCGATGCCGGCATCGACCAACGGTGCGAGCGCGCGCGCCACGGTCTCGGCCCACGGCGAGGAGACGCCGTCGAGCACCGCGGCGGTGCCGGCCCGGTCCGCCTCGCTGTACAAGCGGGCGCGAGTGCCCGAATCGCCGCACACCCGCACGACCGCCGCGCACGACGAGGGCAACGCGGTCGCCTCGCTACCGGCACAGATCGCCGTGATCCCGAAGGCGGCGCCGTCGGCCAGTAGCTCGGCCAGGCCGGGCACCTCGCTCAACTGGGACATCCGGTCGACGACCAGCACCGACCAGGGGCCGGGCCAGCCACCTGGCTCGACCCGCCGCTGCCGGCGCCGGTGGTCCAGTGCCGCCGTCAGGTCGGCAAGGAGGGCGGCCCAAGTCGGCTCGGTGGTGGCGACCCGACCGTGCACATGGGGAAGCCAGCGTGCCCACGCCCAGTCGCCGGACCGGCTCGGATCGAGCAGCAGAGCGAGTTCCAGGTCCGGCGGCGAGTGCAGCACGGCGAGCTGGCCGACCAGCCAGCGCAGGGACGCCGCCACCACGTCGGCGGGGCCCGCCACGCCGAGGGGCCCCGAGCGCAGGCCGACGTTCACCGGGACGGAGGTCAGCGTGGCCGCCGGCGCGACCGATGCGCCGTCGCGTATCTGCAGCGTCGAAGGCAGGTCGGCGGTACCCAGTCGGACGTCCAGGAAGTCGTCATCTCTGCGGCGGCGTTCCCACAGCCGACAGCTCGGGAGGCACGCCGCGCCGCGGACCGTAGCGGCATCGGGTGCGACCAGCCGGCGGTCTGCGGTCTCCCGTCCGAGGCCGTCGGCGATGCGACGTTCGGTTTCGGCGCGGCGCTGCCGGAACGTCGCGGCATCGCGGCGCCGGGAGCGGCGCCAGTGCAGCCGGTCGCCGAGTGCGGTCGACACCATCATCAGCGGTGACAGCAGGGCGAAGAGGAGAAACTGCGGGGAGTGGGCGAACCAGGCGATGGCGCCGCCGGCCGCCGCCGGCAGCAGTGCGGTGACCCACTGAACGCCTCGAGGGCGGGAGCGGTCCGGCCGGATCGGCAGCACGATCTCTGCATCGAGCCCCGATGACCGGCGGCGCGGCGAACCCAGCACGGACAGCGATCCGTCCGGACCGGCCTGAAGGGTCGCCGGCGCATCGAGAGGGCCGGCGATCGTCAGCAAGGAGTCGCCCATCGAGATGAGGCAGCCCGGTCGCAATTCGCTGCCGGTGGCCGGCACCGGACGGCCGTCGACGCGGGTGCCGTTGGTCGAGCCGAGATCGTGCAGCGTGATCGCGTGTGACCCCACATCCACGACCGCGTGCTGGCGCGAGACGTCGGCGTCGGCCAGAGTGAATTCGCAGCCCGGGTCGCGGCCGATCCGCAGCCGGCCCCGGTCCAGCGCGGTGACACGCCCGGCGTCCGGTCCGGCCACGACGTGCAGTTCCAACACCGCCGCACGGGCGCGTTCGCCGGCCGGGCCGCCCAGTCCCAGCAGCGAACCGGTCCGGACCCCGGCCTCGGTGATCGAGCAGTCCTCCGGCAGCAGGCGACCCGAATGCCACAGCGGGACGTCGGTCGCCGCGCCGGCCGCCGCACGCAGGGCCGGGGCGATGTCGGCGACAGTCGCGGTATCCGGCGCGGCGAGGGCGACGTCATGTCGGTCGCCGCGGATGTCGACGGTGAACTGCAGTTGCACGTCGCGAGTGTGCGTCGGGACGCCGACGTTTCGCTTCGGATGCCCGCCGCGCTGTGGACAACCCCGGTGCCGGGCGGCCGTTGTCCACAGGATGCCGACCGGCGCCGTGGGGGGACGTCATTTCGTCGTAGCGTTCCGCGCCGTACACCGTCCCGCGGTTGCAACCGCAAAGAGGAGTAGATCGTGTCCAGTCTCAAAGTCACGCCCGCGCAACTCGGAGCGCTCGGCGGCACCACCCATCGTGTCTGCGCCGACGTGCGCGGCGAACACCAGAGCCTCAAGACGCAGCTGTCCCCGCTCTTTGGAGCGGACTGGAGCGGTGCGGCGGCCGCGCAGTTCGCCACGCTGTACGAGAACTTCGATCAGCACGCGAAAGGGTTGTGTGACGCGTTGGACGGCATCGGCGCGCTGCTGGTCCGCGCCGGCTCGGCCTACGCCGAGACGGAGCAGGCGGTGGCCGCGACCTTCAGGTAGCGGCTCGTCGCGGGGGATCGGCTAGCGTCGGGTCAGTGACCTCGCCGACCGTCCTCGCCGCCGTCGAGGCCGCGCTCGTCGAGCACTTCGGGCATCGGTCGGCCCGCGCGTCGGTGTCCTTCGTCGGGGTCGACCCCATCGAGGTGCTGCGCTTCGAGCCGATTCCGGGCGAGCGCGCCTACCTCAGCCTGGGCATGTCGCGCCATCCGATGACGGGTGCGGCGGACGCGGTTCTGGCCCCGGACGGGCCCCGCGCCGAACTCATGCTGCACCTTCGCGACCCCACCGACGAGCACGCCGAGGTGTGGCGGCGCGTCGCCCTCCTGGCCGCCGCTCCGGTGGTCGAGGGTGTCGTCTACGCACCCGGCATGAGCATCGACCTCGGCGAACCGCTCACCGGCGGATCGGCCTGCACCGGCGTCGTCGTCGACGTCTCGCCCATCGGCTCCGTCGATGCCGCCGGCGGCACCGTCGCGATCCTGCAGATCACGCCGGCGACCTCGACGGAGCTGGCCTGGTGCCGGGTCCGGGGCAGTGCGGCGTTGCGCGATCTGTGGACCGAGGCAGGTGCGGATCTGCTCGACCTCGGCCGACGCCCGGTCGCGCTGGACGGGACCGCCTGAACCAGCCTTGTGGGCTCGAGCACGCCAGGCCCGCGACGGCGCGGGCGGGCGGCGACCGCCTGGGACACTGAGCCGTCAACGCGCCCAGGATCCCAGCGGAGGAGACGCATCGTGCAGTTCGGTCGTTACTACGAGGAGTTCGAGGTCGGCGCCGTCTACAAGCACTGGCCGGGGAAGACGGTTACCGAGTACGACGACCACCTGTTCTGTCTGTTGACGATGAACCATCACCCGCTGCACCTGGACGTCAACTACGCCGAGAAGACGACCGACTTCGGCAAGAACGTCGTGGTGGGCAACTACATCTACTCGGTGCTGCTCGGCATGTCGGTGCCCGACGTCAGCGGGAAGGCGATCGCGAATCTAGAGGTCGAGTCGCTGCGCCACGTGGCGCCCACGTTCCACGGTGACACGATCTACGGCGAGACGACCGTTCTCGACAAGACCCCGTCCAAGTCGAAGACCGACCGAGGCGTCGTCTACGTCGAGACCATCGGCTACAACCAGGACGGGACGATCGTCTGCATCTTCCGGCGCAAGGTGATGGTGCCGACCAAGGAGTACATCGAGGCCCGCGGCGGCGAGCAACCCGGCCGGCCGGAGCCCATCCCGCGCGGCTGAACCGCCCGACCGCTCAGTTGGGCAGCACACCCCACTCGGCGAGCGTCGCATACAGGTCGGGCACGAGGTCGAGCGCGACCAGTTCGGCGCGGCTGACCCACCGAGGGTCGATCGCGTCGTCACCGGCCCGCAGCTCGCCCCCCAGCACGGCGCACACGAAGTCATCGATCACGTAGAGCCCACCGCCCGGAGCGGCCCGCTCGACCCGGCCGGCCCGGCGCAGTACCGCCACCTCCAGCCCCGTCTCTTCCGCCACTTCCCGGACGCAGGCCGCGGCCGCTGCCTCGCCGGGCCGGCAGCGACCGCCCGGGACCGACCACGACCCGGCCGAAGGCTGTTGGCTCCGCCGGATCACCAGCAGCCGGCCCGTGCCGTCGTGCACGATTCCGCCGGCGCACGGCACCCGTAACGCCACGGTCGACCTCCCCAGCTCGGTGCGGCGCGGCTCCCCGGAATGCCGACGGTAGTGCGGTAGGAACGACTACGAGGTACGCGAAAAAGGGCGCACCCGATCGAGCGAACGCCACCGAGGGAGGCATCTGCCGATGGTCAAGACTGCCATCGCCGCACTCGCCGTCGCGTTCGTCATCTTCTACATCATGACCTCGCCGGACCAGGCAGCCGACATGGTCCGAGGCCTCGGCCACCTGACGAAGCACGTCGCCAACGGTGTCGGGGACTTCCTCGACAAGCTCTCCTCCTAGCCGCGCGGTGCCGGCCTTCCTGCCCTCCGAACTGCCGGTGCGCGCCAGCACCCGGCATCACTGGATCGTGCTCCTGCGGCCACCGTCGAAAGTCTTCGCCGTCGCCATGCTGGTCCTGCTGCTCGCCGCGATCGCCAAGCCGAACCCGATGACGTGGTTCTTCCTGCTGCTCCTCGTGAGCCTCGGGTTCCTGCGCTGGCAGACGTGGCGGGCCGAACGGATCATCCTCACCGGCAAGCGGATCATCCGCGTCCAGGGCGTCCCCGAGACGACCAGCACCGAGGCATCGCTGCGGGTCGATCGCATCTCCGGGGCCCGCCTCGTCGAGACCGTGCCTGGCAAGATTCTGGGCTACGGCACCATCGAGCTCGAGGCTCCGGGCGATCACCCCGGCGTGCGGCGGCTGCGGCGCATCGCCCAGCCCAAGAACTTCTATCTGCAACTACGGGGCGTGCTCCTCGGCGAGCCGCACCGGCCCGACCCCGACGACGGCCTGATCGACGGCGAGTACATCACCGAACCGCTGCCCTACCTGCCCACCGCCCCGTATTCGCGCACCGACAGGAACCCCTTCGTCCGGCGTCGCGGCTGACGATGCGCATCGACCTCCACACGCACAGCACCGCCTCCGACGGAACCGACACCCCCGCCCAGCTCATGGCAGCGGCCGCGCGAGCCGCACTCGACGTCGTCGCCATCACCGACCACGACACGACCGCCGGCTGGGACGAAGCGCTCGCCGCCCGGCCGGCCGGGTTGACCGTCGTACCTGGCGTCGAGTTCTCCTGCGTGCACCTCGACGGTGAAGGACGGCGCATCAGCCTGCATCTGCTGGCCTACCTGGTGGACCCCAACGACCCGCCGATCCGGGCCGAATGGCAGCGGTTGCGCGACAGCCGCCGGGTGCGGGGACGGACCATGGTCGAGAACCTGGCCGCCGACGGCTACCCGGTCACCTGGGAGCAGGTCAGCGGACTGGCGGCCGGCGGCTCGGTCGGTCGTCCGCACATCGGCCGCGCGCTCGTCGAGTCCGGAGTCGTTCCCGACGTCGACGCCGCGTTTCGCGACCTGCTGTCCTCCCGTCGGCCCTACTACGTGCGCAAGCCGGACACCGACGTGTTCGAGGCCATCCGGCTCATCCGAGCGGCCGGCGGGTTGCCCGTCTTCGCGCATCCGATCGCGCGGCGGCGCGGTCCCGTCGTGTTCGACGAGACGGTGGCGGCGATGGCCGCCGCCGGAATGATCGGCCTCGAGGTCGATCACCCCGACCACGAGCCCGACGACCGCGCTCACGCGGCCGCCCTGGCCCGGGACCTCGGTCTGATCGCCACGGGCTCGTCGGACTACCACGGCACGAACAAGCCGACGCCGATCGGCGCCCGGTTGACCGACCCGGCGGCGTTCGAGGAACTCCTCGCGCACTCGACCGCCCGGCGGCCCATCGGGGACTCCAGTGGCAGGTGAACAACTGTCGGCCGGGCCGCATACCGTGGCTCCCGTGACCGAACAGCTCACCCTCGGCTCGATGCCGACGCGACTGTTCTCGTGCACCCCGTCCCGCCTGGCGGCGTTCGACTGCCCGCGTCGCTACCGGTTCACCTACGTCGACCGGCCACCACCGCCGCGGGGCGCCCCGTGGGCCCACAACATGGTGGGAGCGACGGCGCACCTGGCCCTGGCCAAGTGGTGGCTGCTGCCACTGTCCCAGCGCACCCCGGACGCCGGCGCGGAACTGGTCGAGCGCAACTGGCAGAACGTCGGCTTTCGCGATGACGCGCAGTCGCTCGAGGCGT
This sequence comes from Jatrophihabitans sp., assembly GCF_046262535.1. Lineage (GTDB taxonomy): Bacteria > Actinomycetota > Actinomycetes > Mycobacteriales > Jatrophihabitantaceae > Jatrophihabitans. Next base: position 44,551 of record NZ_JBHEMO010000041.1, on the reverse strand, counting down.
GCCTGAACACCGCAGCGTGGGTGCGCCAGTACCTCGGATCGGTCGATCCCCGGGTTGAGCCCATCGGTGTCGAACGCACCGTGGCCACCCGCACCGAGCGACTCGCGGTCTCCGGCCGGGTCGACCGGGTCGACGACCGCGGCGACGAGCTGGTCGTCGTCGACTACAAGACGGGCCGCCGCGAGCTGGACGGCGACGACGCCCGCGGATCGCTGGCGCTGGCGCTCTACGTCCTCGGCGTCCGCCGCACGCTGCGCCGGCCCTGCAGCACGGTCGAGCTGCACCATCTGCCGAGCGGCACGGTGTCGTCCTTCGAACACACCGACGCGTCGTTGCAGCGCCACCTCGACAGGGCCGAGAGCACGGCTGAGGACATCGTTACGGCCACCGACACCCTGGCCGCGGGGGCCGATCCCGACGACGTGTTCCCGGCCGCCCCCTCCAACGCCTGCGCGTGGTGCGACTTCCGGCGGCACTGCCCGGAGGGACGGGCGACCTCGCCCGAACTCGACTCCTGGGCCGGGCTGGGACAGCCGGGGGGCCAGTGAGGTTCGTCGAACGCAGCCGCTCAGCCGAGCCAGAACTCGGTGAGCACGGCAACCGTGCCTTCGGCGTTCTCGACCGCCGGGGAGTGCGCCGCATCCGGGATCACGGCGTAGCGCGCATCGAGCCGCTCGGCCATGTCGAGCTGCACGGCCGGCAGCCACGCATCGTCGTCGGTCCCGTGCGCCACGAGCACCGGCACCGCGGTCGCCCGTAGCTCGGCGACCCGGTCAGGCTCGGATCGCAAGGCGTCGGCCATGCCCTTCAGCATCTCGGGCGAGCTACCGAGGAATCGCCGCTCGAGGAAGTCGGCGAGATCCGGGTCGGGGGCCACGAAGTGGGGATCACCGATTGCTGCGGCCTGCATCGCCGCGTAGACGCCGGGCAGTCCGGCCGAAGCCAGCACCGGGTCGAGCTGGTCGATGGTCACCCGCCGGGTGCCCTCGAGCGCCGCCGGACCGGACGACAGCAGCACGAGCGACTCGAACAGCGCCGGCTCGGAGATCACTGCCGCCCGCGCGACCAGACCGCCGAAGGAGTGCCCGACCAACAGCGTGCGCGGCCCAAGCCGCCGGGCCACCTCCCGCACGTAAGGGGCCAAGCCGTCGGGCGTGTAGTCGCCGCCCGGAGGGAGGCCAGGGGACTCGAACTGGCCGGGCAGATCGATGCTGGTGACGAGCAGACCCGTGGCGGCGAGCGGATCGAGGATCGGCCCGAAGTCTTCCTTGCTGCCCGTGTAGCCGGGCAACAGCAGCACGGGCCGTCCGTCGGTCGGGCCGACCTGCAGCGCGGCGATGCGCTGATCGGGAAGCTCGAAGGCGAGGCGTCGGGCGGCGCCCACGTCCAGCTGGGACACCACGGTCACGCCCTCATTCCGTTCGGCCAGCACGGTCGCCAGGCTTAGGTTCGCGCCGCTTGGTTCGCTCACTTGTACGCCTCGACTCCGTTCGCCCCGCCGACGACGAAGCCGGAACCCAGCGGCCAAACGACGCTGCCCGGCGCCGGCGTGTCCACCGTGAACGCGGTGCGCACTCGGCCGTTGTGCCCATTGAGTACCGCGATACCGCCGGCGGACGAGACCGTGATGCGGGCGTCGGCCAGCGCCGGATCGCCCTGGCCGGTCGACGAGACCACGGTGGGCACGGACGAGGTCGCCCGCGACCACAGCGGCCGGACCGCATTCGTCTGGACCACGTAGGTCCGGCCGGCCAGCCAGACGAATTCGGCGTCGGCGGCGGCCACCGCAGTCGGAGTGCCCGTGACGCCGGCGCCGGCGGCCAATGGCAGCCGGCGCATCAGCGTGCCCTTGCCGGTGTCGAGCATGTGCAGAGCGACCCCGCCGGGCTCGGCGGTCAGCACGACCTGGTCGGCGGCAACGGGCAGAGTGGCGCCCTCGGCGATCAGCCATTTGATCTTGTCGGGATTGTCCTTCGAGTCGTCCTCGCGACCGGTCGAGCCGTCGCGGAGGAAGATCTGGGCACCGGGCCGGCAGAACTTCTGCGTTCCGCATCGGACCCGCGGCGAGCAGGTCTGACTGATGAGGGCGCCGGCCGAGCCGAGCACCGCCCCACGGATGTGGCAGGCGTCGCGGTGGTAGGTCCACCGGTTGTAGCCGGTGACCGGGTCGATCGCGTAGATCGCCAGGCCTGTGGTGATCATGTACGTGGACGTCGTCGGCTGGAAGGCGGGTCGCCCGTTCACGGGCAGCCCGTCGAAGTCGAGGGTTCGGGTCCAGCGCCGGCTGCCGGTGCTCGAGTAGAACGCGTCGAGTTCGTCGCAGTTGCCGCGGTTCTCGAAGGCGGCGATGGTCGTCCCGGCCGTCTGCCCGACGGCGCAGATCGTGCGGTCGGTGCGCGTGTAGGTCCAGGTGCGCGCGCCGGTGCGAGCATTGCGCCCGCCCACCGTGTGGTCGGAGAAGGTGATGACCGTTCCGCCCCATTGGGGGACGCCGTCGGCGAGCCGGTCACTGGTGCGCCACGCCGGTTGCAGGGTCGCCGAGGGCGGCGCGAGCGCGAGATTGGGCGGCCCGGGCCGGAACCGGTGCAGCGTGGCGTGCGAGACCTCGCCGCGCGACCACGCGACGCCGACAACCGTGCCCACCGCCGCCAGCAGCACGGCGAGGACGGTGACGTAGACGATCCGGCGGTGGCGCAGGTCGGCGCGGTACCGGCCGAGCGCGGCATCCGAGCGCGTCGGCGTCGCCGCCGCCGCAGCGTCCGGTCCGGCCCCGAGCGGCCGGGCGCCGTCGGCGCCGCCGGCCGGGTCCTCCGGTGCGGAGGTGGCCGCCGTCGGTTCAGTCACGCGTCAATCCTGGCCTACGCCGGGATTCAGTCAGTAAGGGGCGCGCCGTCGCCGGATCCACTGGTCTCGGCGCCGGTGTCGGCGCCGGCCGGCCGGGCGCGGCCGCGGGACCCCCGCCGGCGACGGCGATTGCGCGCCGCGCCCTCGCCCGCCTCCGAAGGTGCGTCACCGGCAGGGGCGCCGGACGGCGCACTGCTCGCTTTCGCCTCCGCGTCGAGTGGCTGCCCGGAACGCGTGCGCGTGCGGTTGCGACTGCGGGCCGGGCGTTCGGGGCGTTCCGTCCGCTCGGGGCGGTCGCCACGGTCGCGCACCGGCCCGGATCCGGAACGACCGCCTGAGCGCCCACCGGCGTCGCGCCGGCTGTCGCTGCGGCCGCCGCGCGCCGACGGGCCGCCGAGATCTTCGAGCTCCTCGGCGTCCAGCCCGGCGCGGGTGCGGTCACCGCGCGGCAACGTCCCCTTCGTCCCCTCGGGGATGTCGAGCTCGAGGTAGACGTGCGGCGACGTGGAGTACGTCTCGACCGGCTCATGGAAGGGCAGCTCGAGTTCGTCGCAGATGAGCTTCCACCGCGGCATGTCGTCCCAGTCGACGAAGGTGACCGAGCTGCCCCGCTTGCCGGCCCGGGCGGTGCGCCCGATGCGGTGCACGTAGGTCATCGCGTCCTCGGGAGCCTGGTAGTTCACCACATGGGTGATGCCGTCGACGTCCAGCCCGCGGGCGGCGACATCGGTGGCGACCAGCACATCGACCTTGCCGGAGCGGAACGCGCGAAGCGCCTGCTCGCGCGCGCCCTGGCCGAGGTCGCCGTGGATGGCCGCCGCAGCGAACCCGCGGTCGGCCAGATCGTCGGCCACCTTCGCCGCCGTGCGCTTCGTCCGCGTGAAGATCAGCGCGAGCCCACGCCCGCGGGCCTGCAGGACGCGGCTGAGCAGCTCGGCCTTGTCCATCGCGTGGGCCCGGTAGGCGAACTGGTCGACGTGGGAGGTGCTCGGCTTCTCGCTGCCCTGCTCGGCCCGGATCTGGATGGGCTGAATCAGGAACTGGCGGGCCAGCGCGACGATCGGTCCGGGCATGGTGGCCGAGAACAGCATGGTCTGCCGCGCGGCCGGCACCATGGCCAGCAGCTTCTCGATGTCGGGCAGGAACCCGAGGTCGAGCATCTCGTCCGCCTCGTCGAGCACGAGGATCCGCGCAGACGAGAGCTTCAGATGCCCTTGCTGGGCCAGGTCGAGCAGCCGCCCGGGCGTGCCGACGATGACGTCGACCCCCTTCTTCAGCTGTTCGATCTGCGGCTCGTATGCGCGGCCGCCGTAGATGGTCAGCACGCGCGCACCGAGCCGCTTTCCGGCCTGGGCGACGTCGGCGGAGACCTGCACGGCCAGTTCCCGGGTCGGCGCGATCACGAGCGCCTGGGGCAGCGCGCCGGCGCCGCCGGGGAGTTCCAGCCGGTTGAGCAGGGGGACGCCGAACCCTAACGTCTTGCCGGTGCCGGTGCGGGCCTGCCCGATCAAGTCGTTGCCGGCCAGCGCGATCGGCAGGGTGAGTTCCTGGATCGCGAACGTCCGGGTGATCCCGACGTCCTCGAGGGCCTGGACGATCTCCGGCTTGATGTCGAACTCGCTGAAGGCCGGGCTGTCCTCGCGAACCGGCGCGCGGGCAGCCAGGGGAGCGGGCGGCTCGGGCGTCACCACCGTCTCCGGCAGATCGGTGCGGTGGTCCACCTCGGCGGGCGAGAGCGTGGTCAGTTCTTCGGTCATGCGCTTCCTCAGTACGGGTGCGCCGACCGGCTTTCGAGAGATCGTGCGCCTGCGACCCGCATGGAGAGGGAGGCGCCAGAGTAGGTGGTCAACGCGCAGATTCGTGATGCTTTCACCCTGAGTCTATCCGGACGGCCAGATAGCCTGCGGGCGTGCCGTCCTCCGATGCCGTTGTCGACCTGCTCGGCGCTCTCGCCTACGGCGAGCTGAGCGCGTTCGGCCACCTCGCCGACGACGCGGGACTAGCGCCGACGCTGGCCGGCCGGGCGCAGATGTCGGCCATGGCGGCCTTCGAGTTCGGGCACTACCAGTGCCTGGCCGACCGGCTGGTCGAGCTCGGCACCGCCCCCGAGATCGCGATGGCGCCCTTCGTCGCCGCGCTGGAGACGTATCACTCGCTCACCAAGCCCTCCACCTGGCTGGAGAGCGTGGTCAAGGCCTACGTCGGGGACGGCATGGCCGCCGACTTCTACCGTGAGGTCGCCGCCTTGGTCGACGACGGGACGGCGGAGCTCATCCGCGACGTCCTCACCGACGCCGGCCGCGCCGAGTTCGCCGTCCGTGAGGTCGAGGCGGCTGTGGCCGAGCAGCCGGCGATCGCCGGCCGGCTCGCGCTCTGGGGCCGGCGGCTGGTCGGCGAGGCGCTCAGCCAGACGCAGCACGTGCTGGCCGACCGCGACTCGCTCATGCTGTTGCTCGTCGAGGGCACCGGCGATCTCACGGGCGTGGCCGGGCTGATCAGTCGGATCACCGACCGGCACGCGGAGCGGATGACCGCCTTGGGGCTTGCCGGCTGACTTCCGGCTGTTTCCGGTACTCGACGTCCCGGGTACTATTCGATCACCCCAACCCCCCGGGAGTCTTCGCAATGCGCCTCAACCTGCCCCTGCTCGCTCTCGGTACGGCGCTGACGGCGGCGCTGACGACCCTGATCGCGGTCCCCGGCGCCGGCGCCGCGACCGCGTACCCGGTCACCTACAACGTGGCCGCCGCCAACGGCGTCATGGCCGACCCGAGCGCCCCGCCGGCCGGCGCCAACGACTTCTCCTGCCAGCCGAGCGCCGCGCATCCGCATCCCGTCGTCCTCGTCCACGGGCTGGGGGCGACGATGGGCGAGAACTGGGCGACCATGTCGCCCCTGCTCGCCGACAACGGCTACTGCGTATTCGCGCTGACCTACGGACGCAATGCCGACAACCCCTACGTCGGTGGCGTGATGAAGATGGAGGACAGCAGCGCCGAGCTCGCGACGTTCGTCGACCGGGTCCTCGCCGCCACCGGCGCCGACAAGGTCGATCTCGTCGGCCATTCCGAGGGTACGGTGATGCCGCAGTACTACCTCAAGTTCCGCGGGGGCGCGGCCAAGGTCGACAAATACGTCGCCATCACCCCGATCTACCGGGGCACGACGTTGCTGGGGATCGGTGCGCTGATCACCGCGATGGAGACGGCGTTCCCGCAATACGCCGGCCCGCTGTCGAGCGGTTTCGACCAGGACTGCGGATCGTGCCAGGAGTTCCTCGCCGGCTCACCGTTCCTGACGAACCTCTACGCCGACGGGGTCTACGCGGTCCCTGGTGTCACCTACACGACGATCATGACCCGCTACGACGAGCTGGTGACGCCGTACACCTCGGGCCGTCTCAGCGCGCCGAACGCGACGAACATCGTGGTCCAGGACCAGTGCCCCATCGATCTGGCCGAGCACGTCGCGGTCGCGTTCGACCCGACCGTCGCCCAGGACACGCTCAACGCGCTCGACCCGGCGCACCCGCTGCCGGTGCCGTGCCGGCTGGTGCTTCCGATGGTCGGCGCTCCCGCGGGCTGATCGCTCTGGACGGATCGTCCTCAGGTGTTGGAGAAGCCCACCCGGCGCACATCCGCCTGGGCGATGTCGACATAGGCCACGAGGTTCGCCGGAACGATGACCTTGCGGCCCCGATCGTCGGTCAGCACGAGCTGGCCGTCGACGCTCTTGAGCGCGGCCGCGACGAGTTCCTGCACCTCGTCGGGGGTCTGCGGGCTGTCCACCACGATCTCGCGAGCGGTGTGCAGCACGCCGATCTTGACCTCCACGCCTGACCTCCTGGTATTTCTCGCTCGCGGCGCTCGCCGCGGTGTCGTGGACGTCAACGCTAGTCGAGGACGATGCGTGCCCTCGTCGCACCCGCTGCGCCGAGAGCGAACGGCGGTCGCTGTGACGAGTCAGGGCTGGCGCGGGAAGTTCGAGATGCCTCGCCAGAGCAGGGACTCGAGCAGGTGGATCGCGTCCTCCTGCGCCACCGGGCGGTCGCTGGCGAGCCACCACCGCGCCGCCACCTGGGCGGCGCCGGTGAGCGCGGTCGCGAGCAGCTGGGCCTCCGCCGTGCTCAGGCCGGTGTCGGAGGCCACCGTGTCGGCGACGGCCAACATCGTCTTCTCGGTGACCGATTCGACGCGCTGGCGCACGGCCGGCTCGTTGACCAGATCGCTCTCGAAGATCAGGCGGAAGGCGCCGTCGTGGTCGGAACGGTCGACGAACCCGAAATAGGCCGACAGCACCCCGTGGATTCGCTGGTGGTTGTCGGTGGTGCCGGCGAGGGCGGCGATGACGGTGTCGGCCAGGGCCTCGGCCTGGGTGTCGAGGAGCGCGAGGTACAGCTCGAGCTTGCCCGGAAAGTGCTGATAGAGAACCGGCTTGGAGACACCGGCCCGCTCCGCAATGTCGTCCATGGCCGCCTGGTGGTAGCCATTGGCCACGAAGACCTCCTGCGCCGCGGCGAGCAGCTGCTTGCGGCGCGCCGAGCGGGGCAGCCGGCCGCCTCGGCCCATCTCGGAGCCCATCTCTGCATCGGCAGCGCGCGACACGACACCTCCCCACCCGATCCGCGGTCATTCAGGTCGCGAAGCCTACTCGTCGGTCACCATGGCAGCCCGGACGCGGACCCGGTTCGCGTCGTCCAGGGCGCCCGCGAACAGATCGCCGTACTCGTCCACCCGGTCCAAGACCTCGCCGGCGGTGAACGACAGGTGCCCGCCCGTCGCCACCTCGTCCCACGTCAGCGGCGTCGACACGGTGGGATCGGCCTTCGCCCGCAGCGAGTACGGCGCGACGGTCGTCTTGGCCGGATTGTTCTGACTCCAATCCACAAAGATCTTGTCCGGCCGCAGCGCCTTGGCCATCCGGGAGACGACCAGCTCAGGCATCGCCTTCTCGAGCCGCTTGGCCACGGAATGGGCGTACTTCGACGTCAGCTCGGGATCGTCGACCTCGACCGGCGCGCTGACCTGCATCCCCTTCGAGCCCGACGTCTTCGGGAACGGCGTCAACCCGTCGGCCTCGAGCACGTACCGCAGCTGCGCGGCGACCTCGCAGCACTCGGCGATGGTCGCCGGTGGTCCCGGGTCCAGGTCGAAGACGACGAGGTCGGTGCGCGGCTTGCGGGCGCGGCGCGGAACCCGCCACTGCGGCACGTGCAGCTCGAGGGCGGCCAGATTGGCCAGCCACACCAGGGTGGGCAGGCCCTCAACGATCACGAAGTCGATCGTCTCGCGATTCTTCGTCGAGCCCGGGACGGGGAGGGTGATGGTGCGGACCCAGTCGGGTGTCCCGCGGGGTGCGTTCTTCTCGAAGAAGAAATGCTGGTCGACGCCGTTGGGATAGCGCTTCACCGTCAACGGCCGGTCGGCGAGGTGCGGCAGCAGGACGGGGGCGATCCGGCTGTAGTAGTCGATGATCTCGCCCTTGCTGAACCCGGCCTCCGGATAGAGCACCTTCGGCAGGTTGGACAGCGTGAGGTGCCGCCCATCGACGTCCACGGTCACTTTGGTCTTGCCGGCGCTCTTCTCAGCCATCGCCCCTCGCCTGTTCGATCTGCTTGTCGCTTCGTACCCCGCGAAAGACCGGCTGGCGCAGCCGCCCGTCGTCGGTCCAGGCCGAGAACTCGACCTCGACGACGACCGCGGGCTCGACCCAGCGCAGCCGCCGGCCCCGGATCGGTGGCGGGACGCCGGCGACCGGGGCCGTGTCCCGTTCGGTCAGCAGCGCCTTCAGCTGCGCGGCCACCCGGCCGGCCAGCCCGCTGCCGACCCGCCCGGCGTAGCGCAGCCCCTCGTCGGTGACCATCCCGAGGACCAGAGAGCTGAGCGAGTTGGGGTGCTCGGGCGCGGCTTCCCAACCGATGACCCCGAAGTCGCCGGCGCGGACGAAGCGCAGCTTGCGCCACTCGTCGCTGCGTCCCGGCCGGTACGGCGACGTGATGCGCTTGGCTACCACGCCCTCGAGCCCGTTGGCGCGGGCCACGGCCTCGGTGGCCGGCCCGTCGTCGAACGACGGGCTGAGCGTCCAGCCGTCGTGCTCGGCCGCGAATCGCTCCAGGGTGGCCCGTCGCTCGGTGTACGGGCGTGAGGTGAGGTCGACGCCGAAGCGGCGCAGCAGGTCGAACGCCACGTAGGTGACCGGGCAGTCGGCTGCTGCGCGAGCGACATCGGCCTTGCCGCGCAGATGCATCCGCGTCTGCAGCCGGCCGAAGGACGGGACGCCGTCGACGAAGGCGACGATCTCACCGTCGAGGAGTGCATCGCCGACGCCGGCAGCCTGGGCGATCAGCTCCGGATAGCCGGCGCTGACGTCGTTCCCGGCCCGGCTGACCAGCCGCACACCGCGCTCCGAGACGTCCAAGAGGGTGCGGACACCGTCCCACTTGAACTCGTAGGCCCACCCCTCCCCGGACGGCAATCTGGAAACCGCGGTGGCGAGCATCGGATCCACCGTCCAAACTTAGGCGCATGCGTTCGATCTGGAAGGGCAGCGTTTCGTTCGGCCTGGTCAGTATCGGCGTCAAGCTCTACTCGGCCACCGAGGAGCGGGACGTCAGTTTCCACCAGGTCCGGCGCAGCGACGGGGCACGCATCCGCTACAAGCGGATCGCCGAGACCGACGGTGAGGAGGTCGCGTACTCCGACATCGCCAAGGGCTACGTCCTGCCCAGCGGGGAGACCGTCGTCCTCACCGACGAGGACTTCGCCGACCTGCCGCTGCCCAGCGCGCGGGTCGTCGACGTCATGCAGTTCGTGCCGGTCGAGCAGATCGATCCGATCTACTTCAACAAGAGCTACTACCTCGAGCCGGAGAAGACGGCGATCAAGCCGTACGTCCTGCTGCGCGACGCGCTCGAGGAGAGCGAGACCGCGGGTCTGGTCAAGGTCGCGATCCGCAACCGGGAGCAGCTGGCGACGCTACGGGTCCGCGACGGCGTCATCGTGCTCGAGACCATGATCTGGCCCGACGAGGTGCGCGAGCCGGACTTCGGGTTCCTGGACGACGACATCGACCTGCGCCCGCAGGAGCAGACGATGGCCCGCTCGCTGCTCGAGAGCATGGCCGGTGACTTCGACCCGACCCAGTACACCGACGACTACCGCGCCGCCCTGCAGAGTGTCATCGGGGCCAAGATCGAGGGCCGGGAGATCGTCGAGACCGAAGAGGCGCAGCCCACCGCGGGCAACGTCGTCGACTTGATGTCGGCCCTGCGCGCGTCGGTCGAGGCCGCGAAGCAGAGCCGCGGCGAGGGCGGCGCCGCCCCGAAGAAGGCCGCCGCCACGAAGGCTCCGGCGAAGAAAGCCGCCGCGACGAAGGCTTCGGCGAAGAAGGCGGCGCCGGCGCAGAAGACCGAGAAGGCGGCCAAGGCACCGGCGAAGAAGACCCAGAAGGCGGCGACCGCCTCCAAGACCGCCGCCAAGAAGGCTACGGCGAAGAAGGCGGCGCCCAGGAAGACCGCCTGACCGGCCCTACCTGAGCCCTACCTAAGGTGGGAGGATGCCGAAACCGCCGTCGCGCCAGGCTCCGCCCGCCCGGCTGTCCGACGCGGACCTCCTCCCCGTCGACGAGTCGGTGCACATCTGGCCCGGGCATCACGTCGAGGTGGGCCGGTCCCGCGTCCACATCCGGACCACCCCCACCGACAACCCCGACGCCGAACCGGCACTGTTCGTCCACGGTCTCGGCGGTTCGGCGCACAACTGGACGGACCTGGCCGGGGTCTTGCGCCACCATCTGGCGGTCGAGGCGATCGACCTGCCCGGGCACGGGCGGTCGGCGCCCGCGCCGGGCAAGAAGTACTCCCTCGATGCGCACGCCGAAGTGGTCATCGCCTACCTCGAGCAGTCCGGGCGTGGCGCGGTGCACCTGGGCTCCAACTCGTTGGGCGGAGCGGTCGCCGTCCGCGTCGCGGCCCGGCGCACCGACCTCGTCCGGACGCTGACCCTCATCTCACCGGCCGTGCCGGACAATCGGATCCGCGCGTTCCCGCTGCGCAGCGACCCGCGCACGGTCGTCCTCGGCGTCCCCGGTCTCGGCGAGCTCGCCCTGCGCTACATGAATTCGAAGTACTCGCCCGAGCAGCGCGTCGCCGGCACGATCGCCCTCTGCTTCGCCGACCCGAGCCGCTATCCGAAGGCGCGGCGCAATGAGGCGGTCGAGGAACTGCGGGCGCGTCTCAAGATGCCGTGGGCCGACAGGGCATTCCTGCGGTCCATGCGCGGGCTGGCGGTGGCCCAGTTCCTCAAGGCACGGGTCGGCTGGGCGACCCTACGCAAGATCGAGGCGCCGACCCTCGTGGTCTGGGGGGACAAAGACCGGCTGGTGGCGCCGGACCTCGCGCCGTACGTCGCCGCGGCCATTCCGGACTCGCGGCTGCTGGTGCTCGAGAACGTCGGGCACACGGCGATGATGGAGGTTCCGGACGTCACCGCCCGAGCACTGCTCGCCCTCCTCGAGGACACCGCGAAGATCCGGAGCTGACATGCCCCCGTCGCTGCGCGGATTTCAGTGACGTTATGGGAACCTTGCAGACGTGCCGGCTGGTAAGGACCCGACGCGCCAGGGCGCCTCGACGATGACTCGCGAGGAGCGTGACGACGTCGTCCGGGCCCGGCAGGGCGTCCGCCACGCCGGGGTAACGTTCGGCCCGCCGCAACGCCGACGGTCCGTTGCCGCCTCCTGGCACGACTTCGCCGCCCGCTACGGCTGGCGGGCGTACGCCGTGCCTGTCCTTCTCGTCGTGACGATTGCCGCGTTGCTGAGCTCGAACGAGGTCCGCAAGCACGTCATCACCCGGAGCGCCCCGCATCAGAAGGCTGGGCCGCCGGTCGCCTCGGCCAGCTTCACGCTCAAGAACGACGCCGCTGCGGGTCGCATCAACGACAGCGTGCTGAAGGCGGCCGCGCTGCCCGCGGGGCCGGTGTACACCGTGAAGGGCGCCGGCACGTTCCACGTGCTGAAGGGCACCTCGCCGGTCGTCGGCAAGGGCCACCTGTATCGCTACAGCATCGAGGTCGAGAACGGCATCAAGGACGTCGACCTCACCCAGTACGCGAACCTGGTGGTGACGACCCTCTCGGACCCGCGCAGCTGGTCGGGCCACGGGGTGGCGCTCAAGCGGGTGGACAGCGGCCCGATCGACTTCCGGGTGTCGCTGACGACCTCCATGACCGTACGCAACCTCTGCGGATACGACATCAAGGTCGAGACGTCCTGCTACGCGCCGGCCGGGGGGGTCACGCCGGTGAATCGGGTCGTGTTCAACCTGGCTCGTTGGGTGCGCGGTTCGGCGGCCTATGTGGGCGACCTGGCGACGTACCGGATCTACATGATCAATCACGAGGACGGCCATGCGATGGGGCACCAGCACGCCCACCAGTGCCTGCCCGGCGGCCTGGCGCCCGTGATGATGCAACAGACCTTCGGGCTGCGTTCGGCCTCGACCGGCAAGATCTGCGAGGCCAATCCCTGGCCCTACCCGGCCGCGTCCGCCGGTGCGCCCGGCGCCGAACAGCCCGACACCGCCGCCAACAACGAATTCGGGTTGGGAGACTAAGCGGCGCCCGCCGTGTGTGGCGACGCCGCGGGTTGTTTCGCGGCGGGTCGCCCCGCTGAGCCGCCACCCACCCTGCGTTCACGGGTGTGGGGGACAATGGTCCCTGGAATGCCGCGGCGCGCGCTGCCGTTGTTCCGACAGTCCATAGTCGAGCCCCTGAGGAATTTCTGTGTCTTTGCCGCCGCTCGTGGAACCTGCCGAGTCGCTGACGGTCGATGAGGTCCGCCGATACAGCCGCCACTTGATCATCCCGGACGTCGCGATGATCGGGCAGAAGCGGCTCAAGAACGCCAGGGTGCTGTGTGTCGGCGCCGGTGGGCTCGGCTCGCCCGCCCTGATGTACCTCGCCGCGGCCGGCGTCGGCACCCTCGGCATCGTCGAGTTCGACGTCGTCGACGAGTCCAACCTGCAGCGCCAGATCATCCACGGGCAGAGCGACATCGGCCGGTCCAAGGCCGAATCCGCGCGCGACTCGGTCCTCGAGATCAACCCGCTGGTGACGGTCAACGTCCACGAGACGCGGCTGGACAACGACAACGTCCTCGACATCTTCAGCCAGTACGACCTCATCGTCGACGGCACCGACAACTTCGCCACGCGCTACCTGGTCAACGACGCCTGCGTGCTGCTCGGCAAGCCGTACGTGTGGGGGTCGATCTACCGCTTCGACGGCCAGGTCAGCGTCTTCTGGGACGAGTTCGGCCCCAACTACCGCGACCTGTACCCCGACCCCCCGCCGCCGGGAATGGTCCCGTCCTGCGCCGAGGGTGGCGTCCTCGGCGTGCTGTGCGCGTCCATCGGGTCGGCCATGGTCAACGAGGCGATCAAGCTGATCACCGGTATCGGCGAGACCCTGCTCGGCCGCCTGCTCATCTTCGACGCGCTCGAGATGACGTGGAACGAGGTCAAGATCCGCAAGGATCCCAACGCGCCGAAGATCACCGAGCTCATCGACTACGAGGCGTTCTGCGGCGTCGTCTCCGAAGAGGCCCTGCAGGCCGCCGCCGGGTCGACGATCACCGCCAAGGAGCTCAAGGAGCTGCTCGACTCGGACAAGCCGACCTACCTGGTCGACGTCCGCGAGCCGGCCGAGTGGGAGATCGTGCGGATCCCGGGCGCGACGCTCGTCCCGAAGGACGAGATCCTGCGCGGAGATGCGCTCGCCTCACTGCCGCAGGACAAGCAGATCATCATGTACTGCAAGACGGGCGTGCGATCGGCCGAGACGCTCGCCGCGGTCAAGAACGCCGGGTTCTCCGACGCCGTGCACGTCCAAGGTGGCGTCACCGCGTGGGTCAACCAGGTTGATCAGAGCCTGCCCGTCTACTGACCGGTCCGGTGGGGGTAGGACTGTCCCATGGATGATCTCGAGCGGTTCCTCACTGCCCAGCGCGCGTTCACCGATCGGGTGCACGCCGTCGCCGAGAACCAATGGCAGCTCGACACTCCGGACACCGAATGGACGGTCGCCGACCTGTTGGGCCACCTCATCGAGGAGCACCGGTACGCGGCGCCGCTGCTGCACGGGCAAGACCTCGAGACCGCGAGTCAGATCGTCGAGGGCAGCCGGTCGCTGCCGGTCGACGGCGGCGTCGGAGCGAACCTGGCCGAGGAGTGGGACGAGGCGGCTGTCGAGTCTGCGGACGCCTTTTCCAGCGACGGTGCACTCGACCGAACGGTTGAGCTCTCCCGCGGCACCACGCCGGTGCGCGACTACGTCAAAGAGATGACGTTCGACCTCGTCGTGCACGGGTGGGATCTCGCCACGGCGATCGGCTACTCAGGACCGCCGTTCCCCGATGAGGTCGTGGCGGACATCTACGCGGCCGCGAGGGAATTCGGCGACCTCTCGTCGAGCGGGTTCTTCGCTCCTCCGGTGGACGTGCCCGACGACGCGCCCACGCTGGACAAGCTCATCGGGCTGACCGGCCGCCGACCGCGCTAGAGACCGGCCGCGATACGGCGCACGATCGTGGCCGCGTCGTCATCGGTGATTGCCGACCAGCCGGTGCCGGCCCACAGGTTGGGGACGTCGGGATCGCCCGCCTGCGCGGCCGCCGCCCGCAACGGTCGGGTCAGGTGATGGATCTGGGGATAGCCGGCCGGCGCGTCGGCGTGCTCGACGGCGAAGCGGTTCGCCAGACCCCGCGCCCAGCGGCCGCTGAAGGCCCGCGTGACGACCGTCTCGCTGTACCGGCGCTCCAGCAGCGCCCGGCGGTACGGCGCCGAGGTGCCGGCCTCGGGCGTGCAGAGCAACGCGGTGCCGATCTGCACCGCGACGGCGCCGGCCTCCATGGCCGCGACGGCGTCGGCGGCCGTCATGATGCCGCCGGTGGCGACGAGCGGCAGGTCGGCGACCGCCCGTACCGACGCCAGCGCCTCGTTCAACGATGCGCGGTTCGGCGTAACGCCGGCGAAGGTGCCCTGGTGGCCGCCGGCCTCCGTCCCCTGCACGACAAGTGAGTCGGCGCCGGCTGCCGCCGCGGTCGTGGCCTCGTCGGCCGACGTCACCGTGACGGCGACCCGGACGCCGGCGCTGTGCAACCGGGCAACGACATCGGCCGTCGGGCAGCCGAAGGTGAAACTGACGGTGTGAACGCCCGCACGGGCGAGGAGGTCGAGCTTGGCCGGGTACGCGTCGTCCTCCCAGCGCGGCTCGCCGAGCGGCGCGCCGAGCCGCTCGGCCTCGGGTTGCAGCGAGGCGGCGTAGTTCGCGATCGCCGCGCCGTCGGCGTTAGGCCGGCCGGGGACGAACACGTTGACGCCGACCGGCGCCGCGGTGAGCGCGCGGGTGCGGTCGAGCGCCGTGCGCAGCGCATCCGGGCTGAGGTAGCCGGCGGCGACATAGCCGAAGCCGCCGGCACCAGTCACCGCGGCGGCGAGCTCGGGCGTCGACGGGCCGCCGGCCATTGGCGCCTGCACGATCGGCAATCGGGCGGGAACGGTCATCTGCCCATCCTCGCGCCGCTGTCGGCTCACGTGGTCGTGAGCTGCCACACCTTCCGAACCTGATCGGCGATCAGCTCCGGTGCCGCGTCGATCGCCACGTGCCCCTGACCGGCCAGGACGACAAGGTCACTGCCGGCGACCAGGTCGGCGGCCGCCCGCGTCGATGCCGTCAGATGCGGCGTCGTGGAGTCGCCCGACAGGAACCGCACCGGTCCGGCCGCTCGTACCGGCCGCGGGGCGAACGTGCGCACGGCGCGGGCTTCTCGCACGACGGTGTGGACGGCGGCGAGGCGAGCCGCCCAGATGGGCAGGGGGCGCATCGCGTCGATCGCCGCCTCGTCGAAGCGCAGCGCCTCCCGGTAGAACATCTCGAGGACCGCCTCGCGCCGCCCTTCGTCGAGCGCGGCCTGCCACCGGCTCAGCTGGCTCTCGCTGAAGACCTCGTATTCCGGGGTGGCGAACGGCGGCTCGTACAGCAGCACCGCAGCCGCGGGCACCCGGTCGAGGACGCTCAACGTGGCGGTGGCGCCGTAGGAGTGCCCGAACACCATTGCCGGATCAGGAAGGGACGCGAACATCGCCAGGACGTCCTCGCCCTCCCGCTCGATCGCATAGGCCTCCGCTTCCGCCGTGCTGCCACCCCGTCCGCGGCGGTCGAGCATCACGAGGGTGAACTCGTCACGCAGCAACGGAACCAGCGGAGCCCAGCGGGTGTGGTCGGCGGTGCTGCCGTGCACCAGCAGCACTGACGGGCCGGTGCCCTCGACGTATGCGGTCACGACAGTGCCGTCCGCACTCGTCGATTCGACGTGCAATGGTGGCGTCATGGCCTCACGATCGCATGCCGGGACCGACGACGTCGCCCAGCGGATCCTGGCCTGCATCGAGTCGATCCCGGCCGGGCGGGTGATGACCTACGGCGACGTCGCCGAGTACGCCGGGGCTTCGTCGCCGCGCATCGTCGGACGGGTGTTGGCCGCCGATGACGGGTCCGTGCCGTGGCATCGGGTGATGCGCGCCGACGGGTCACTGGCCGAGCATCTCTACACCGAGCAGCGGCAGCGGTTGCTCGCCGAGGGAGTGCGGTTCCGCGGCGATCGGGTCGAGCTCGCGCGGTTCCGCTGGGACGGCTCACCAGAAGCGTGACTGCCCGGGAATCGTCTCCAGATCGGTCAACACCAGTTGGCCGTCGTCCTCGTCCTTGATGTCCTCCGCGGCGGCCAGCGCCTGCTCGGTGTGGGCACGCGACCGATCGAGGTCACCGGCGATGGCGGCGCCGCGGGCGAGCGCCTCGTAGGCGAAGGCCAGGTCGAAGTCGCCCAGCCCGTTCTCCTGGCAGATGTCGAGGACGCGCTGCGCGTGGTGCAGGCACGGCTCCGGCCTACGCAGGGCGGCATAGACCCGCGAACACTGCCACTCGCTGCGGGCGACGTTCTCCGGCTTGCCGACCTGTCGCCAGTGATGGGCGCACGCATGTGCCATGTGCAGCATGGCGTCGTCCTCGTCGCGGCTGCGCTGTTCCTTCTCGAGCAGCGTCCACGTCGCGTTGAACAACCCGGCCGCGAGACGGCGCTCGTCGTCGGGGTCCATCGGCTCCAGCTTCGTGGCCATAGGCGTCGGCGTCCTTCACTCACGAGATGATCAAGGGTGTGCAGTCGCGCTGCACGCGTGTGAGCCGGGCTTCGAGGCGGCGGCGTTGACGGCGAGCACGTCAGAGAGATCGGCCGCATCGGTGCAGCGGCGGACCTCGCCGATCGGCACGTCCACGCTGCGCAACAGCGCGATGCGGGCCGCGGTGGCAACCTGAGCACCGCCCGTAGCCCGAGGCGCCCACGAGTGCGGGACGAAGCAGGCCGATCCGGTCGTAGTGGCGCAGCGCTTCGTGGTGAGACCGGCCCGACGGGCCAGCTGCCCGACACTCATCAACCCGGTCATGGACGCAGAGGCTACGAGGTTGCCGCGGGGGAGGGGCAAGATTGGCGCGTGGATCCCGTCAACGAACTGCGCCTCGTCGTCACCGTCGATGACTACGACGGCGCCCTCGCCTTCTACCGTGACGCTCTGGGGTTGCGCCAACATGCGGCCTACGCCGCGCCCAACGGCGGCCGCGTGACCCTGCTCGACGCCGGGCGGGCAACCATCGAGCTGGCCGACGCCGCGCAGGCAGACTTCATCGACGAAGTGGAGGTCGGTCGACGCGTCGCCGGCAAGATCCGTGTGGCGCTCGAGGTCCCGGACGCGCGCGCCGCGACCGAGCGGCTCGCGTCCGCGGGCGCCGGCCTGGTCGCCGAACCGACCCGGACACCGTGGAACTCGCTCAACGCTCGGCTGACCGCGCCGGACGGGCTGCAACTCACCCTGTTCGAGGAGCTCGGGGCTGACTGAAACTGTCACCCCTCCGTGTTGAGATTGTCCTCGTGAACGAACCCGCCTACCGCCTGGTGCGGGCGCCCCGTCCGGTTCCGGCCGCTCCGCACCTCGACGCCGCGCAACGCGCCGTCGTCGAGCACCGCGGTGGGCCCCTGCTGGTGTTGGCCGGTCCGGGCACCGGCAAGACCACCACCCTGGTCGAGGCGGCGGTGCAGCGGGTCGAGCGCGGGGTGCCCGTCGACGACATCCTGATGTTGACGTTCAGCCGGCGAGCCGCCGGTGAGATGCGCGACCGGGTGACAGCGCGGCTGGCGCGCACGATCCGCGAGCCCATCGCCCGCACCCTGCACTCGTACGCGTTCGGCGTGCTGCGTCTTGCGAATCGGCGCGGCGCCGATCTCGGCGAGCCGCTGCCGCCGCCGCGCCTGCTGTCCGGCGCCGAGCAGGACATCATGTTGCGCGATCTGGTCGAGGGCCGCGCCGCCGAGCGGTGGCCCGCGCAGCTGCGGCCGGCCCTTCGCACCCGCGCCTTTGCCGGCGAACTGCGCGACCTGCTGATGCGCGCCGTCGAGCGCGGACTGGACGGGCCGGCGCTCGTCGACCTCGGCCGGGCTCGCTCGCGCGACGACTGGATCGCCGCGGGCGAGTTCCTCACCGAGTACCAGAACGTCTCGTCGCTGGCCAAGCCCGGCGCCTACGACCCGTCCGAGTTGATCCGATCCGCGCTGAACGCCCTGCACGGCGATCCCGAGCTGCTGGCCGCGGAGCGCGCGCACCGCAGGCACCTGTTCGTCGACGAGTACCAGGACACCGACCCCGCCCAGGCCGAGCTGCTCGCCCTTCTCGCCGAGGGCGCCGATGAGCTGGTCGTCGTCGGAGACCCCGACCAGTCGATCTACGCGTTCCGCGGGGCCGACGCGTCGGCGATCCATGCGGTGGACGAACGATTCGGTGCCGGCGCGCCGGTCCCGGTGGTCGCCCTCGGTGTCTCCCGCCGCTCCGGCGCCGATCTGCTGGCGGCGTCGCGCCGCATCGCCGGCCGCCTGCCGGGCCGGGCCGAGCAGCGGCGTCTGCAATCGGCGGGCGACGACCCGGGCCGGGTGGACACGTGCCTGTTCCGCACCGCGAGCGAAGAGGCGGCCTACCTGGCCGGCGTCCTGCGCCGCGCGCACCTCGACGGCCTGCCGTGGTCCCGGATGGCCGTCGTCGTCCGCTCCACCACCGGCGTCCTCGCCACCCTGCGCCGGGCCCTGATCACGGCCGGGGTGCCGGTCGTGTTGCGCGACGAGGACCTGCCGCTGGCCGAACAGCCGGCGGTGGCGGTGCTGCTCGAGGTCCTGCGCCTGGCACTCGAACCCGGTTCGCTGACCGAGGACGCGGCCGAGCGGCTGCTGCTCGGGCCGGTGGGCGGGGCCGATGTCGTCTATGTGCAGCGACTGCGTCGCGTGCTGCGCCAGCGCGACTCGGCTGAAGAGACCGCCCTGCTGGCTCCCGCCGTGCTCGACCCGAAGGACGCCCGGGGATTGCCCGACCACGTCAAGTGGCCCGTCGTTCGTGTCGCCGGGGTGCTGGCGGCCGGGCGGGATGCCGTGAAGGCCAAGGGCAGTTCTGAGGACGTCCTCTGGGCGATCTGGGACGCGACCAGTCTGGCTCGCCGGTGGGCGCAGCAGAGCGCGGCCGGCGGTGGCACCGGAGCGGCCGCCGACCGCGACCTCGACGCCGTGGTCGCGCTCTTCGACGCGGCCGCCCGGTTCACCGACCGGCTGCCCCGCTCGTCGGCGCGCGAGTTCGCCGAGCATCTCGCCGCGCAGCAGATTCCCGGCGACACGCTCGGCGCCGGTACCCGCGCGCCGGACGCCGTTGCGATCGTCACCGCGCACGCCAGCAAGGGCCTCGAGTGGGACCTCGTGTGCGTCGCCCACGTCCAGGAGGGCAGCTGGCCGGACCTGCGCCGCCGCGGGTCGCTGCTCGGCTCGGAGTTGCTCGTCGACGTGCTGGCCGGCCGGGACACACCGGGTGGGCCACCGATGTCCATGCAGCTGGCCGAGGAACGCCGGCTCTTCTACGTCGCCGTCACCCGGGCCAGGCAGCGGCTCGTGGTCAGCGCGGTGGCCGGCGAAGAGGAGCAGCCGTCGCGATTCCTGGACGAGCTCGACCCCGTCGAGGGCGACCGGCCCCTGACGCCACCGATACGCGGAGTGCATCTCGGCGCACTGGTCGCCGAACTGCGGGCCGCGGCCTGCGATCCCGAGACCGACGCCGATCTGCGGGAAGCCGCCGCCGCCGAGCTCGCCCGCCTCGCCGCGGCCGGGGTCCGCGGCGCCGACCCGGCACAGTGGTGGGGGTTGGCGCCGCTGACCGACGACGGCCCGGTCGCCGACCCCGACCGGCCCGTTCCGGTCAGCCCGTCGCGCATCGACTCGTTCCTGCGCTGCGAGGTCCGTGCGCTTCTCCAGGACGTCGGCGCCCGTGACGGGGAGCAGATCTCGGCCTCGCTGGGCACGCTCGTCCACGAGATCGCCGCGACCGCGCCGCCCGACGCCGACCTGCCGGAGCTCGAGCGGTTGCTGGACGAGCAGTGGGGCAGCCTCGACTTCGGCGCCCAGTGGTTCGCCCTGAACGAGCGGCGCCGGGCCTCTCGCATCCTGGCCCGGCTCGTCGAGTGGATGCGCACGAGCCGCGCGCAGTACGAACTCGTCGGCATCGAGCGCGCGTTCACCGCCGTGGTCGGGGACGCCGTTCTCACCGGCCGGGTCGACCGGGTCGAGAGGGATTCGGCGGGACGGCTGGTGGTCGTCGACCTCAAGACCGGCAAGTCGAAGGTGCGCAGCGAGGAACTGCCCCTCCATCCACAACTGGGGGCCTACCAGCTCGCGGTCGAGGCCGGCGCCTTCGGCGACGACGAGCGTTCCGGCGGTGCGCTGCTCGTGCAGCTGGCGGCGTCGGGCAAGGATCCGGAACAGTTCCAGCCGCCCTTGTCCGACGCCGAGGACCCCGACTGGATCACCCGCCAGGTCGACCACGTCGCGGGCCGCATGCGGGGCAGCGAATTCACCGCCCGGGTCAACTCGTACTGCGGCAACTGCGACCTGCAGAAGTGCTGCCCGCTGCAGAGCGGCCGCCAGGTGACGACATGACGGCGCCGGTGCGGACGACAGGATCGACGCCGATGATCGGCGCGGTCGAGCTCAGCAAGCGCCTCGGGCTCGAGCATGCGCCCACGGACGAGCAGGCTGCGGTCATCGAGGCGCCGCTGGGCCCGTCCGTGGTCATCGCCGGAGCCGGGTCGGGCAAGACCGAGACGATGGCCGCCCGGGTGGTGTGGTTGGTGGCCAACCGGCTGGTCACTCCCGACGCGGTCCTCGGCCTCACCTTCACCCGCAAGGCCGCGGCCGAACTGGGCCGGCGGGTGCGACGCCGGCTCGCGCAGTGGCGCCTGGTCCTCGAGCGCGACGCCGGCGGCGACCCCGATGCGACCGAGCAACTGGCGCAGCTCTTGGCCGGCGAGCCGACCGTCCTCACCTACGCGGCCTATGCCGGCCGCCTTGTCGCCGAGCACTCGCTGCGCGTGGGGTTCGAGCCCGACTCGCGGCTGATCTCACCCGCGGTTGGATGGCAGCTGGCCGATCAGGTCTCGCGCAACCATCCGGACGCACTGCCCGAGGACATCGGCGCGCGGAGCAGCGTGCCGCGCTACGTCCTGGACATGAGCGGCCAGCTCGCCGATCACCTGGCCCGAGTACCTGACGTCGGCCGCCTCTGTTCCGAGATGCTCGACTGGTTCGAGACGCTGCCGCTCGGCAAGGGCATCCGCTCGCCGTATCCCGGCGAGACCGCGAAGTTCGTCGACTCGCTGCGCCACAGGCTGGCGCTGCTGCCGCTCGTCCAGGGCTACGCCGACGCCAAGGCCGCGCTGGCCGCCGTGGACTTCGCCGACCAGATGACGGTCGCGGCCGAGGTCGCCCAGCTGCCCGAGGTGCAGCAGATCGAGCGCTCCCGGTTCGCAGCCGTGCTGCTCGACGAGTACCAGGACACCGGCCACGCGCAGATCAAGACGTTGTGCGGCCTGTTCGGCGGGGGTCACCCGGTGACCGCCGTCGGCGACCCGTTCCAGTCGATCTACGGTTGGCGTGGTGCCAGCGCCGGCAACATGGGCCGCTTCGCGGCGACGTTCGCCCGGGCCGACGGACGCCCGGCCGACGTCTATCCGCTGGCGACCAGCTTCCGCAACGACGAGGTGATCCTGCAGGCCGCCAACGAGGTCGCCGCGCCGCTGCGGGCCGAAGCGGCCTCGGTCGAGTTGCGCGCCGCTCCGCATGCCGGGCCGGGACTGATCGCCGCGGCCCGCACCGAGACAGTCGAGGACGAAGCGAGGTGGCTCGCCGACCGGATGCGCAGCGCGTGGGACGAGCTGCCCGGCGGCGACCGCACGGCGGCCGTGCTGGTCCGCCGACGTTCGCAGATCCCGATCCTGTCCGAAGCGCTGCAGGCGGCCGGGCTGCCCGTCGAGATCGTCGGTCTGGGCGGCCTGCTCACCACCCCTGAAGTGGTCGACGTCGTCGCCACCCTGCGCGTCCTCGTGCACCACGACGCCGGTACCGCGCTCGCCCGGCTGCTCACCGGGGCACGGTGGCGGGTCGGGCCGCGGGATCTCGCTGCGTTGAGTGCTCGGGCCCGGCAACTGGGCCGGATGCACGCGCCGACTCCGCCGCCGGTGCAGGGAAACCTGTTCGGCGGGGAGCCGGAACTGCCCGTGCCGACCCCGCCGCGCGAGCCGATCGGCATCGTCGAGGCGCTCGACGACCTGGGGCCGCCGGGGCAGTACTCGACCGAGGGCTACGTTCGGATGACGGCACTGGCCGACGAGCTGCGCCGCCTGCGCCGCCGCGTGTCTGCACCTCTGCCCGACCTCGTCGCCGACGTCGAGCGGGCGATCGGGGTCGACCTCGAAGTCGCCGCCCGCGCCGACCGCGTCCGGATCGGCCGGGCCCACCTCGACCGGTTCCTCGACGAGTCCGCCGACTTCGCCAACGAGGCCGACGAGGCCACGCTCACCGCGTTCCTTGCCTATCTCGAGGCCGCCGAGGACGAGGAGAACGGCCTCGACGCCGGCGAGGTGGTGGTCGAGTCGGAGCGAGTGCAGGTGCTCACCGTCCACGGCGCCAAAGGCCTCGAGTGGGACGTCGTCGCGGTGCCTGGTCTGGTGGACTGTGTCTTTCCGGCCGAGGCGCGGTCGGTGAACTGGACCCGGGCCCGGCAAGAGATCCCGGCTCCGCTGCGCGGCGATCGCGGCGACCTGCCCGAGCTGCGACTCGACGGCGCCGCCGATCGCAAACAGGTGCGGGACCGGCTGATCGAGCAGCACGCCGCGGTACTGGAGCGGCAGGCCCTTGAGGAGCGACGGCTTTGCTACGTGGCACTCACCCGCGCCCGGCACACCGTGTTCGCCTCCGGCTACGTCTGGGACACCGCGATCAAGCCACGGGCGGTATCGCCCTTCCTCGAGGAACTGCGGCCACACGCGACCATCGACGAGTGGGTCGAGGCGGGCCCGGACGCGGCCAACCCGCTCATTGCCGAAGCGCGTGAGGTGCCGTGGCCGATCGACCCGTTCGGGCCGTACCCGGGCGACCGCGGTCCGGGCCGGCGCGCCGACGTGGAGGCGGGGGCCGCGCTCGTCCGCGCCGCGCAGTCAGGCGAGGTGCCTCCCACCGGCGAGGCGGTCGGCACCGCAGGGGAGTGGCGCGGACACGTCGACCGGTTGCTCGCCGAGCGCTCCGCTCTGGCCCAGGGCGACGTGATCGACGTGGTCCTGCCGCAGCAGCTGTCGGTGTCGCAGCTGGTCGAGCTGCGGCACGATCCGGCCGCTCTGGCGCGGGCGCTGCGCCGCCCGGTGCCGCACCGCCCGGCCCCGTGGGCCCGGCGCGGTACCGCCTTCCACACGTGGCTCGAGCAGCGCTGGCAGAAGCAGACGCTGCTCGACATGGACGAACTGCCCGGTGCGGCTGACGAGGGCGCCGACGACTCGGAGTTCCTCGAGCTGCGGGCGGCCTTCGAGGCCAGCGAATGGGCCCAACGCACGCCCGCGGAGGTCGAGGTGCCCTTCGAGATGACGATCGGCGAACGCGTCGTCCGCGGCCGCATGGATGCGGTGTTCCGCGACAGCGACAGCGACAGCGTCGGTGACGACGGGAGCGAGCGCTGGCTGGTGGTCGACTGGAAGACCGGCCGCAAGCCGACCGGCGCCGCCGCTGCGGCAGCGGCCGTCCAGCTCGCCGCCTATCGCCTCGCCTGGGCCCGGCTCAACGACATTCCCGACGCCCAGCTGCACCGTGTTCGCGCGGCGTTCCATTACGTCCGCAGCAGCGAGACGGTCGAGCCGAACCGGCTGCTCGACGCCGACGGGTTGCGCGCGTTGATCGTCGGCGGCGGGAGCTGATCGTCGTGCCCGACCGACCCGCACTCGATCACCTCGTCCTCGCCGCACCCGACCTGGACCAAGCGGTCGCCTGGTTCGCCGACATCACCGGCGTGCGACCCGCGCCGGGCGGCAGCCACATCGGTCTGGGCACCGCCAATCACCTGGTCGGGCTCGGCGCAGGCGGCTACCTCGAGATCATCGGCCCCGACCCGGCGCAACCCGACCCCGATCAGCCTCGCCCGTTCGGCATCGACGCCCTGTCGAGGCCGCGCCTCGTCACGTGGGCGGTGTGTACCGCCGACCTCAACGCGGCTGTCCAGCGGGCCCGGGCGGCCGGCTACGACCCGGGCGATCCGCTGCCGATGTCGCGCCGCACGCCGGACGGCCACCGGCTGGCCTGGCGGCTCACGCCTCCCCGCCTGGACCTCGGTGACGGTGTGGTGCCCTTCCTCATCGATTGGGACACGACGCCGCACCCGACGACGCGCGAACTGCCCCTCACCCCATTGCTCGAACTCTCCGCGCGCCACCCCGATCCGGCACCCGTCGCGCACGCGTTGGCCGCCCTCGGGGTGGGGGTGCGCCTCACCGCCGGTGAACCGGCGGCCCTCACCGCCGTGGTGCAGGGCCGCGACCGCCCCGTCCCGCTCTAGAGCGAGACGCTGGCCGTCCGACCACTGAGGTGTGACGCCAGCCGGAAACGCTCCGGAACGCTGGAATCCGCCCCGGTCACCAGGTCGGCCACCATTTCGCCGATCACCGGCGCGAACTTGGCCCCGTGCCCCGAGCACGGCGAACAGACGACCAGATCGTCGACCCGATCCAGCACGAAGTCCTCCGACGGCGTCTCGGTATAGAGACAGGTCCCCTCGGTCCGAAGCGCCGGCTCGAGCCCGGGCAGCCATCGCTGCACGTAGGCGACGACGCGTTCGCGCGACGCGGGGTCGACGACGCCGTCCGGCTCCGCCGCGGTGGTCGGATGGCCACCGTCGTGCTCTCCGATCTTGCGGTCGTCGTGCGGGCCCCCGTCCCGGCCGCCGGCCAGGTGGTAGACGGCGTGCGCGTCGCGGTCGTGAATGACGCTCGGCCACGCAGGACCGCCCGGATCCCGCCGCGGGAAGTGGAAGAGCTGCTGCTCCGTCACGCGCAGCGGTGGCAAGGTCACGACACCGGACAGCAGCGGCCCGATCCAGCCACCCGCCGCCACGACCGTGCAGCGCGCCGACACGGAGCCGCCGTCGCCCAGGATCACGCGCCGGCCTGCGTCGGCCACCGCGACGATTTCGGTCGACGGGAGCACCTGGGCCCCGGCGGCGGCCGCTTGCGCGAGTAGTGCCGCCACCGCGCCGGCCGCATCCATCGTGCCGGCCTGCTCATGGAAGAGCACCTCGCCCTCGAACACCATGCCGGGCCACCGGGCCGCGGCCTCGGCGGGTGGCAACACCTCGTGCCGCACGCCGGCGTCGGCGAGCAGCCGAGCCATCTTCGGCACATTGCGACGCACGCCGAAGTCCAGGCTGCCCAGCATGCGCAAGATCGCGGTCCCGGACGCGAGCTCCAGTTCGCGCCACAGCTCGAAGGCTCGACCGGTCAGCGAGACGTACAGCCCGTCGCCGTAGCCCCGCCGCACGATGCGGGCACTGCCGTGCGAGCTGCCCCGCAGATGGCCCAACGGGAACTGCTCGGCCACCACCACCGGGAGGCCACGCCGAGTCAGCGCCCAGGCCGCACCGGCGCCGGCCAACCCAGCGCCGATGATCACGACGGGGTCGTTCTCGGCCATAGCGCAAAGGCTATCGTCGGGATCGTGAGTGACGGCATCCGCGATTTCATCGACGAGCACCGCGCCGACCTGCTGGCCGACCTCGACCAGTGGCTGCGCATCCCCGGCATCAGCGCCCAACCCGATCGCCACGGCGACGTCCGCCGCAGCGCCGAATGGTTCGCCGACGCCGCCCGGCGGACCGGCTTTCCCACCGTGGAGATCTGGGACGACGGCGCGTGGTTGCCGGCCGTCTACGCCGAGTGGCCGAGCGGGGACGCCGACGCCCCAACCGTCCTCGTGTACGCCCACCACGACGTGCAGCCCGTCGACCCGCTGGAGTTGTGGCACACCGACCCGTTCGACCCCACGATCGACGGCGACCTGCTCCGGGCTCGCGGCGCGTCCGACGACAAGGGCCAGTTGCTGTTCCACCTGCTCGGCCTGCGGGCCCACCTGGCCGCTACCGGGCGCAGCACTCCGGCGGTGAACCTCAAGTTCATCGTCGAGGGCGAGGAGGAGTCCGGCTCGCCGCACTTCGAGGAGCTGCTGGCGAAGTACCGCAACCGACTGGCCTGCGACGTCGTCGTCGTGACCGACACCGGGATGGTGGCGGCCGACGTCCCCAGCACGGTCACGGGCATGCGCGGCATGGTCGCGGCCACCGTCCACCTGCACGGGCCCGACCTCGACCTGCACTCAGGAGTCTTCGGCGGCGCCGTCCCGAACCCCGCGGCGGCCGTCGCCCGGCTCGTCGCCGCGCTGCACGACGAGAACGGCAAGGTGCAGGTCCCCGGCTTCTACGACGACGTCCTCGAGCTGACCGACGCCGAGCGCGAGCTGTTCGCCAGGGTCCCCGACGACGACAGCGAATTCCTCAAAGTCGCGCAGTCACGGGCCCTGCACGGCGAGGACGGCTACTCCACGCTCGAGCGCCTCGGGGCCCGGCCCACCGCCGAGGTGAACGGGATCGGCGGCGGCTACCAGGGCGCCGGCCACAAGACGATCGTCCCGAGCGACGCGTTCGTGAAGCTCTCGTTCAGGCTGGTCGCCGACCAGGACCCGTCCAAGATCATCAAGGGCGTCGAGCAGTTCGTCTCGCAGCACACCCCGGACGGGATCACCGCCTCCGTCGAGTGGGAGGGCGCCGGTGTGCGCGCCTGCATCGTCCCGCTCGGGACACCCGCCTACACCCGCCTGACCGACGCCATCAGTGCCGCGTTCGACGGCGCGGCGGTACTGCCGACACGTGAGGGCGGCAGCGGGCCGGAGGCTGGGCTGCAGCTGGCCGTCGCCGCGCCGCTGGTGTTCCTCGGCGTCGGGCTGCCCGACGACCAGATCCACGCGCCGAACGAGAAGGTGACGCTGTCGATGTTGTTCAAGGGCGCCGAGGCGGCCGCCCGGCTCTGGAGCGGCTACGCCGCCCTGGGCAAGGACGCGTTGCGTTCGGCATGACGGCGCCGCTCGAGGGGACGAGTCGATGAGGGTCCGCCTGGGCGTGCTGGGGCTGGCCGCGATCGGGCTGCTCGCCGGTTGCGCCGACGTCGTCGACGGCAACGGGGCCCTGGGCGGAGTGCCCGGACACTCCGGCGCGTCGTCCACCCCGGACTTCCCCGGGCAGACCGGCGCCCCGAGCGGTTCGGCCAGTGCCTCGGCGCCTTCCCTGTC
Organism: Jatrophihabitans sp.; assembly: GCF_046262535.1. Lineage (GTDB taxonomy): Bacteria > Actinomycetota > Actinomycetes > Mycobacteriales > Jatrophihabitantaceae > Jatrophihabitans. The sequence continues at coordinate 16,924 of NZ_JBHEMO010000041.1, read as the reverse complement.
CCCAGGCGGGAGCGCATCCGGCACCGCGGCGCCGCCCACCCCCTGTCCCCACGTGACGTTCGCCGCGGCCAAGCTGGCCTTCGACTGCCTGGGCAGCGGCTTCCGAGCCGACACCGGCGGGTCGATCTGGCCGTTGCGCGAGTCGAAGACCGTCGAGTCGGCCACCGGCTGGGTGGTCGAAGAGGGCGCTGGGCACTGGGGCGCGACCGACGGGCACTCGCTCGCCGCGATCGCCACGAACGTGCGCGGCCAGATGGCCGACGCCGGCGGCTACGGCGACGCGCCGACGATCACCACGCTGGCCGACGACGATACGACGGTCGACGGGGCAGACGCGCATCTGCTGCACACGCGCTTCACCCTCAACCCCACGTGGGCGAAGTCGCGGAAGACGGCGGTCAAGCAGGAGCAGCTCTGGATCCTCGCGATCAAAGTCGGCAGCGACGACGTGTCGCTCTGGTACACCTCGATCCCCGACCTGGTGAAGGACCTCTGGGCCAAGGTGCCGTCGATCATCAAGTCGATCAAGGTCGGCTGACCGCGCGCCGTGCTGTTCGGCCGGCAACCGTAAGGTAAGGCCCGTGAGAGAGCGCAGCGAGCGAACAATCAGAAGCGGGAGTTGATCGTGCGGCTACCTGCTCCGTCGTTCGAGATCACCCGTCACACTCTGGACAACGGTTTACGCGTGATCGTCGCGCCCGATCGGTCGGCGCCGGTCGTCGGCATCGCCGTCCTGTACGACGTCGGCTTCCGCTCCGAACCCGAGGGACGCACCGGCTTCGCCCACCTCTTCGAGCACCTGATGTTCCAAGGCTCGGCGACGCTGGAGAAGCTCGAGCACTTCCGCTATGTCGAGTCGAGCGGAGGGACGTTCAACGGCAGCACGCACCTCGACTACACGAACTACTACGAGGCGCTGCCGTCCAACGCTCTCGAGCGCGGACTGTTCCTCGAGGCCGACCGCATGCGCGGTCCGCGCATCACCGAGGAGAACCTGGCCAACCAGCTCGACGTTGTGAAGAACGAGATCCGGGTGAACGTCATGAACTCGCCCTACGGCGGGTTCCCGTGGATCTTCCTGCCGCCCGTCCTGTTCGACACATTCGCGAACGCGCACAACGGCTACGGCGGCTTCGAGGATCTCGAGAGCGCCACCACCGACGACGCCAAGGACTTCTTCCGGCGCTACTACGCACCGAGCAACGCCGTCCTGGCCGTCGCCGGTGACCTCGACGTGGACGACACGCTCGCGATGATCGACAAGCACTTCGCCGCCATCAAGAAGCGGCCGAAGCCCAGGCGCCCGAGCTTCGCCGAGCCGCCGCTCACCGCCGAGCGCCGCGAAACGCACACCGATGCGCGGGCGCCGATTCCCGCCGTAGCCATCGGGTACCGCGTGCCCGATCCGGTCAAGTCGCTCGACGAACTGCTGGCCACAATCCTGCTGGCCGAGGCGCTCAGCGACGGTGACGCGTCGCGGCTGCAGCGGCGGCTCGTGCACCGTGATCACCTCGTCACCGACATCTCCGCCTACGTGGGTGAGTTCGGCGACCCGTTCGATGAGCGCGACCCCACCGCGTTGACGGTCACTGCGCACTATCCCGACGCCGGGTCGCTCGACGCCATCCTGCGCGCGATCGACGAGGAGATCGCCCGCGTGGCCGACGACGGCCTCGAGCGCGGTGAGCTCGACCGCGTCCGTACCCGGTTGGTGAGCGTGCTCGCGCGCGAGCTCGACGCGGTCATGTCGCGCACGCTCGAGTTCGCCAAGTTCGAGCTGGTGTACGGCCGGGCCGAGCTGATCGCCGAGTTGCCCGCGCGGCTCACCGCCGTCACCGAGGACGACGTGCGGGCGGCGGCGCGGACGCTGCGCCCTGATCGCCGCGCCGTGCTCGAACTGATCGCGGGGGGTGCCCAGTGACCGTTCCGGCGCTCACGAAACCACGCAAGCCGAAGGGCCTGAAGGCGACGGAGGCCGTGCTCGACAACGGCCTCAACGTGATCGCAGTCCGCAAGCCGGGCGTCCCCCTCGTCGAAGTGCGACTGCGCCTGCCGTTCCTGTCCGCGAAACCGACTCATCCCGCACAGGCGACGTTGCTGTCCGACGCCATGCTCACCGGCGCGGCCGGCCTCGACCGGGTCGGGCTGGCTGCCGCCATCCAGGGCCTCGGTGGTGACGTCTCGGTGAATGTCGACGCCGACCGGTTGATCGTCGGCGGCAACGTGCTCGCGCCCAACCTCCGCAAGCTGCTGGACGTGATCGGGTCCGTCCTGGTCGAGCCGACCTACGACAAGGACGACGTCGCCACCGAAAAGGACCGGCTGCTCGAGAAGCTGACGATCGCCCGCGCGCGACCGGGCATCGTGGCCAGCGAGGCCCTGGCCCTGCGCATGTGGGGCGAGCACCCCTACGCTCTCGATCTCGCGCAGCCCGATGACGTCGCCGCGGTGACTCCCGGCCAGCTGCGGGCCATGCACCGATCGCTGGTCCACCCGTCCGGCGCGTTCCTGGTACTCGTCGGCGACCTGCCGCCGGGCCGCATGGTCGAACACGCCCAGAAGGCGCTGGCCGCGTGGACCGGAAAGGCGCCCAAGGCCAGGGTCCCCGACCTGCCCCCGCCGCCCGGCGGGCCGCTCAAGGTGATCGACCGCCCCGGCGCGGTGCAGTCGACCTTGCGCATGGGTGGCCCGGCTCTGACCCGCACCGATGAGCGGTATCCCGCCCTGCAGCTGGCCAACCTGATCTTCGGCGGCTACTTCACCTCGCGGTGGACGGAGAACCTGCGCGAGGACAAGGGCTACACCTACGGCCCGCACAGCCGCATCGAGCACCACGTGCTCGGCTCCACGCTCGGCCTGAACGTCGAGCTGGCCACCGACGTCACCGCGCCGGCGCTGCTCGAGACGCTCTACGAGCTCGGCCGCATCAGCTCGCTGCCGGTCACTGAGGCCGAGGTCGCGTCAGTCACCCAGTACGCGATCGGCACCCTGGCCATGTCCACGGCCACCCAGGCCGGGCTCGCGTCGACGCTGTCCGCACTGTCGGCGTTCGGGCTCGGCCTCGACTGGATCACCGAACATCCGGCGCGCCTCCTCGCGACCACCGTCGAGGACGTCAGCGCGGCGGCGGCGGAGTTCTTCGCACCTACCGCGTTCACCTCCGTCATCGTCGGGGACGCGGCGACGATCGCCGACCCGCTGGCCGCACTGGTGGCGGTCGAGCGGTGACGTCGGCGCGGCCGCCGTTCTCCGACGCGACCTACGACCGGGCCGCGCTGCACCGCAGTGACCAGGACTGGTTGGCTGAAGCGTGGACGCGCGCCCGCGTGGTCCCGGTGAGCCCGAAGTCCGCGGTGCCGGTGACCGCGGACTGCCGCGTCGCCTTCCGCGATGCGGCCGACGCCACCGACGGGGTGCGCCGGTTCCTCGGGCTCGTCGGCGAGGTTGCCTACTTCACCGTGACGACGGAGCCGGACGGCGACAACTGGACCACGCTGCGCGAATTCGGGCTGCAGGCCGACGAGCTCGACGCCGGCCTGGTGGTCAGCGCCATCGCCCTCGAGCAATGGCACCAGCGGCACACCCATTGCCCGCGCTGCGGCGCGCTCACCGTCGAGACGCAGGCGGGCTGGACGCGCACCTGTACCAATGACGGCAGCGAGCACTTTCCGCGGACCGATCCGGCCGTGATCATGCTCGTGCACGACGGGGCCGACCGCACGCTGCTGGGCCGCGGCCCGCAGTGGGGCGAGGGCCGCTTCTCCACGCTGGCCGGTTTCGTCGAACCGGGCGAGTCGCTCGAAGCCGCTGTGACGCGTGAGGTCTTCGAAGAGGTCGGCATCGGCGTGCGCGACGTCCGCTACCTGGCTTCGCAGCCGTGGCCCTTCCCGGCGTCGCTGATGATCGGGTTCTTCGCCCGACTGGACGGCGATGCCTCGATCACGCTCGACCCGGTGGAGATGGCCGAGGCGGCGTGGTTCACTCGCGACGAGGTGGCCGACGCGGCGCGATGGACGGACGAGCAGGCCCAGCCCGACCCGTCGCGACGCCTGCGGGGGATCTCGCCCAAGCTGTCGATCTCCCGCTTCCTCATCGACCAGTGGCTCGACGGCGCTCGCTGAGTCACTCGATCCCGAAAACGTTCACCCGTTCGGGGTGGATCCGGATCATCGCCTGGCCGAACCCGGGACGCAGTTCGGCGCCGCCGGTCTCCAGCGCCTCGGCCCGGCCGCGGATCTCCACCATCCGCGGCGTCCATGGATCGACCGACGCGATGTCGTCGACCACGATGGCGGCCTGCGGGTTCGTCTGCACGTCCCGGAACCTCTTGGTGGTGTTCACGTGGAACCCGCCGCTGTCGATCGTGCCGAGTTCGGGATTGAACCGGAAGGAGACCGGGACGACGTGCGGACGGCCGTCGGTTCCGGCGGTGGCGAGGCGGCCGACGGGCTGGCTCTCCAGGTAGGCGACCACGGCAGGTGACAGGGAGCTCATGCAGCAAGTAGACAACTTCAAGCGCGGTTCAGCTCAAATGGAATTGCCGACACTGTGACGGCACTGAGGGCTACGCGGGCCCGCGCACGGCCGGATGTCGAGGGTCGTCCCACTTGACCACCACGTCGGCGTTCTCGGTCGGACGCACCGACGCGTCGTAGGCGTCGAACGCCGGCAGCGTCCACGAGTCCTCGGCGGGCGTTCGCCGCCGCCGGGCCGCGGGCGAGAGCCGAACGTGGACGGTCCGGTCGAAGGGCAGGCCGTGTCCGAGCAGCAGCGCGCCGCTGATCATGAGCACCGCACCGGCGGCGAGGGACTCCGGTGCGGCTCGGGTCGAGCGGTTCGTCGTCTCGTCGCGCAGCGACGGCAGGTACGAACCGTGCGGGGCCGCATCCAGTACCTCGCGGCGCAGGGCGTCGGCGTCCAGCCACTGCAGATAGGAGTCAGGGTCCTCGCGACCGTGCTCGAAGCGCAACGAGGCATCCCGCCAGAACGCCGCCGCGCGAACGTGGACGGCGGGACGGCCGAGTGCGCGCAGCGCTTCCACGAGCGCCGCGGCGAGGGCGTCGGGTTGCGAAGCGGGCGGGGCGTCGAGGGCGACGCGGACCAGGCCGGGCATCGTCGCCAGCCACCGGGCCAAGCGGACGGGGAGATCGGTCGGCGTGACCGGCTGCCAGCCGGTCAAGCCGCGAGCTTCTCCTTGATCTGGCGAACACTGGGGTTGGTCATCGCGGTGCCGTCGGCGAAGACGACGGTCGGGACGGTGCGATTGCCGCCGTTCACCGCCATGACGACCTCGGCGGCGTCCGGGGCGTGCTCGATGTTGACCTCCTCGAACGAGATGCCCTCGCTCTCCAGGCCGTGCTTCAGCCGGAGGCAGAAACCGCACCAGTCGGTGGTGTACATGGTCAGCATCGCTCGATCTGCTCCTTCGCCCGCTAGTTCTCTGAGCAACGCAGGGGTTCCCAGGAGCATTCCGAAAAATACACAAGAGTCATTGCACAAGAGTTCTTGTGTGTCTAGGGTGTCGGCATGGACGAGATCCGGCAGATCACCGATGCGAAGGTCCTCGCTGCTCTGGCCCACCCGGTGCGCAGCCGCCTCATGGACGCCCTGCGGGTCGATGGCCCGGCGACGGCCAGCATGTTGGCCGAGCGCACCGGACAGGCCGTCGGGAACATCAGCCATCATCTGCACACGCTCGCCGGCTGCGAACTGATCGAAGAGGTTCCCGAGCTCGCCCGCGACCGGCGCGAACGCTGGTGGCGCCTCGTGTCGGTCGGCCGCCGCTGGCGCAGCCGGGACTTCCGCGGGGACGCGGCCGCCGAGGCGATCGAGCTGGCCGCCACGTCGATGAACCTCGACCGGCAGGTCAGCTTCGTCCGCGCCTACGCCGCGGCGTCGGACGAGGAACGCGCCTCCTGGCCGGAGGGGCCCTTCTCGACGGACAGCTGGCTGCGCGTCACCGACGCCGAACTCGCCGAGTTCGCCGCCGAAGTGGTCGCGCTGTACCGCCGTTGGTCCGAGCGCGACCTGCCCGACGACGGTCAGGAGCGCCGTCCGGTGTTCGCGTTCGCCCGTGCCGTTCCCGCCCGCCCGTGACCGGCGTGCTGGCCGATCCGCGGCCGCCCACAAGGAGCGTCTTCCGGCACCGGAACTTCCGGCTGCTGTGGGTGGGCGAGACCGCCTCGTCGCTCGGCAGCAGCGTCACCGGCATAGCCCTGCCCCTCGTCGCCCTCACCGAGCTGCACGCCGGTGTGATCGTGATCAGCCTGCTCAGCGCCGCCGCCTGGCTGCCGTGGGTGCTGATCGGGCTTCCGGCCGGCGCGTGGGTCGACCGACTCCGCCGCCGTCCGGTGATGATGATCGCCGACATCGCGTCGCTCGCACTGTTCGCGAGCGTGCCGGTCGCGGTCTGGCTGGACGCGCTGACGATGACGCAGCTGCTCGCCGTCGCCCTGCTGACCGGCGTCGCCAAGGTGTTCTTCGCGACGGCCTACCGGTCCTATCTGCCGACGTTGCTGGAGGCTGACGAGCTGGTCGAGGGGAATTCGCGCCTGTACGGCTCCGACTCAGCCGCTTCGGTCGTCGGCCCGGGGCTGGGGGGCGTCCTCGCCCAGTCTGTCGGCGCCGCGAACGGCCTGCTCGCCGACGCGGCCAGCTTCGCCGTGTCTCTGTTGTGCCTCAGCCGTATCGATGCCGATGAGGCGCCCGTCGCCCGGACCCGCCGGCCGCTGCGGCGCGAGATCGCCGAGGGACTCCGCTTCGTCGCCTCGGACCGGCTGCTGCGCGTGCTGGTCGTCTTCGGCGGCGCAGCGAATCTCGTGCTCACCGCCTACGACGCGATCGCGGTCGTCTTCCTCGTCCGCGAGCTCGGACTGAGTTCGTCGGCCGCCGGATTGATGCTGGCGGTCGGCAGCGTCGGCGGGGTCTGCGGAGCGTTGCTGGCGCCTGTGCTGGCCGGGCGACTGGGCACGGCGCGCGCGCTTCTGCTGTGCAAGGTCGGGACGACCCCGCTCGGCCTGCTCATCCCGCTGGCCGACTCCGGTTGGCGGCTCGCTTTCTTCGCAGTGGGCGCGATGGGCATGGTCGGCGGCGTCGTCGGCGGCAACGTCATCTCCGGCGGGTTCATGCAGGCGTACTGCCCACCCGCGCTGATGGGCCGGGTGACCACGAGCATGCAGGTGGTGAACTTCGGAACGATTCCGATCGGCGCGGTGGTCGGCGGTCTGCTCGCCGCGCACGTGGGGTTCCGCCCGGCCCTGTGGATCGTGTTCGCCGGTTTCGTCGCGTTCTCGGCCGTCCTGCTCGCGGCGCCGATCCGCGGGCGGCGCGATCTGCCCACCCGCGCCCCGGAACCGTCGTAGCCCGCTGGCAGTATCGAAGCGTGAGCGTGGCTGCAGCGGATCAGGTCCTGGCCGGGCTGGATCCCGAGCAGCGTGAGGCGGCTCAGGCCGTCCGGGGTGCCGTGTGCATCCTGGCCGGCGCCGGCACCGGCAAGACGCGGGCCATCACCCACCGGATCGCCTACGCGGTGCGCACCGAAGCGTTGCCGCCGAGCCAGCTGCTGGCCGTCACCTTCACCGCCCGGGCCGCCGGCGAACTGCGGACCCGGCTACGGGCCCTCGGTGCCCACGGCGTCCAGGCACGAACCTTCCACGCCGCCGCGCTGCGCCAGCTCCAGTACTTCGCCCCCCGCATCCTCGGCGGCGGCCTACCCGAGGTCGTCGACAATCCGCACCGCATCGTCGCCAACGCGGCGGCGCGCATGCGCTTGAAGGTCGACCGGGCCGAGCTGCGCGACCTGGCCGCGGAGATCGACTGGGCCAAGTCCGTCCTCGCGACGCCCGAGGCCTATCCGCAGCGGGCTCGGGCCGCCGGTCGCGAGACGACGACCACGCCGGACACCGTCGCCAAGCTCTACAGCGAGTACGAGCAGGCCAAGCGCCGGTCCGGCCAGATCGACTTCGCCGACCTGCTGCTGATCATGGCCGGTGCGATGGAGGAACTGCCTGACGTCGCCGAAGAGGTCCGCAGCCGCTACCGGCATTTCGTCGTCGACGAGTACCAGGACGTCTCGCCCCTTCAGCAGCGATTGCTCGACGCCTGGCTCGGCGACCGCGACGACCTCTGCGTGGTGGGCGACGCCAACCAGACGATCTACTCCTTCGCCGGGGCGACTCCGGAACACCTCCTCGGCTTCCGGCGGCGCTTCCCGGAGGCCGTTGTGGTGCGGCTGCACCGCGACTACCGCTCCACGCCTCAGGTGGTCGAGCTGGCCAACTCCCTCGTCCGCGGCGGCGAGGCGGGGCTCACGCTCGTCGGGCAGCGACCGGACGGCCCGCCGCCCACGTTCTCCGAGTTCGACGACGAGCCCGCCGAGGCGACGCACGTCGCCGCCGAGTGCCGCGCCCTCGTCGACGCGGGGACGCCGGCGTCGGAGATCGCCGTGCTTTTCCGGGTCAACGCGCAGTCCGAGGTGTACGAGGCCGCGCTGTCCCAGGCCGGTGTGCCCTACGTGCTGCGCGGCGGCGAGCGGTTCTTCGACCGCCCCGAGGTGCGCGAGGCGCGCCTGCTGCTGCGCGGTGCCGCCCGGTCGGCGCCGGACGTCGACGAGTCGCTGCCCGAGGCCGTGCGCGGCGTGCTGGCCGGACTGTCCTGGTACCCCGACGCTCCGCCGCCGGGCGGGGCCGCGCGCGAGCGGTGGGAGTCCCTCGCCGCGCTGGTCACCCTCGCCGACGACCTGCTGGCCGCCCGGCCGGACGCCCACCTGCCGGAGCTGATCGACGAGCTCGACCAGCGCGCGAGTGCTCAGCACGCGCCGACCGTCCAAGGCGTGACCCTGGCGTCCCTTCACTCGGCGAAGGGCCTCGAGTGGGACGCGGTCTTCCTCGTCGGCCTGACCGACACCACCCTGCCGATCCAGCACGCGACCACCCCGGCCCAGATCGCCGAGGAGCGCCGCCTGCTCTACGTCGGCATCACGCGCGCGCGAGAACGGCTCGCCCTGTCGTGGGCGCTCGCCCGCAGCCCGGGGCAGCGCCGTGGCCGCCGGCCGAGCCGCTTCCTCGACGGCCTGCGCCCGGCCGGCCGGCCCGAGGAGAAGGTGAAGCGGACGAAGACGAAGGCACCCGAAGCGGCCGACGCCGAGCTGTTCGGCCGGTTGCGCGCCTGGCGCAAGGCGCAGGCCGAGGCGCAGAGCGTGCCGCCCTACGTCGTGTTCAGCGACGCGACACTGGTCGCGATCGCCGACGGCCGGCCCAAGAGCCGCAGCGGGCTGGCCCAGATCTCCGGCGTCGGGCCGACCAAGCTGACCCGCTACGCCGGTCCGCTGCTCGAGGTTCTGGGCGGGGCTGACCCGGCCGACGTCAAGCCCGTCGAGGTCAGCTGAGTTCGGCCTCGTCCTCCAACGGCGGCGGTTCCTTCACGAACGCCGACACCACACCGGCCAGCACGATGAGCACCGTGGCAACGATCAGCGACATCTGGAGCCCGTCCAGAAATGCCCGGACGAAGGTGTCGGGTATATCGCTCAAGGAGAACGTTCCGGCCTTGCCGCCGGTCTCGAGGATCTGGACGATGTCGTGCTTGAAGGTCGCGTTCAGCGCGGTCAGCGGGTTCTGCGCGGCGAACGTGTCCACGCCATCCACGAGGTGCGCGTTGACAATCGCCCCCAGCGCCGCCACGCCGACGACCGCGCCGAGCTGCCGCGCGGTGTTGGTCGCCGACGCCGCGACGCCCGAATGCCGGGCCGGAATGTGGCTGAGGACCGCCGACGTCAGCGGCACCACGGTGATCCCGAAGCCAAGACCGGCGAGCGCCAGCGCCAGCGAGAGCAGGGCGAAGCTCAACGACGCACCCTCGCCGACCTCGACGCGCGCGAGGAGCATGCCGGCCGCGGCCAGCGCGCAGCCGAGCACCATCGGCGGCCGCGATCCCCGGCGGGCCACCCACGGCCCGGCGGCGAGACCGCCGACCACGATGGCGACCGCCATCGGCGCGAACATGCCCGCGAGCTTCCAGCCGGAGTAGTTCAGCCCCACGTCGAGATAGAGAGCGGTGAGGAAGAAGATCGCGAAGACGCCGAAGTACACCGCGAACGCGGAGAACAGCGCCGCCCGGACGATCGGAGCGCGCACGAAGCGCGGGTTCAGCATGGGCGAACCGACTCGGGACTCCACCGGCCCGAACGCGATCAGGGCGAGACCGCCGATCACGAACAGGGCGACGATCCACCACGTCGAGTAGCCCTTGTACTCGCCGGAGATCGCGGCGAAGACGAGGCAGAAGATCCCGCCGGTCGCGAGGACGAAGCCGGCCAGATCGATCCGGCCTGCGTGGGCATCCCGGCTGTCGGGGACGAAGGCCCACACCGCGACGAGGAGGACGAGGCCGAGCGCGAGGTTGAACCAGAACACCGACCGCCAGTCACCCAGCCCGACGAGCACGCCTCCGACGACCGGCCCGAGCGCGAGAGCGAGCCCGGAGATCGCCGACCACGCACCCAGTGCCGACGCCCGCTCGCGGCGGTCCGGGTAGAGCTGGCGGATCACCGAGAGCGTGCCTGGCTCCGACGCCGCCGCGCCGACACCCATCACGGCCCGGCCGGCGATCACCAGCGCCACGCCCGAGGCCAGCGCGCACATCAGCGAACCGACGCAGAAGATCGCGATGCCGGCGCCCATGACCCACTTGCGGCCCAGCCGGTCGGCCAGCGATCCGCCGACCAGCATGAGGCTGGCGAACACCAGTGCGTAGGCGTTCAGCACCCACTGCAGGGGGATGACGCCGGCCGAGATGTCGGTCTCGAGGTTCCCGAGGGTCACGCTGACGATCGTCGTGTCGAGAAACGTCAGGAACAGGACGGCGAGGACGGTGGCGAGGGCGGCGCGCCGCGGCGCCGCGACCAGTGCTGCGTCGTCCGCGGTCAAGACGGGAGCGCCGTGATCGACGCGTCCTTGCACGCCGCCGGTGCGGCGTTCTGCAGTTGGAGGAGGTTGCAGAAGGTCTGGGCGGCGACCTTCCACGTGCCGTTCTCGCGCACGGCATAGCCCGGAGAGTCGGTCAGCAATGCCGAGGCGTTCTGGCTCAGCGTGAAGGTCACGTACGCGACGTCCGGGCGCACCAGGTTGACCGCGCTGACGCTGGCTGCGATGCCCTGCGCCTGGCTGCTCTTCGCCGCCTCGTCGAGCGTGGCCGCGAAGGCGGGTCCGTGCTGGAGCGCCGCCGCGGTCTTGGTGGGCGACGCCTTGGGGTCGAAGAACGTCGTGTAAGCCGTGGCGACGAGGGCCTTTGTGGCCGCGTCGGCCGGTGCGCCCGTGCCCGACGGGGTTCCGGCGCCCGCGGCCGTGCTACCGGCGGCGTGCTTCGCGGCGGTTGACCCGGACCGGGCGCCGGGCGTCTTGGAACTCGAGCAGCCCGCGACAATGAGGACTACGGCGACGATCGATGCTGCGGCGGCCCAGCGGGCTCGGACGATCATGAATGCTCCTGTTCGGTCGGCAGGTCCGTTGTACTCCGACTCCCGACGCGGCAGCGGGATTTTAATTGTCTTGCGGCTTTGATTCTGTCTTCGCTAGCCTGCTCGAACAGACCCCACGCGTACGCGATCATTCGCGCGCGCGAACCAAAGCAGAGAGGCGGTGGCCCCCATGTCGAACAACCTGATCATGACGGCGGCTGCCGCATGCGCGAGCCCCAGCTCGATGCCGGCGTCGCCGATTCTGCTGCCCACCTCTGCCGTCGCGTGGCGCGACCGTGTTCCGGCCACCGGTGTCGATGCCGGAATCGGTAACACGTCGGTCTTCAAGACGCAGTCCATCCACCACAACTCCATCGCCCGAGAGCTCGCGGTTCCGGTTAGCGCCTACCGCGGCGTCGACGCCAAGCAGGCCGCACCACCTCGAGGAGTATTGCGCTGACGAAAGTCAGCAATACGGCTCCTCGAGGCCGCGGCTCCCAGCTTGGGAACCGCGGCCTCTGTCTTTTCCTGGAGCCGTTCGTGCAACCACAACTGAATCAAGCGCCGTACTACCGAGAAGGAGGTGACCCGACGTGTTGACCCACGCAAGCGATGTGCAGGTCCTCGATGATGGCTTCATCGAGTCGTTCGGGATCGATCTGTTGGACCCGTTGTCGAAGGAGTGCCCGGACGACGTGCCCTGCCGCGTGCAGGACTCGGAACTCTGGTTCGCCGACCGGCCGGCCGACCTCGAGTTGGCGAAGTCGTTGTGCCGGGAATGCCCGGCCCGCCTCGCCTGCCTCGCGGGCGCGCTCGAACGTCGGGAGCCATGGGGGGTCTGGGGCGGCGAGATCTTCGAACGCGGAGCCATCGTCGCGCGCAAGCGTCCCCGCGGACGCCCGCGCAAGGAAGACCGCACGGGCGTGGCGGCATGACCATCCGGCCGCGCACCCGTGCGCAGGGCACCGCCGCAGTCCGCGGCGCTGCAGCAGACATGAGTTTCAGCTACTTGAGGAGCACCAAGATGTATGCCATGCACGAAGCACTCGCGCGTGACCGAATGCGCGAGTCCGAACAGCGATCGCGGGTAGGTCGACTGGCACGGGAGCTGGCGGCCGAGCGCCGCTGGCACCGCGTGTCCGTCCACGCGCGGGCCGCAGAGGCTCGGCACGCCCGCCGGGTGAGTCGGTCCCAGGGCTGGTAGCGGCCGTCGCCGCTACCTCGACACGTTCGGCTGCCGGATCACGGGATCCGGCAGCCGTTCGTCGTCTGGGCGGGCGGAACCCGTCACCACCACTGCTGGTCGAGCTTGGCCTCGATCGAGCGGACGAAGCGGCGCGTGCAGTCGGTGCAGACCCAGCGGGTTCGGTGGCCGTCGCTGGTTTCGACGACGTCGGCACACCAGCCCAGCGGCGGGTCGCCGTCCTGGGCCGGGTCGGCCGTCTTTCCACACAAAGAACACACCGCTTGCACCTTGCCATTCCACCGCGATTGCGCGCCCAGGTAAAGCGCAGCGGGACGGGCGGCGCGGCGAGTCCGTCCGCAACCGGACATTCGCCCCACGGTCGGGAAGCCTGATCATTGCGCCGAGCGCCTCGGAGCTCACCAGAGCGTGAGCGACCGCCGGAAGATCGCGTCGAGGTCCTCGCCGGTCACCGGCCGCGGGGCCGTCGCGAGCAGTCGCTGCTGCTTCATGGCGCCGTCCACCAGACCGGCCACATCACTCTCGCCGAACCCGACGGCGCCGACACCGTCAGGAATCCCGATGTCGCGCATGAGCCGGGCCAGCACGTCGGGCAACAGCGCCGACTCGTCCGCCGGCATGTCCGCGGACGGTTCGAGCAACCGGGCGGCCCGCTGATGGCGCTCCGGAGATGCCTCGAAGGTGAAGCGGAATGCCTCCGGCGCGGTCAGCGAGACCGCCATGCCGTGCGGGACCATCGCCTCGTCGTCGGGATAGCCGTCCGGGCGGAAATCCCGCACCTGACCGGCGATGGGATAGGCGTTCGCGTGCGGGATGTGCACGCCGGCGTTGCCGAAGCCCAGGCCGGCGAACGTCGCGGCCAGCGCCATCTCGCGGCGGGCGGTGACGTCGTCGCCGTGCTGCACGGCCTGCCGGAAGCTCGAGGCCAGCAGCGACAAAGCCCGTTCGGACCACATGTCCGACACCGGGTTCGAGCCGCAGTAGGGCACGCGCTGCGCGGGGAGCTTGCGGACCATCTCGCTGTAGGGCCGGGCGGTGTAGCTCTCCAGCGCGTGGCACAGGATGTCCATCCCGGCCGACGCAGTCACGCCGGCCGGCTGGGTGATGGTGAGCAGTGGGTCGACGACGGCCAGGGTCGGGCGGAGACGGGCGTGGCTGATGCCGGACTTGACCCGCTGGGCCAGCACGTCCATGACGCAGACGGTGGTGCTCTCGGCTCCGGTGCCGGTGGTCGTGGGCACCGCGACCAGCGGGTGCAGCTGGTTCGCCGGCGCTGCGCCTCCGCCGACCGGCGCGTTGACGTAGTCGAGCAGCTCGCCGGGGTTGGTGAGCATCAGATTGACGGCCTTGGCGGTGTCGATGCTGGATCCGCCGCCGACCGCGACGAACGCGTCCCATGGGCCCTGCGCGCGCGCCCAATCGATCGCCGCTTGCATGCTCGCGTCGGTGGGTTCGACGTGGACGCCGTCGAAGACCGTCGCTTCGACGCCGAACTGGGCCATCTGCGCGGCCACCCGCTCGGGCAGCCCGGTGGCGGCCACGCCGGGGTCGGTGATGACGAGCGCGCGGCGGGCACCGAGCTGGGCGAGGTCGTAGCCGATCTCGTCCGAGGCGCCGTCGCCGAACTTCAGGGTCGGTGCGCCGTACGTGAAGATCGACTCGGCGGAGGCGGCGGTCATGACTCGGCCGCCTCAGCGAAGCCGGGTTGCCATTTCTCGGCCATCGGGCGGTACGGCACGGTGGCGCCCAGCTGGCAGAGCACGCCGATCGACCCGAGCGTCACCCGATGGATGAGCATGTAGGACGGCGGCAGGTTCAGCTGCCGCCCGACCTGGGCCTCTTCGCGGCGCGGATCGCCGATGCGAGCCGCTTGGGCGCGCATCCAGTCCCGGCTGAAGGTGAACGTCGGCTCGCGCAGCGGATCCGCGGCCGGGCCGAGGTAGTCGAGGATCTCGCGCCCCGTGACCTTGATGCCGGGACGGACGAAGCCGAGTTTGCGCATCAGGGCGAGGACGCCCTCGGTGTCGCCGTCGATGGTGAGCCGGGACAGCCGGCCCAGCGGCGCGGGAATGCCACCGGGCAGGCGGGCCACGGCGCCGAAGTCAACGACACCGAGGCGACCGTCGGGCAGCATCCGGAAATTTCCGGGGTGGGGGTCGGCGTGCAGCAGGCCGGCCCGGGCCGGTGCGGACAGGTGCAGCAGTGACAAGAGGGTGCCGGCCTCGTCGCGCTCGGGCTGGGTGCCCGACGAGATGATCGACGACATCTGGCGGCCGTCCATCCATTCGCTGACGATGGCCTTCGGCGAACTCGCAACCACGCGGGGAATGGCGATCAGCGGGTCATCGGCGAAGGCGGCGGCGAACTGCCGCTGTGCGTCGGCCTCGAGGGAGTAATCGAGTTCCTCGAGGACCCGTTCCTTGATCTCGGCCAGCAGCGGCTTGACGTCGAGGCCGGGGGAGAGACGGCTGAACAGCCAGCCCATCCGGCTGAGCTGAGTCAGGTCGGCCATGAGCGCCGGCCCGGCGCCGGGGTACTGCAGCTTGACCGCGACCTCCCGGCCGTCGGCCCAGACCGCCCGGTGCACCTGCCCGATGCTCGCCGCGGCCGCGGGAATCTCGTTGAACTCGGCGAAGCGCTCGGGCCAGCTCGTGCCGAACTGCTCGTCCAGCACGCGCCGGACGGTGGCGGCCGGCATGGGCGGGGCCGCCTCTTGCAGTTTGGTGAGCGCCTCGCGGTAGGGCGCCGCGCTCTCCTCGGGCAGGGCCGCTTCGAAGACCGACAGGGCCTGGCCGAGCTTCATCGCCCCGCCCTTGAGCTCGCCGAGCACCGCGAACAGTTGCTCGGCCGTTTTGGCCTGCAGGTCGGCGGTGACGGCCTCGGCCGACCGGCCGGTCATCCGGCGCCCGAACCCGACCGTGGCGCGGCCGGCCACGCCGAGGGGGAGCGAGGCGAGCTTGGCGGTACGTGCCGCCCGCCGCTGGGGGATGTCGTCGCTGGAGCGGTCGCGGTGACGGTCGCGTCGGTCCCCGCGGTCACTCATGGGGGTTGGTCCTCGGCCCGCCCGTGATCGTCACGCTGCCCATTGTGCCTACTGCACTCGCATTCGGCGTGCATGGGCCAGCTGCGCCGGCGCAAGCGCCAGTCGGGCAGCCGCAACTCGATGGTCGCGTCGATGCAGTCGGGCTCGCCACCGTCGAGGAAGGTCAACGCCTGTTGGGCCGCGACGCCGGCCACGACGGTCGCCACGGCGACGGCCGACGCCGGTCCGTGCCGGCGGCCGATGGTGAGCTGGACGGCGAGCGCGGACCACGCCGGGTCGCGGTCGGCGCGGTGCAGGTCGGCGCACTGCAGGCAACTGGTGAGCCCGGGCAGGACCAGCGGGCCGACGATGCCCGACTCGAGATTGACGGCCACGGCCAGATACGGCGCATCGGCCGCATGCAGGGCCGCAAGCCGCTCGACGCCGACAGGGGAGTCCGTCGCCAAGATCGTCAGATCGGGCCGTTCGTCGACCGGTAGCGGTGCCGTATCCACTTCCGGCGCTGCGCGGCGCAGGGCCGCCTCGGCTGCAGCGGCCAGTACCACCCCTTCGTCGCCCGCGGCGACGCCACCGGGCACGGCGTGCGAGAGCCGGGCGACGCCGGAGGCGACGCAACGCACTCGGCCGACGCCGGCCGCGGCGAGGACGCAGGCCAGATGCACGGCCACCCGACTGGTGCCGTGGACCTCGACCGAGGCGTGCCGGCGGGCGCTGAGCACGTCGGCCGCGGCGGCGCCGTGCTGCACCGCGAGCGCGGCCAGCTCCCCGGCCAGCCGCGGATCAGGCGGCGTGAGGCGCGAGTCGTCGTGGTCACCGGATCGGGCCCACAGGTAGCCCGCCTCCGTCAGTGCGGCCAGCGCCTGGCCGGCGGGGCCGTCGAGCGGATCTGCCGGTTCGGGGGGCGCAATGGGAGAGGCCACGCGGCGCAGGAGCGCGGCCGGCAGTCCCTCGACCACGACCGCTGAACCACCCAGTTCGAGATGAATCGAGTCCGGCGATCGCCAGAACAGGCGCGTCGCCGGGCCCAGCGTCAGCTCAGAACGCGGCTCGTCCGCACTCACGCCCTCACTCCGTTCGGGCGTGCAGAGCCGCAATACCCCTGTTTCGCTCCGCACGCGTCGCTCACGCCCTCACTCCGTTCGGGCGTGCAGAGCCGCAATACCCCTGTTTCGCTCCGCAAGCGTCGCTCACGCCCTCACTCCGTTCGGGCGTGCAGAGCCGC